>CAIRGA010000176.1 GCA_903877935.1 uncultured Hyphomicrobiales bacterium
GTGGTGTCAATATAGGTATAAGATCCTTCCCCCTGAGGGGGAAGGTGTCGCCGGAGGCGACGGATGAGGGTCTGATGTTTGAAGCATAGGTACAATATTATCCTTGAACAAAGCTTAGTGTATCATCAAACACCATTAGAACCTCATCCGTCTGCTCCGCAGACACCTTCTCCTTCAAGGAGAAGGAAGTCCTATATCTTGTTTATTAGACCACGCCTAAATCCCGTGGACCAAAAGCGTTCGGTAGCAACGCATCAATGGAATGCGTGATCGCTTCACCCGTTGCACTATTGCGCAGATGAACACGGGTTGTGGCGTCTGAAAACTCAAAAATGCGTTGGCGGCATGCGCCGCAAGGGTAACACGGGTTGCTCTTTAGCCCGACAATCGCGATGTCGCTGATTTTGGTTTCGCCTGTTGCGACCATGGCGGCAATCGCACCTGCCTCGGCGCAGGTGCCTGCGGGATAGGCGGCGTTTTCGACATTGCAACCTGCGATGATGTGGCCAGATGGTGTGCGGATCGCAGCACCTACCGAAAAGTTTGAATAAGGCGCATAGGCATATGCCGCCGCATGATCAGCAGCATCAAACAGGACTTTAAGCGTGGCATCCATCAGCGTTCTTTCACTTTATACCAATCGCCTAAGATGCTCCCGCATCAGGCGATTGAAAAAACAAACATTTCTTTTTTATCAAGGGATAAGAAATGTTTGTACAGAATATCAAGGGTCATTTTCAACGACCCTTGATATAAGGCAGACCCGAGGCTTTGGGCGGGATGGCTTTGCCGATAAAGCCTGCGAGCAAAATAACCGTCATCAGATAGGGCAAAGCCTGAATGGCTTGTACGGGGATTTGGCCGATGGCCGGAACGATAACGCCTTGCAAGCGAATGGCGATGGCATCCAAAAGACCAAAGAGGAAGCACGCCCACATCGCGGGCCAAGCACGCCATTTGGCGAAGATCAAAGCGGCAAGCGCGATAAAGCCTTTACCCGCTGTCATATTGGTCAAGAACCCTGCGGCTTGGCCCAGCGCCAAATAGGAACCTGCAAAGCCGCATAAAATGCCTGCGATGATCACCGCCGAATAGCGAAGGCGTGTGACGGAAACGCCTGCGGTATCGACCGCCGCGGGATTTTCACCCACCGCGCGGATGCGTAACCCGAAACGCGTGCGGCGAAGCACAAAGGCGCTCGCGATTGTTGCGACGAGCGCGCAATAGGCAAGCGCGGAATGGCCGGAAATAAGATGCGCGTAAATGGGTCCGATGATCGGGATGTGATCAATGGCATCAGCGCCCGGCCATATAAGCGGCTGAAAACGTGCATCGCCTTCAAGGGGTGGCGTGCGGCCCCCTTGAGCATACCAAGCATTGCCGACAAGAGCGGTGAGGCCTGCCGCCAGCATATTGATGGCGACGCCCGAGACGATTTGATTGCCGCGTTGGCTGATCGCCGCAAAGCCATGGATCAGTGCAAAGCCGATGGACGCGATAATGCCTGCGCCTAATCCGATGAGTGCGCTGTTGGTGGCGCCCGCTGCGGCGGCGGATGCAAAGGCTGCAACCAGCATTTTACCTTCGAGCCCGATATCGACCACACCGGAGCGCTCGGACCAAAGCCCTGCGAGACAGGCATACACCAAAGGCACGCAGAGCCTTAAACCTGATTCGAGAATGGCGATGAGTGTGGCGTAGATTTCCATATCTCTATGCCCCGCTTTTCAGGAGGCGGGCGAAGACGCCGGCAACGGGTCTACGGATCAAGCCGTCCAAAGCGCCTGCAAAGAGGATGACGAGGCCGGAAATGGCAACGATCATATCGCGGGTGACGCGTGGCATTTCGAAGGAAAGTTCGGTGCCGCCCTGATAGAGTATACCGAAGAGGATCGAGGCCAAAACGATGCCGACGGGATGGGCTCTACCCATCAACGCAACCGCTATGCCGATAAAGCCGTAGCCGGAAGAAAATTCGAGCAGCAAACGGCCTTGCACGCCCAAAATTTCATTGACCGCGAGCATGCCTGCCAGAGCGCCCGAGATGGCCATAGTGATGAGCGTAATACGGCCTATCGAAATACCGGCATAGGTGGCAGCCGTCGGGCTATGGCCAACGGTTCGGATCGCGTAGCCGAGCTTGGTGTGCCAGACGAGAACCCACACAAAGGCGGAAGCAATGAGGGCCAAAACGAAGGAAAGATTGAGCGGTGATTTTGGAATTTTAATTCCGAAATACGCCAAAGCTTCGTGCAGGTAAGGTAAATGCGCGGAAGCAGCAAACACGCGTGTTTCCGGCGACATGGAGCCCGGTTTTCCGATGACGTTGACGAGCAGATAGACAACCAAAGTTGCCGCTAAAAAATTAAACATGATCGTGGTGATGACCACATGGCTACCGCGTTTGACTTGCAGATAGCCCGGGATAAACGCCCATAAAGCGCCCATCGCCATTGCGCCTAATATGGCGAGCGGCAAGACGATGTACCACGGGAGAAAGTCAAGTCTCAGGCAGATCAAGGCCGCGCCCAAACCGCCCATCGTAGCTTGACCTTCGCCACCGATGTTGAAAAGCCCCGCATGAAAAGCGATGGCGACGGCTAGGCCTGTGAAGATGAAATTCGTGGCGTAATAGAGCGTGTAGCCAATGCCCTCGCCGGAGCCTAACGCGCCTTTGAGCAACAACAATGTTGCTTTAACGGGGTTCTCGCCAATACCAAGCACCACAAGGCCCGCGACGAGAAACGCGACGACTACCGCGAGGATCGGCACAAGGCTGACATCAGCCCATTTTGGAAGTTCAATCGGCGTGCTCATGCGGCACGCTCCGTGACGCCCGCCATCAGCAGACCGAGGTCGCGGTCATTGGTTGTCTCTGGCGTGCGCTCGCCCGTGATGACACCACCGCACATCACGATGATGCGGTCCGACAGGCTCATGATTTCATCAAGCTCGACGGAGACGAGCAGAATGGCGACGCCTGCATCGCGCAACGCAATCAAGCGCTTATGGATGAACTCGATGGCACCGACATCGACCCCGCGCGTAGGCTGACCGACAAGAAGTACTTTCGGATAGTGTTCAATCTCCCGCGCAAGTACGATTTTTTGCTGATTACCGCCGGAAAATTTTGCGGTCTTTAGCGAAGCGTCGCGCGGACGGATATCGTAAAGATCCATTTCTCTGGCGGTATGGGCTTTGATAGCAGCGGTTGAGAGCAAGGGGCCTGTACCAAATGCATCGTCCGACTGGAAACCCAAAATCATGCTCTCCGCCGCGCTAAACGCTGGCACGAGGCCCATGCGTTGGCGGTCTTCTGGGATATGCAGGACGCCCTGTTCGCGCCGCTCGGCAGGCGTTGGAGCGAGGGTGAGAAGGTCTTGGCCGTCGAGCATGATGCGGCCGAGCGTTGGCGTGATGATGCCTGCGAGCGCTTCCAAAACTTCGCTCTGACCATTGCCTGCCACACCGGCGAGCCCTAAAATTTCACCTGCGCGCAATTGGAACGAAATATCTTTAACACGCAGCGAAGCATGGGCATCGCGGATTACCAAATGTTCAACGCTTAACCGCAGAGGCCCCAGTTTCGCAGGACCTTTTGTGACATCGAGCAAGACGTGACGACCAACCATCTGATCGGCCAATTGCGCGGGCGAGGTTTTTGCCGTTTCGAGCGTTGCCACCATTTCGCCACGGCGCATCACCGAGACGTGATCGGTAACGGCCATGATCTCGTTGAGCTTATGCGTGATGAGGATCACGGTTTTGCCTTGAGCAGCGAGCGTACGAAGGAGAACAAAAAGCTGCTCTGCTTCATCAGGCGTCAGCACGGCGGTGGGCTCATCAAGAATGAGAATATCTGCACCGCGGACGAGGGCTTTTAAAATTTCGACGCGTTGCTGCAGGCCTACCGGAAGATCGCCGACGATTGCATCGGGATCAATCACCAAGCCGTAAACTTCGGCGAGTTTGGCAAGGGCCGCGCGCATCTGCGCTTCGCCCTTGGCGATCAAAGCACCGCCCTCCGCGCCCAGCATGACATTATCGATCACGCTCAAGGGTTCAACGAGCATAAAATGCTGATGCACCATACCGATGCCGACCGCGATGGCCTCTTTCGGGGAGCGGATGCGGACTTCTCGACCGTGAATGTGGATGGTGCCACGATCGGCTTCGTAAAAACCGTACAGAATCGACATCAAGGTCGATTTACCCGCGCCGTTTTCGCCGACGATTCCGTGCACGGAGCAGCTTGCGACGGTGAGGTTCACGTTTTTGTTGGCGCGAACCTCACCGAAGCGTTTATCGATGTCCGACAAGGTAATGGCGGGAGCGTGTCCCGCCATTGTATGTGTTAGTCGGGGCACTTGCTGTCCGACATATAATCGTGAACGGTGATTTTGCCCGACGCGATATCAGCGGTTGCGGCATCAACTGCCGATTTCATATCAGCCGTGACGAGCGCCTTGTTGTTGTCATCCAACGCCCAGCCGACGCCATTTTCTTTGAGGCCCAAAACACTGATGCCTGGCTTCCAGGTGCCATCTTTCGCGGCTTGGAACGAAGCGATCGTTGCATTGTCCACGCGCTTCAACATCGAGGTGAGAATCTTGCCAGGATGCATACCGTTTTGGTTCGAATCCACGCCGATGCCAAGCTTGCCTGCGTCGGCCGTGGCCCGAAGGACGCCAACGCCCGTGCCGCCTGCGGCGTGATACACAACATCGGCGCCGCGATCGATTTGGGATTTCGCAAGTTCGGCACCCTTCACAGGGTCATTCCATGCCGCGCCCGTGGTGCCCGTCATGTTCTGCAGCACTTCGTCTTTTGGATTGGCGTATTTAACGCCTTGCACATAACCGCAAGCAAAGCGGCGGATCAGCGGAATATCCATGCCGCCGACGAAGCCGACCTTACCCGTCTTTGAAGCTTTTGCAGCCAAAAGACCGACGAGGAAGGAGCCTTCCTGTTCTTTGAACACGATGGACTGCACATTTGGTGCATCAACGACCATATCGATGATCGAGAATTTCGTGTCGGGGAATTCTTTAGCGACCTTTTCAACCGCCGAGGCTTGGCTAAAGCCAACGGCTAGAATCGGCGAAAAGCCGTCTTTCGCAAAGCGGCGTAAGGCTTGCTCGCGCTGCGCGTCGTTCTGGATTTCGAAATCACGAAACTCGACGCCCGAGGACTTCTGGAATGCTTCGGCACCGTGGAAGACTCCTTCATTGAAGGATTTATCGAATTTACCGCCAAGATCATAAACAATCGCTGGCTTAATGGTGTCGGCGTGTGCAGCGAGCGTGAGGCCCGCCGTCATCATCGCGCCAAGAATAAATGAGCGCATGGAAAATCCCCTTTTTAACAATCGTGCAACCCGATTGGGATGCCTGGCTTTAAACATGGCACGGCGTAGACGGACCGTGAAGTCAATTTTTTCAGCGGTTGTACCGTTGATGGGGATGCTTTCGAAAATTGTATTGGGACTTTATGGTAAGGTGGATGAATTCGGAAAGGACACACCGCTATGGCCCGCTTCAAGCTCGCCCTGATCGCCCATGATCAGATGAAAAACCGCATGGTCGATTGGGCCGATAAGCACCGCGACAATCTAGCTCTGTGCGATATTGTAGCGACCGGTACGACCGGTACGCGCATTTTGGAGCGTTGCCCGGAACTCACAATCGAACGCATGAAAAGCGGACCTTTAGGGGGCGACCAGCAAATCGGGGCTTTGATTGCGGAGGGTAAAATCGACGGGCTGGTGTTTTTCGTCGATCCTTTATCGCCCCATCCGCACGACGTGGACGTGAAAGCACTCACCCGGTTGGCCCTTGTGTATGATATCCCGATGGCGTGTAATCCGGCGACGGCCGAGTTGCTGGTGGCAGGGTATATGGCGACGCGGTGAGGGGGTACGGCGCGGTTAGCCGTCGATTTGCTGCACCGCAACATTAATGCTGCATTGCAAAAAATTAATTTGATTGTCTTGGCCATTGGATCGAAACTTTGAGGCATTGATCCCTGTTTCAATCCGATGGAGCGTCTTATGCCAAGCCTATTGCAGCGTTATGCCACCCCGTTGATTACGGGTCTCTTTATCATTTCCCTCGTCTCAGGCGTCGCCTTGTTTGTGCATGTTGGCACGGGAGCGTTTCGCGGCATGCATGAATGGCTCAGCATGGTGCTGATTGTCCCGTTTGTCTTGCATCTCTGGCGCAACTGGAAGCCTATGAAGCTTTACTTCAAAAAGCCTGCTTTTGCCGTGGCGGTCGGCGTCTCGCTTTTGGCGGCGCTGGTCTTTGTAATCCCGACAGGCAGCACCAGCCGCCCAGATGGCCCACCGCAATTCGCCCTCGTCCATACGATCACCGGAAACAGCGCCGATCAAATTGCCCCGCTCTTTGGTGTGAGCACGGATAAGCTCGTCGAGCTGCTGAAAGCCGCTGGATTTACGGCGGCGAATACGAGTGATCCGCTCAACACGATTGCGCAAAAATCGGGCAAAGACGACTTTGCGCTGGCGAGCGCGTTGAACGGGGTGGGGAAGTGAGAGGGATTGCACGATTAAGGAGCGCCGTGATAATTTAGTTCCGATAGGGAGGCGGATTAAATGGAATCATCCTTGACCATCGACGACCAACTGGAGGAGCGGGTTAACGCTCTGGCCAATGCCCGTCAGATATCGCCCCAAGCAGTGATGCGAGAGGCGATCCGCGATTATGTGGATCGCGAGGACCGCAAACAGGTCTTTCTCAAAGAGGCTGAGACCTCATGGGAGATGTTTCAAGCATCCGAACAGCATTTGACCGGGGACGAGCTCTTTGAGTGGCTTGATCACTGGGGCGGACCCAATGAGGATGAGGCTCCTGTTTGCCATGGCTGATTGTAACAGACGCGGCCCGAATGGGTCTTGAACGGTGTAGGGCCTTTTTACAATCCAAAAACCCGGATGCCTCGGCCC
Source organism: uncultured Hyphomicrobiales bacterium (assembly GCA_903877935.1). Taxonomy (GTDB): domain Bacteria; phylum Pseudomonadota; class Alphaproteobacteria; order Rhizobiales; family Beijerinckiaceae; genus CAIUPE01. The sequence continues at coordinate 6,965 of CAIRGA010000176.1, forward strand.
GCGCAGCACGTGTGATCAAGCAACAACTGACGCGCATGGCACAGTATCCGGATATCGGGCGAAAGGTTAACAACGAAACCGAGCTAAGAGAATGGCTTATTCCGTTTGGAGCTTCGGGATATGTAGTGCTTTATCGGACGGATATGACGAAAGATGCGGTCATTCTTCTTGCTTTCCGCCACCAAAAAGAGGCGGGATATTGAAGAATGGTCACTTTTTTATTTATCTATGTTACGTGACTCTTCGCCTAAAACGGCTTCACCATCTTTGATTGCCGCAATTTGCTCGGACATCTCATCCCAAACGCGGGCAAGATCAGACGGGGTGCCGTGAAACGACACATCGTCGAGAAAGCCGAGTACCACTGTTTCAAAGAATGTCGGCTCAATCATCAACAGCGGCTGCACCGTAACCCCAAAAAACGCGTTGAGATCATCGATCATCGTCGTAGGATCGATGATCAGAGGGAGATACGCCCAACGCTCGGGCGGCGAAAGGGACAGCGAGCAAAAGCGGTCTTCCCCGCCAAAATCGTTTGATTGTGGCGTCGCATACCGTCCTGATGTCTGCCAGTTAATTGCTAGTGAAGCTGGTGCTGACGTGATGTCGCTCTGCTGGTGCGTAGTCAACACAGCATGGATCACGACCGCATCGAGAAGCGGTTCTTCATCGCCTGACCGATAAGAAGCATCAACAAGACGCAAGGGGGTGGGCGTCACGCTGGCAAGCCATGCATCAAAATCGATCCATGCCGCGCGCGATAGCAAAGCCGCCCATGGCGCGAGCGCACCAAAAAGTTGGGCGCTGGTCAGACCTTCTTCAAACGCGACAATCGCGCGAAACGCACTCGCAAGTGCCAACGGATCATCTTTATTAAGCTCACGATCCGGCTCGCCATGTTCGCAGACGAGTACCATTCCATCGCGCTGAATGAGAAGACGCATGGTCAGGTAGGAACTGCCTGCAACGCTTCCATAACCGCTTGCGGGTTGCGGCCAATCACTTTGAGATAGGCGCGCGCTGCGGTGTCGGGTTCCTTGCGGCCTTGTTCCCAATCGCGCAGCGTACCGAGCGGGATGTGAAAGCGTCCGGAAAATTCCTCCTGCGACAAACGAAGCGCGCGACGAATGATCTTCACCTGAGGCGTGCGCTTCATCCGGTTAAAATCCTCCTCCGTCAGAGGCGGATTATCGGGATCGCTCAATGCGGCGGCGTGGCGCTCGGCCTCGGTCATCGCATCAAAACGGGTCCAGTCATGGATTGTCTTATCGGGTGTTGTGCTCATGATATCTGCGTCTTTCAAACGGTTCGGGCGCGCGTGCGGAAATGAGGCGAATTCTTCCCTCTTTTTCGGTATAGACCACCATTAAAAGTCGGTTTTCCACCATGCCGATGATCGTATAGCGCGGCTCTCTGTAAACATATCGTTCGTCAATCTGCTCGAAGGCAAACACGTCTGCAAAAACATGCCGGGCAGCATCAAAACTGACCTTATGTTTTTCAAGGTTGGACGCCGCCTTTGCATCGTCCCATTCAAAATCATCATCTTGCATTTAGATACGGCTTATCCGTAGTTTTGTCAAGAAAGACGTGATGCCCCCCTCACATCGTAGCCCCTATCGTCCAAGGCACGAACTCAGCGTCGCCATAGCCCAATTCTTCGGATTTTGACCGCGTGCCGGAAGCAACTTCCAACACCTTCGCGAAGATTTCCTTGCCCTTTTCCTCAATCGACACACCATCCAAAATATCACCGCAATTGATGTCCATGTCGTCGGTCATCTTGCGGTAGACTTCGGAATTGGTGGCGAGTTTGATGGAGGGGGTCGGCTTGCAGCCATAGGCCGAACCGCGGCCGGTGGTGAAGCAGAGGATATTCGCGCCGCCTGCGACTTGGCCGGTTGCGGAGACGGGGTCGTAGCCGGGGGTATCCATGAACACGAAGCCTTTGGCGTCGACCTTTTCGGCATATTCATAGACGCCGGTGAGCGTGGTTGTGCCGCCTTTGGCGGCGGCACCGAGAGACTTTTCCAGAATCGTGGTGAGGCCACCGAGCTTGTTGCCCGGCGACGGGTTGTTGTTCATCTGCATCTTGTTGCGCGCGGTGTAATCCTCCCACCAATGGATGCGCTCGACGAGTTTTTCGCCGATGGCTTTGTTGGCCGCGCGACGCGTGAGGAGATGTTCGGCACCGTAAATTTCCGGCGTCTCGGAGAGAATGGCCGTGCCGCCATGGCGGACGAGTTCATCAACCGCCGCACCAAGCGCCGGGTTGGCCGTGATGCCGGAATACCCGTCCGAGCCGCCGCATTGTAGCGCGAGCATGAGTTCGGAGGCGGGCACCGTTTCACGCTTCGCTTTGGCAGCTATCGGGAACATGGTTTTCACCGCATCCACACCGGCGGCCACGGTCTTTTTCGTGCCGCCTGTTTCCTGAATGGTCATGGTGCGGAACGTGTCGCTTTCGACGATGTTGTACGCTTCTTTCCAGCGGCCGATCTGGAAGCCTTCGCAGCCAAGGCCTACCATCAAGACGCCTGCTACATTCGGGTTGGTGGCGTAGCCCCATTGCGTGCGTTTCAAGACCTCATAGCCCTCGCCCTTCACGTCGATGGCGCAACCACCGCCTTGCACGAGCGGGATGACGCCATCAATGGAGGGATAATCTTTGAGGAAGTCCGAGCGGTTGATCTCCTCCGCGATAAAGCGGGCGACCGAGGCCGAGCAATTTACCGAGGTGAGAATCGCGATGTAATTGCGGGTGCCGACCGAGCCATTGGCGCGGCGAAAGCCTTCGAAGGTTGCCTGTTGGCTGACGGGTAAAATTTCCTCGTTGCGCGCATCTTCGGCGAAGCGATAATCGCGCTCGAAATCATGCATCACAACATTGTGCTCATGCACCCATTCGCCGGGCTCGATGCCTTTTTCCGAGAAGCCGATGATCTGGCCGAATTTGATGACCGGCGCGCCTGGCGCCATTCCGGTGATCGCCATTTTGTGGCCGCGTGGCACGCGGACTTTGGCGGTTGCACCATGAATGACGGCACCGGACTCAATCGGATCGACGGCGGTCACAACGGTATCGGCCGCATTCAACCGGACAAAACGGGGGGCATTAGCAACAGGGGCGTTCATGGCGTTCTCCGAAATTTTTGCGGCCAATTGGTTTTTAATTGTGAGCCCGCGATGCATCGTGTCCGAAGCGGAATAATTTCGCAAGGTTTTCTAGCTTCACTTGGCTGCATAGCTGCTCATGTCTTGCGTCAGAGCAAAAAATCGCGATTGTCGGTGGCGAATAAAAATTGATTTGAGGGAGACGATCGCCATGACCGCTATTACGCTAAAGCCTGAAACAACCCTGCCGGATGACGGCTATGCCGGCGTGCTCGCGGGGCGGGTATGGCGTCCGGATGTGGAAGGTCCGGCGGTTGTCGCCATCCGCGCGGATGGGGTTTTCGATGTCTCCTCGGACTTTCCGACCATGCGGGATCTGTGCGAAACGGCTGATCCGGCAGCCAGCCTTAAGGCTGCCAAGGGCGAGAAAATCGGGTCGCTTGAGGCAATTTTGGCCAATACGCCCCCCGATCATCGCGATGCATCCAAGCCTTGGCTCATCGCGCCCAATGATTTGCAGGCCATCAAAGCGGCAGGCGTGACCTTCGCCGTTTCCATGCTGGAACGCGTGATTGAGGAAAAAGCGCGCGGTGATTTTCAGGCAGCTGCCAAATTACGCACGGAAATTACCGCGCTGATCGGTGATGATCTTTCGAAATTAAAGCCCGGCTCGCCGGACGCCATGAAACTTAAGGACGTTTTGATCGCCCAAGGCGCGTGGAGCCAATATCTCGAAGTGGGTATCGGGCCGGATGCTGAAATCTTCACCAAGGCTCCGCCCCTGTCAGCGGTCGGAACAGGCGCGGATGCAGGTTTGCACCCGATGTCGACCTGGAACAATCCAGAGCCGGAAGTGGTCATTGTGGTTGCTTCCACCGGCAAGATTGTGGGCGGGATGCTCGGCAATGACGTGAATTTGCGCGATGTCGAAGGCCGCTCGGCGCTGCTGCTCGGCAAGGCGAAGGACAATAACGCGTCTGCGGTGACGGGGCCTTTTATCCGCTTCTTCGACGGCGCTTTCACGCTCGATGATTTGCGGACGGCGGTTGTGACCTTGCGCGTTGAAGGGCCCGATGGCTTTGCGCTGGAAGGCTCGTCCTCGCTTGCCAAAATTAGCCGTGATCTTGCGGATTTATCCGCGCAAATGCTGGGTAAACACCACCAATATCCCGACGGGGCGGTGCTCTATACCGGCACAATGTATTCGCCGATCAAGGACCGGGATGCGCCGGGCAAGGGCTTTACGCATAAAATGGGGGATATTGTCACCGTGCATACGCCGAAACTGGGCTCTATCGTGAGCCGGATGAAATCGGCCTATGATTGCCCGCCTTGGACGTTTGGGGCGTCGCATCTGATGCGGAATCTGGCGAAGCGCGGGCTGATCTAGCTGTTCACCTAACAAAAATCTGCTATCGAACACCCAACTTTTTTTCACGTGTTTTTTAAGGATACCGACTCATGACCGAACATTTCAAAAACCTCATCGCTGGCGAATGGGTCGACGGCGCTTCCGTCTCGATCAATGTGAACCCATCCGACACCAATGATGTGGTGGGCCATTTCGCCCGCGCGTCCAAAGAGCAGGCTGAACTGGCGATTGCTGCGGCGAAAGCGGCGTTTCCGGCTTGGTCGCGTACCACGCCGCAAGAGCGCTATGAAATCTTGAAAAAGGCTTCGGATGAAATTCTCGCGCGTAAGGATGAGCTTGGTCGCCTGCTTTCGCGCGAAGAAGGCAAGACACTGCCTGAGGGGATCGGCGAGGCAACGCGCGCGGGGCAGATTTTCGCGTTTTTTGCCGGTGAGGCGCTCCGCTTGATGGGTGAAATCGTGCCGAGCGTGCGTCCGGGTGTGGGCGTTGAGATGACGCGCGAAGCGGTGGGCGTGATTGGCATGATCACACCTTGGAATTTCCCGATCGCCATTCCGGCGTGGAAGATTGCGCCGGCACTCGCGCATGGCAATACGATTGTGTTCAAGCCTGCCGATCTTGTGCCCGGCTCGGCATGGGCGATTGTTGATATTTTAAACCGCGCCGGATTGCCGAAGGGTGTGTTGAACCTTGTGATGGGTCGCGGCTCGGAAGTGGGTCAGACGATCCTCAATCACAAGGATGTTAATGCAATTACGTTTACGGGTTCGGTGGGTACGGGCCGCAAGGTTGCGGAAGCAGCCATTGCATCCTCGCCGATGAAGAAAATGCAGTTGGAAATGGGCGGCAAAAATCCGCTCGTAGTGTTGAACGATGCGGACCTCAAGACGGCGGTTGAAGCGGCGGTTAACGGCGCGTTCTTCTCGACGGGACAGCGCTGCACCGCGTCCTCGCGTTTGATCGTTGAGGAAGGCATTCATGATGCCTTTGTTGCGGCGCTTTCAGAGCGGCTCAAAGGCCTCTCGGTTGACAATGCTTTGAAGGCTGGCACGCATATTGGCCCTGTGGTGGATCAGAGCCAGTTGGATCAGGATTTGTCCTATATCGCGCTTGGCCAGAAGGAAGGCGCGACGCTGACGTGGGGTGGCGAGCTCTTGAACCGCGAAACGCCCGGCTTCTATTTGCAGCCAGCATTGTTTACGGGCGTTGATAATTCGATGCGTATTGCACGCGAAGAGATTTTCGGACCCGTTGGCGTTGTCATCAAAGCCAAGAGCTATGAGGATGCGCTCGCGATTTCGAATGACACGGAATTCGGCCTCTCGGCGGGTATCTGCACGTCGAGCCTGAAATATGCGACGCATTTCAAGCGTAATTCGGAAGCGGGTATGGTGATGGTCAATCTGCCAACGGCTGGTGTTGATTACCATGTGCCATTTGGTGGCCGTAAAGGCTCGAGCTATGGCTCACGCGAGCAGGGTTCCTATGCCAAGGAATTCTTCACCACTGTGAAGACGGCCTACACATTCGCGGGTTAATCCATGAGTTCGCATATTCTGGTCATGGGCGAGGCGCTGGTTGATCTGGTGCCTGGCCCTGAAGGCCGCGAGTCGGTGCTGGGCGGCTCGCCCTATAATGTCGCGATTGGTCTTGGTCGCTTAGGCGCCAAAGTGGCGATTGCGAGCTCGCTTTCTACTGATAAAGACGGGCAGCGTTTTAAGTCCGCGCTTGAATCGGACGGCGTTGATTTATCCTATATGGCGTTTTCGGATGCGCAAAGCCCGACGGCTCTGGTCGAGGAAGGCACGGCAGAGAGCGGGCCGCGCTATACCTTCACGATTGCAGGCACGGCGTTTGATACGCCGCCTGCTTTACCTGAAAACTGGCCGGATGATTTACGGCATATTCATGCCGGATCATTTTCAACGTTGGTGCCGCCCATGTCGGGCGCTGTCCTTCACGCGATGCAACAGGCCAAGGGCCATCGCACGACGAGTTATGACCCGAATATCCGTCCGATGATCACGCCCGACAAGGCAAAGGCGCGTGCGGATGTGGAGCGGCTCGTGGGCCTCGTCGATCTTGTGAAGGCGAGCGAGGAAGATATGGATTGGTTGTATCCCGATCTCGCCCCGCGCGACGCGATGCAGGTATGGCTCAACCAAGGCCCCAAGCTTGCGATTTTAACACGCGGCGGGAATGGCGCAGAGGCGTTTACGGCGTCAGGCCATCTTGCAATTCCGGCTCCGAAAATTGCGGTTCAGGATACGGTGGGTGCGGGCGATAGTTTGATGTCGTCGCTCTTGTTCGTGATGGATCGCGACGGGGCTTTGGGCAAGAACCACGCACCATGGACGCAAAGCGCCATTGAACGCTGGCTTTCTTTTGCCGTGCAGGCTTCGGCTTTTACTTGCACGCAAAAGGGATCAAATCCGCCAAGATTGACGGATTTGGAGGGGTAATATTGCGGCAATCGGCAACAACAACATCCCTCATCCTGAGCCACGGCGCAGCCGTGAGTCGAAGGACGTGGTTCGACACGCTCACCACTCGACACGCAAGCGCTTCGCGCTTCCGGCTCACCATGAGGAAAATACCGGACCGCGAGCCTCCCGGCTCGCATTCTCTGCGCGGCAGGAGCCGCGCGGTCCAAAAGGTGGCGTCTGGTTTAGATCGCATTCTTTTCTAGCAGCTCCCTATTTTTCCACAATGAGGAAAATACCGGACCGCGAGCCTCCCGGCTCGCATTCTCTGCGCGGCAGGAGCCGCGCGGTCCAAAAGTGGCGTCCGGTTTAGATCACATTCTTTTCTAGCAGCGGCCTATTTTCCACGATGCGCTCATGGCCTAAATCGCTGATGTCTAAGGTTTGGTATTTACCATGGATCATCAGCTCGGCTAAACCACGTCCGACAGCAGGGCTTTGTTGTAAACCGTGGCCGGAAAAACCATTGGCGAGATAGAAGTTTTTATAGCCGACCGCGCGACCTATAATCGCGTTGTGGTCGAGTTCGCACATGTCGTAATGGCCTGCCCAAGCGCGGCCTTGTTTGATGGCTTCGAACGCTGGAACGCGGGCTGCCAGCGCTGGCCAGTAGAGTTCTTCAAACAGCGACCAATTGACCTCGAATTCTTGTGAATCCGGATCCTGCTCGCCCGGCGAGCCGCCGCAGATGAACATTTGTCCGTCGGACGTGCGCTGACCTTCGGGCCTGAACCATGTGCCCGATGTGTCGATTAAAAGTGGCGCGTTCGGCACATCACCTTTGCAGGTGAAGGAGAAGACACAACGCTTCTTGGCGTGCACGGGAATATCGATGCCGGCCATTGCAGCAAGCTCGCGGCCTCCGGAAGCGCCAGCGGCGTTTAACACCGCACCGCAGGCGATGCGTGTGCCGTCTTTCAACACGACCGCTGTAATGGTTTCGCCATCCCGCTCGATGCCTGTCACTTCGCCGTCGATATAGGTCACGCCATGATGCCGGGCGTTTTTGCGGAAGGCCTGCATCAGACCCCAACCGTCAAACCAGCCTTCGCCTGATCTGCCCCACGCACCGGCGGCGATATCGTCTACCATCAGCCAGGGGAATTGCGCTTTAAGGCCCTCGGGATCGAACAGCACAATATCGGCACCAAGACCCGTTTGCAGCTTTTGCGTTTCGGTGAGCACGGGCGCGCCGGGGGTTGTCTCGAGATAGAGATAACCGCCTTCGTGCAAACCGATTTCAGGCTTGTCGCCGTCAAGGGTGAGATGCTCGCCGATATTGCGCAA
>CAIRGA010000177.1 GCA_903877935.1 uncultured Hyphomicrobiales bacterium
CAGCGCAGTCTCCGCGTCGCAGCCGCGGGCGAGCAGGAGGCGGTAGCGGTCCATGGCGCCGCGCAGATGCGGCGGGGGGCCGGCCGGGGGTCGAGGGGGCGCGTCGGGCATGCGTAGACTAGAACATATGATGAACAAACTTTCCAGCCGAAGGCGCCGCCCTGGCGAAGATTCCTAATTGACTTCTGAAAATCGTATTTAATGCGATACCACGACTTCGAGCTTGACAATCACGCCGGGCTTTCGCACATTCCGCCTGTTGCTGCCGCATTCCGCGACAGCACCGCGGGATTTGACCCATGCAGCTTGCACCGCGTCACCAAATGCTAAAGCGCCACGAACCGGAATGTTCCGGCGATTTCGTGGGCTCCATAGCGAAGGAGAAGTACCATGATGTCGCGTCGTTGTTGTCCATAATGAGGACCCGCCACCCGGGGCGATAACCGGATCTCGATCACCCCTTTCTTCCTGCTCCTGTCGTTTAAGGCATCGCCGAGTTGCATTCAAAATTTGGCATTCGGTCGCCAACGCAGAAGCCCATTCTTTCGAAAAGGTTTTTCTTCATGTCTACTTCAAAAACACCAAACACCCTTGGTAAGCGTTCCTTTCTCAAAGCCGCGTTAGTCACTTCGCTTGCTGCCGTAGCCCTTTCGCCTGCGTCTCTGTTTGCGCAATCGGCAACAAAAGAAATTCGCATCGGCTATCAAAAAAATGGTCTGCTTTATTTAGCTAAAGAAACAGGCCAGCTGGATGAATTTTTCAAGGCGAAAAACATCTCCGTTAAGTGGGTCGAGTTCTCTTTTGGTCCGCCGCTTTTAGAAGCATTGAATATTGGCAGCATTGATTACGGATATACGGGCGATGCACCCCCGATCTTCGCGCAAGCTGCAGGTTCCAATATTGTCTACGTCGCCGCTCAAGAAGCAGCCGGAGCCGGTGCGGCCATCCTCGTTAAAGACGATTCACCCATCAAAACGCTGGCCGATTTAAAAGGTAAGAAACTGGGTTTTGCCAAAGCGTCATCGGCGCATAATCTAACCATTGCTGCGCTTGAAAAGGCAGGCCTCTCTTACAAGGATATTGAGCCAGTTTATTTGACGCCTGCGGATGGTGCAGCGGCCTTTGCAAGAGGCGCGGTCGATGCGTGGACCATTTGGGATCCGTTCTATGCGGTTGCTGAAGCCCAACCGGGCACACGCGTTCTGGCTCCTGCCAAAGGCATTGTCGAACAGAATTCATTTTTGTTAGCCAATGGCAGTTTCGCCAAAGCCAATCCTGAGCTTGTCTCGCAAATCAACCAAGCCGCTTCCATTACGGCGCAATGGGCGGCAAGTCATCACTCGGACGTGACGGCTATTTTATCCAAGGCAACGGGTATCGCCCTTGAATCCCAACAAAAGGCGGTCGACCGCACGGAATTTGTCATCAGCCCGATCAGCGATGCGGTGATTTCCGAACAGCAACGCAATGCGGATCGGTTCCTTGCTTTAGGTCTCATCCCAAAATCGGTCACGGTTAAAGACATTGTATGGGCATGGAAGCCCTCCACCTGAATTGTGTTCGACCTCCCTTCCTTAGCGCTGCGCGCTCATTTTCCCCTTTTGGGCCGCAGCGCACCTTTTTTAAAAGGCGGTTTCAGGAATCTAACGCAAC
>CAIRGA010000178.1 GCA_903877935.1 uncultured Hyphomicrobiales bacterium
ATGATGGCCTGTGTACTGGCCGATCACTTTTTGCGCCATCGCGGGCAGGTGGGGTAAAATCTCGCTTCCTTCTCCCTGAGGGAGAAGGTGTCATGCGGAGCATGACGGATGAGGGCCTAACGCTAACCGCTAGTCCCTCACTCGACCCGCTTCGCGGGCCACCTTTCGCGATTAAAAATGCATTCCGCATTTTTGCCCTTTGGGCCATCGCTCAACCCGCGAGAGGAGAGGGAAATAATAACAAATATTCAGCCAAACTGAATTTTGCACCCGCGCAAGCCGAATTTCATTGGCACTAAATTTCATTCGCGCTAAACTCCCTCCATGAAACTTGCCGAGTGGCTCAAATCCAATGCTGTCAGCCGTGTCGATTTCGCGCGTCGCATTGGTGTGTCGCCCGGCACGATTACCCAGCTTTGCAATCAAGATGATGCCTGGCTGTCGCGCGACACCGCCGAGTTGATCTCGCGCGAGACCAAAGGCGCCGTTACCCCCAATGATTTCCTGTCCGTTTCCGGTACAAACCTAGTGAGGACTGTCATGCACCATTCTGTTTCTGAAGCGATTGAAGCCTTCGCCAAGGGCGCGCTCGTGATTGTCACCGATGATGATGATCGTGAAAACGAAGGCGATCTCATCATCGCGGCCTCGCATTGCACGACGGAAAAGATGGCCTTCATCATCCGTAATTGCTGCGGCATTGTTTGTGCGCCGCTCTCCTCGGCGGAAGCTAAGCGGTTGCACCTCAACCCGATGGTCGCCTCGAACGATGCCCCGCTTGGCACCGCTTTCACGGTAACGGTTGACGTTAAACACGGCCTCACCACCGGCATTTCGGCCGAGCAGCGCTCCAACACCGTGCGCGCTTTGGCCAATGGCAATATGGGCGCGAATGATTTTGTGCGCCCCGGCCACGTCTTCCCGCTGATTGCGAAAGATGGCGGCGTGTTGATGCGTTCGGGCCACACGGAGGCCGCGGTTGATTTGTGCAAACTCGCAGGGCTGCCGCCGGTCGGCGTGATCTGCGAATTGGCCAATGATGATGGCACCGTGATGCGCGGCGACCAGATCACCGAATTCGGCAAAAAGCACAATATTTTGCGGATTTCAGTCGCAGACCTTATCGCCTATCGCCAATCGCGCGAAAAACTCGTCGAACGCGTCGCCACCTTCCCGGTTAAAACGGAAATCGGCGAACTCACCGGCTATGCCTTTGTCACGCCGTTTGATCCCGTCCACCATTTCGCCTTTGTGCATGGCAAGATCGGCGATGGCAAAGCAGTGCCCACTCGCTTGCACCGCGCCAATGTTCTGGCCGATGTGTTCGGCGGTGGCGAGAGCATCTCGGCAGCCTTGAAGAAATTTGCGGCGAAAGAGCGCGGCGTGCTGGTCTATCTGCGCGATGGCACCTCCGGCGTGCCGGTTCAGGCATTGGGCGAGGATCACGGCTCCGACGCCGTACGTCAACAACAATGGCGCGAAATCGGCCTCGGCGCGCAGATTTTGAAGGATCTGGGTGTTGAATCGATCGTCAATCTCACATCAAGCTCGCGCTCGTTTGTAGGGTTGGCAGGCTTCGGGATCGAGATTGAGGGAACTGAAGCGCTATAAATAGAAACCATCCTTCTCCTTGAGGGAGAAGGACGGCTTTGGCATTGAGATTGAACGGGCTGAACAGCTTGAACGGGCCGCTTTATATCGGACCGCGAGCCTCCCGGCTCGCATCGTTAAGCGCGCCGGGAGGCGC
>CAIRGA010000179.1 GCA_903877935.1 uncultured Hyphomicrobiales bacterium
ATGCCAAGGATTACGGCCTCTCGCTTGAAGGCAAGATGGGATTTGATATCGCCGATATCGTCAAGCGTTCGCGCGGCGTGTCGGGGCAACTGAATGGCGGCGTCGGTTTCTTGCTCAAGAAGAATAAGGTCGATGTCATTTGGGGTGAAGCCAAAATCACCAGGCCCGGTGAAGTGGTGGTCGGCAAGGCCACAAAGCCCGCGGTGCAGCCGCAGCATCCCGTGCCAAAGGGCGTGCTAGGCGAGGGGACTTACACCGCCAAGCATATCATTGTGGCGACTGGTGCCCGCCCTCGCGCGCTGCCGGGCATCGAGCCGGATCAGAAGCTGATCTGGACCTATTTTGAAGCCATGGTGCCGGACTTCATGCCGAAGTCGCTCATCGTCATGGGATCAGGCGCGATCGGTATCGAGTTTGCAAGCTTCTACCGCTCGCTCGGCGCAGAAGTAACGGTTGTCGAAGTCATGCCGCAAATTCTCCCCGTGGAAGATGCAGATATTGCCGCAGTTGCCCGCAAGCGCTTCGAAAAGCTCGGCATGAAGATTTTGTCGGGCGCGAAGGTTACGGCGGTCAAGAAGAACGCTAATTCGGTCACCGCGACCGTTGTAGATGAGAAGGGCGCCTCGCAAGAGATTACCGCCGATCGTCTGATCTCGGCGGTTGGCGTCATCGGCAATATTGAAGGTCTGGGCCTAGAAGCCTTAGGTGTTAAAACCGATCGCGGCTGCATCGTCACCGACGGCTTGGGCAAAACCAATGTGCCAGGCATTTACGCCATTGGCGACGTCGCTGGCCCGCCCATGCTGGCGCACAAGGCCGAGCATGAAGGCGTGCTGACGGTCGAGGCCATCAAGGGTTTGCATGTCCACGCGATGGACAAGCTTAAGATTCCCGGCTGCACCTATTGCCACCCGCAAATCGCCTCTGTCGGGCTTACCGAGGCCAAGGCCAAGGAAGCCGGCTTCACGTTGAAAGTTGGCCGCTTCCCGTTCATGGGCAATGGCAAAGCCATCGCGCTTGGCGAACCCGACGGTCTCGTCAAAACCATTTTCGACGCCAAGACCGGCAAGCTCCTAGGCGCGCATATGGTGGGTGCGGAAGTAACCGAGCTCATTCAGGGCTTCGTCGTCGCCATGGGGCTAGAGACCACCGAAGAAGACCTCATGCACACCGTCTTCCCGCATCCGACGCTTTCTGAAATGATGCATGAAAGCGTGCTGGACGCTTATGGGCGTGCAATCCATATATAAAAGCGTGGCGGAAGGTGATTCCGCCCGTATGGAGTAGACAATATGGCCACCGTCATTGATCTTTTGAAAGACGATCCTCGCAAGGCCGCCCGTCATCCCGAAAAGGCCAATCGGCCGGATAGCCCCATCCAGCGCAAACCCGATTGGATCAGGGTTAAAGCGCCGGGCTCGCCACTTTGGGCTGAAACCAACCGTATTGTGAAAGAACACGGTCTGGTAACTGTTTGCGAGGAGGCAGGTTGCCCCAATGTGGGCGAGTGCTGGGAGAAAAAGCACGCCACCTTCATGATCATGGGTGATACCTGCACGCGCGCTTGCGCCTTTTGCAATGTAAAAACCGGTATGCCGGATGCGCTTGATGGCGATGAACCTGCTAAGATCGCCGATGCGGTCGCAAAGCTTGGCCTCGCTCACGTCGTCATTACATCGGTTGACCGCGATGATTTGAAAGATGGCGGCGCTCAGCATTTTGCCGACGTCATCAGGGCCATTCGCAAGCGTTCGCCCAAAACAACGATTGAGATACTGACTCCCGATTTCTTGCGCAAGGACGGTGCTTTAGAGGTTGTTGTTGAAGCAAAACCTGATGTTTTCAATCATAATCTTGAAACTGTTCC
>CAIRGA010000180.1 GCA_903877935.1 uncultured Hyphomicrobiales bacterium
ACAGTATTATTTCTCTCATCGGCCTTGTGATCCTGTTTGATGGGTTTGCGGCCTATCGGGAGGCGGGTCTCATTCAGATTTGGGATCCTCCCGCGGCTCTTAAACATTTGAATTATTTGTTCATGTTGGTTTCGTTCATTTCTCTCGCGGCAGCCTATTCGCCGCGCGGATATATTAAAATGCGGCTGAAGCATCCCATGCTCGTCGGTATTAAGGCGTGGGCTTTCGGGCATTTTCTCGCGAATGGCGATCTTGGCGGCATGATTCTGTTTGGCGCCTTGCTGGCATGGGCGGTTGTCGACCGGATTTCGTTTAAGTGGCGGCCAATGGCTGCCGTGGAACTTCCAGCCCCCCGGCTATTGGGTGATATTGTCGCCGTTGTGGCTGGTATTATTGCCTATATTGGTATGATCCACCTCCATCCGATCCTTGTTGGCGTCAGCTTGATGGGGTGATGGATTTTTTACTTAACTAAGGCGCCGGGTTTCCTTATAGAAGGGCCTCCTCGTTTTTTGAGATTGGCCATCATGTCTGACATATTTCGCGAAATTGATGACGATATCCGCCGTGATCAGGCTTTGGATGTCTGGAAGAAATATGGGTCGTTTTTCTTTGTTTTTGGCCTCATCCTTGTCGGTTTAACCGCTGGATACCGGTTCTATACGCATTATGAGACGCAAAAAGCGGAAGCTTTGGGCACCCGGTTTCAAGCAGCCTTAGAGTTGTCGGCAGCAGGTAAACCAGACGAGGCTTTGAAGGAATTTTCAGCCATCTCTACGGATGGTGGGGCCGGTTACTCGGTTTTATCTCGGTTTCGATTGGCGGTAGAACGCTCTGCCTCGGATAAAAGTGAAGGTTCTAAATTATTTGACGTACTTGCGGCGGATGCCACACTTCCTCCGGTTTTGCGTGGCTTAGCTCGCTTGAGGGCTGCGACATTGATGGTCGACACGGCCTCGCTTGAAGATATTCAGGCAAAGTTACAGCCCTTGGTCGTTCCTGGTGGGACATGGGCCGGAAATGCGAGAGAGTTAATTGGGCTGAAATTGCTGAAAGCGGGCGATATTGCTGGCGCTGGTAAGCTTTTTGATGAGATTATGACGGATGATATCGCGCCAGCGACCTTGAAACAGCGCGTTCAGGTCTATCTAGCCCTCGTAAAGGCAGGCAGCAAACTCCCGTAAGGGAGCTGCAACACATAAAGATTGGAATAGTTCATGTCGTTCACGGTCGTGCTTGTCGGCAGGCCGAATGTCGGCAAGTCGACGCTCTTTAATCGTCTTGTAGGCAAGAAGCTCGCTTTGGTAGATGATCAACCCGGTGTCACGCGTGATCGCCGCGAGGGCGAAGCGCGTTTAGGGGACCTCGACTTTAGAGTCATCGATACGGCTGGTCTTGAAGAAAGTTCGGAAGCTTCTTTGACGGGTCGCATGCGCGGTCAGACGGAAGCTGCGATTTCGGATGCCGATGCGATCATTTTCCTCATTGATGTCAGGGCGGGGCTAACGCCGTCTGATCGGCATTTTGCAACGCTGGTTCGGCGCGCTGGCAAGCCGGTCATTCTTCTTGCCAATAAAGCCGAAGGCAAGATTGGTATGATGGAATCTTATGAAGCGTTCGGGCTTGGATTGGGCGATCCTATCCCGTTCTCTGGAGAACATGGGGAAGGGCTGGCCGATCTTTATGACGCCATACGCGTGGCGCTCCCGCTTCATACCGAAAAGCCTGAAGTGGACGAGTTCGCGCCCGAATTGCCCGAGGACGATGAGGCAGAAAATGATCCGGCGCGTCCATTGCGGATTGCAATCGTGGGCAGACCAAATGCCGGCAAGTCGACATTGATCAATCGCTTGCTCGGCGAGGAGCGTTTATTGACCGGTCCTGAAGCCGGTATCACGCGAGATTCCATCGGTGTTGAATGGAGTTTTCGCGGCCGACCGATGAAGCTTTATGATACAGCGGGAATGCGCAAACGTTCGCGGATCGACGATAAATTGGAGAAATTGGCCGTCTCTGATGGCTTGCGCGCTGTGAAATTTGCCGAGGTCGTTGTGTTGTTGCTGGATGCAACAATACCCTTTGAAAAGCAGGACCTTGCCATTCTTTCTGTCATCGAAAAAGAGGGTCGGGCGCTCGTTGTTGGCGTGAATAAATGGGACTTGGTGGCAGGCGACCCGGGACGGTTCAAGAAATTGGTCGATGATACGGAACGTCTGCTTTCGAATGTGAAGGGGGCCGCCATTCTTCCTTTGTCGGGGCTTACAGGTGAGGGGGCCGACAAACTGATCGAGGCGTGCATTAAATCATCCGAGATTTGGTCCAAACGCGTATCGACCGGCCAGCTCAACCGGTGGCTTGCTGGCGTGCTTGAAAAGCATCCACCGCCTGCCGTTTCCGGACGGCGAATTAAAATGCGTTATGCAACTCAGGTGAAGTCTCGTCCGCCGCACTTCGCCATTTTTGGAAATCAATTATCGGGTTTGCCGGATAGTTACACGCGCTATTTGATTAATTCTCTGCGTGAGACCTTTGGATTGCCGGGAACGCCAATTCGCGTTTCGCTGCGCGAGACGCAAAATCCGTTTGATAAAGAAAATAAGGGATAGAGCACGATTTTGATGGGATCAAAAACGTACTCTCGTTATTTTCTATTGTTGCATGTGTTTGCGATTAACCGATGCCCATTTAATCGAAATCGGCGCCTGGGGGCCGACTAATTCGGCTGACCAAAATCTGTGATTTTTGGTTCTCGTCCTGAAAAATCAAAAATCCGTCCGCTTTCCGTCCAAGATGCTGCGGCCATCGTCGCGAGGTGGGGCGCAAGGGCCGACGGTTCGCGTAACGATAACGGATCTTCGCCCGGAACGGCAGTAGCGCGCATATCGGTGCGAAGCGGGCCCGGATCAACCATCATGACTTTGATCGGCGTTGAGGCGACTTCTTGGGCATAGGTATGACCAAGAGCATCAAGCGCTGCTTTTGATACGCTATAGCAGCCCCAATAAGGTCGATGTTTCCACGCAGCCGCCGAACTCATTAGGATTACGCGTCCAGCATCGGAGCGAGCCAAGAGCGGATCAAGAATTCGAAGGAGCCGCCAATTTGCGGTGACGTTTACGGTCATGACATCGTCCCACTCTTTGGGCATGACATGACCCACCGGCGAAATGGGTCCGAGGATTGCACCATTACCGAAAAAAATGTCGAGCTTGCCCCAGCGGTCATAAATTGCGCCACCGAGGCGATCAATTCCATCCATATCTTTTAGATCAGCGGGAACCAGTGTCGCGCCATTCGTTGATACGGCGCGAATATCATCATCCAGCTCTTCTAAGGCACCGGTTGTACGGGCCAATGCAATGACGTGAGCGCCTTCCTTTGCAAATTCAAGCGCAGCGGCGCGGCCGATTCCCCGCGATGCCCCGGTAACGAGCGCTATTCGCCCTTCAAGCTTTCCCGCCATGGTCTAACCTGCTTCAGCAAGAAGTGAGAGTTGCTTCGGTGATTCACCCGACTGATCGGTCAAACCTGTGGGGTAATCACCTGTGAAGCAGTGATCGGTGAACTGCGGTTGATCCTCGCTGCGGCCATTTTCACCCATAGCGCGATAAATACCGTCAATCGACAGGAAGGCGAGGGAGTCGCACCCAATGAATTCACGCATTTCTTCAAGCGTATGGGTGGCGGCTAGCAAATTATTACGCTCGGGCGTGTCAATTCCGTAGAAATCTGGGAATTTGATCGGCGGACTTGAAATGCGGAAATGTACTTCTTTCGCGCCCGCATCCCGCATCATCTGCACAATTTTGATCGATGTGGTACCGCGCACGATTGAATCGTCGATGAGGACAATCCGCTTGCCTTCAACGACCGCACGATTGGCAGAATGCTTCATCCGTACGCCAAATTCACGGATCGATTGTGTGGGTTGGATAAAGGTTCGCCCAACATAGTGGTTACGGATGATCCCAAGCTCATAGGGAATGCCGGACGCTTGCGCGTAACCAAGCGCCGCCGGTACGCCCGAATCTGGAACCGGAATGATGACATCCGCTGTAACGCTGCTTTCGGATGCCAATTGCGCACCCATTGCCTTGCGTACGGCATAGACCGATTTGCCGTGAACGACCGAGTCGGGGCGAGCGAAGTAAACATATTCAAAGATGCAGGGACGAGCCGCAAGAACGCCAAAAGGCTTTATCGATTCAATGCCCGTTTCGCTGATGATGACGACTTCGCCATTCTCTACATCCCGAACGAAGCGAGCGCCGATAATATCGAGCGCACATGTTTCTGATGCCAAAATATAGCAACCGTCCAATTCACCGAGGACCAATGGACGGATTCCTAAAGGATCGCGCGCGCCGACGAGTTTTTTGTTCGTCAGGCCGACAAAGGAATAGGCGCCTTCAAGCTCTTTAATTGCGTCAATGAACCGATCAACAAATTTTGGTCGCGTGCTGCGTGCTACCAAGTGAAGAACGACTTCGGTGTCGCTGGTTGACTGATAAATTGCGCCCGAACGGATGAGCTGGCGGCGTAGGGTAATGCCGTTTGTAATATTGCCATTATGGGCTACCGCGAACCCGCCACCGTCCAGCTCAGCAAAGAGGGGCTGTACGTTACGAAGAATTGTCTCGCCCGTTGTCGAATAGCGGGTGTGGCCAATGGCAGCATTACCGCGGAGCCGCTCGATAACCGCGCGTTCGGAAAAATTATCGCCCACAAGCCCCATACGGCGCTCTGAGTGAAAGCGTTTGCCATCAAAGCTGACAATGCCGGCGGCTTCTTGTCCGCGATGCTGGAGCGCATGAAGGCCTAGTGCCGTGATTGCTGCCGCTTCCGGATGTCCAAAGATGCCGAATACACCGCACTCTTCTTTCAGACGATCAGCGTCGAGATCAAATAACTCATCGGTCATTGTACACACCCCGTCTGCTTCGGCAGACATATGCGCTTCTCGCAAATGAAATTCAATGGATTCGGAGCGTCTTCAACAGACACATCCGATTTTATGGCGTCTTTGGTTGCGTTGTAGCGTCACCGGTTGCACCGGCGGGCACATCCGTGCCAGTGGCTTTGGCCTTCAATTTATCCAAAAAGCCCGGATCCGCTGGCAGGAGAGCGATGATTTGGTCGCCGGATTGTTTCAAAACGGGGCGCAATTTCGCATCACGGATCCAATCCGGATATTGTTTCTCGCCAACGAGTTTATCAAAAAATAGAAAGGCGATAGCGGCGATCAGAAACCCACGGGCCGCCCCGAATAAAAATCCCAAAGTGCGGTCGAGTGCGCCGATGCTTGAATCGAGAATGATGTCCGATATTTTGACCGTTATCATCGTCGCAACGACGAGCACTCCGAGAAAAAGGATCGCAATGGCAGCAGCCAATGCTACCTGCCGATTGGCGATGTGCGGCTCCAAATAAACCAACACTTTCGGATGGAACACATAGGCGGCAATTGCGGCTGCAACCCACGAACCAATTGCTAAAACTTCGCGCGCAAAACCTCTTACCGAAGCCAATAGTCCAGAGATCAGAACGATACCGATGACCATCAGGTCGAGAATGCTGACCGGAAGATTGCTCATTTAAAATACCGTCCTTAGAATTTAGGGGCTTAACTTTAGCTGCTTGGCTGCTGCGCTTATAATCATACGGATCGCAGTCGTCACGTTCCTTTGATTGGCTATGGCTTGGAATGCCGCTTTGGTCCACCGATAATCGCAGCAACAAGATCCGCTACATCACTCATTGGAAGGGTTTGGAGGCTCGTTTTCCCAACAGCTTCAATCCCGGGTTTAGGAATGACGGCCGAAGCGAATCCGAGTTTGGTGGCTTCTTTCATGCGAACCGCAATCTGTCCGATGGGCCGAAGCGCTCCGGTCAAGCCAATCTCACCCATAAATACGCGGTCTGGGGGTAGAGCATGTCCGGAATAGGAAGACACTAAAGCTGCGGCCGCGGCAAGATCGGCCGCAGGTTCGTTGACTTTAAGACCGCCCGCGACATTGAGATAGACATCATGATTGCCAAGCTTAAGGCCGCCATGGGCCTCAAGCACCGCGATTACCATGGAAAGACGGCTTGGATCCCAACCAACCACAGCGCGGCGCGGTGTGCCTAAGGAGGACGGGGCGACCAAAGCTTGGAATTCCAACAGCATTGGACGGGTGCCTTCCATGCCCGCAAACACCGCCGTACCAGCAGACGACGTATCCCGCCCTTCTAAGAAAAGTGCCGACGGATTAGAGACTTGCTTCAAACCAAGTCCGGTCATCTCGAAAACGCCGATTTCATCCGTCGGGCCGAAGCGATTTTTGGCTGCACGAAGGATCCGGAAATGATGCGCGCCATCCCCTTCAAAGGAGGCAACGGCATCGACCATATGTTCAACCACACGGGGACCGGCGATTTGTCCATCTTTTGTGACATGCCCCACCAAGATGACGCTTGCACCGCTGGTTTTAGCATAACGAATTAAAGCCTGAGCCGACCCGCGCACTTGCGTGACCGTACCGGGGGCGGATTCAACGCTTTCAGACCACATGGTTTGAATGGAATCGATGATTACCAAGGTCGGGGCGGGGCCTTTTGACAAGGTCGTGATGATATCTTCGACATTTGTTTCGGCGGCCAGCTCAACGGGTGCTTTTGACAATCCAAGTCGATCCGCACGAAGCCGCACTTGGCCAGTTGCTTCTTCGCCTGAAATATAGACAACGCGCTCACCGTTCATTGCTAGCGCTGCAGAGGCCTGCATCAGCAAAGTCGATTTACCAATGCCCGGATCGCCACCCAAGAGGATGACGGAGCCTGGAACAAATCCACCGCCCGTTACCCGATCGAGTTCATCGATTCCGCTTGAAACGCGTGGCGCCTCGGGAGCATCCCCAATGAGGCCTTCTAGCGCAAAAACGCGTCCCTTTTTACTTCTCGGCAAGGCCGTGCCGCCGGGAAGAGGGGCTTCAGCTGCTTCTTCCGCAATTGTACTCCAATTGCCGCACGCGTCGCATCGGCCTTGCCAACGCGTATAAACGGCGCCGCAATTTTGGCAGGCATAACTAGGGGAACGTTTGGCCATCTTTTATCCGATTAACCGATCACATGACGTTGAAAGCGACTGCCCAACGATACAAGCATGTCATAGCCGATGGTTCCTGCGCTGTCGCCTACGGCGTCGATGGTAAGTTCATCGCCGATGATGGTTGCATACGATCCGCGCTTTAACGACTCGATCGGTACATCCGTCGCATCCACGATAAGAAGATCCATCGATACGCGGCCTAACATTGCGCATCTGATGCCGCCAATGAGAACGTCGCCGCCCTTTTTGACGTCGCTACTTTCTGCTCCACGGGGAAGGCCGTCGGCATAACCGAGGGATAATGTTGCAAGCCGGGTTGGGCGCTTTGCGGTCCAATAGCCGCCATAGCCAACACTCTCGCCGACCTCGATCATTCTCGTTTGTAGGATGGGAGCTTCCAGACGAACGACTGGTTCCATTGGATTATTATGATCCGCCCATAACGGGTGGCCGCCATAAAGCGCATAGCCGGGTCTTACGAGGTCATGATGACTATCGGGGCAGAGAAAAATTCCGGATGAATTGCATAGGCTTGCTGCAACATTATGAAACGTTTGATGAAGCTTCAGGAAGGCCTCGCATTGTCTTTTCGTTGTCGCTGAACCTTCAATTTCAGCCTCGACGAAATGGCTCATCAATAGCCGTATCGAGAACCCTAATGTTCCATGGCGATGGGCTTCGGAAATACGCCGTGCATCGGCCAAACTTAACCCTAAACGATTGAGTCCGGTGTCAACATGAAGCGCGGCTTGAGGTGCATCAGGATGGCGTGCAGCAAAGTTTTGCCATTCTTCGATTTCCGCCAGTGAGCCCAAAACAGGCGTCAAATGTAACGCGTGATAAATTGATCCCGTATCGGGAAGAAAGCCATTGAGTACAAATATCTCGGCAGTTGAATTGATCGCTCGGATCCGTTCGGCCTCGGAAAGATGGGCTACGAAAAAGTGCTTACACCCTACCGACAGTAGAGCGGGCACAACGGTCTCAATGCCCAAGCCATAGGCATTGGCTTTCACAACAGCACCTGTTGCCGCTTGGCCGACTTTTGACGCTAATAATTGCCAGTTTCGTTTGAGCGCATTCAGATCAATCGTCAGTCGGCCGCCGCTCGAATAGGGTATGGGTGGCGCCCGGTCCGTGATGGTCATTCGATTACATCCGTTCTGGCAATCGATCTTCGGAAGTTAAATTCGAAAACCGCGTTACTTCTGCATCGAATTGCATGACGACCGTGCCCGTTGGCCCGTGGCGTTGTTTACCAATAATGACTTCGGCGCGACCGTGAATTTGTTCCATTTCGCTTTGCCATTTAAAATATTCCTCAGTCCCCATTTTGGGCTCTTTGTTTTTGAGGTAATATTCTTCACGGAAAACGAACATCACAATATCAGCGTCCTGTTCGATCGAACCCGATTCACGCAAGTCGGAGAGTTGGGGGCGTTTGTCATCGCGTTGCTCGACCTGACGCGAGAGCTGCGAAAGCGCAATGACAGGTACCGACAATTCTTTAGCGAGAGCCTTCAGCCCGGTCGTAATTTCTGTAAGCTCTTGAACGCGATTATCGCTTTTCTTGGAGGATCCCGAAAGAAGCTGCAAATAGTCGACGACGAGAACATCAAGGCCTTTTTGGCGCTTTAAGCGACGCGCTCTTGCTGTTAATTGGGCAATCGAGATGCCGCCAGTTTGGTCGATATAGAAAGGTATGCGCTCCATCTCGCGGGCTGCATCGGCAATTTTCATGAATTCATTTTCTTGAATTTCACCGCGCCGGATTTTGTAGGAGGCAACTCCTGATTGTTCCGCGATAATACGCGTCGCTAATTGTTCAGCCGACATTTCGAGCGAGAAAAATCCAACGATCCCGCCATCCAAACGTTTTACCGTTCCGTCCGGATTTCTGTCATGCGAATAGGCGCGCGCGACATTGAAGGCGATATTTGTTGCAAGCGCCGTTTTGCCCATACCAGGGCGACCAGCGACAATCACAAGATCCGACGATTGCAGCCCGCCGAGCATCCGATCGAGATCGGAGAGGCCAGTTGAAATACCCGATAGTTTGCGGTCGCGTTTATAGGCCTCAGCCGCCAAATCGACTGCCGTTTTTAGGGCTGCTGAAAAGCTTTGAAAGCCACCATCGTAGCGACCCGATTCAGCCAACTCGTAAAGGCGACGTTCTGCTTCTTCGATTTGCTTTCGTGGGTGTTCATCAACAGGGGCGTCAAAGGCGACATTCACCATGTCCTCGCCAATTGTGATCAGCTGACGACGCATAGCGAGGTCGTAGATCGTACGACCATAGGCTTCCGCATTGATGACCGTTGTCGCCTCCGCCGCAAGGCGAGCGAGGTATTGCGGGACGGTCATGCCGCCGAGATCTTGATCACCGACGAATGATTTTAGCGTTACAGGCGTCGCCAATTTGCCCGCGCGGATCAAGGACTGGACGATGTCGTAAATGCGGCGATGAATTTCCTCGGCGAAATGGACGGCCTCGAGAAAATCTGACACGCGATAATAGGCGTCATTATTGACGAGAATAGCGCCAAGTAGCGCTTGTTCCGCCTCAACATTATTGGGCGGTACACGGTACGTCGTCTCGATTTCTGCAAGACGGGCAAGGGATTGAGCAAGGGCCATAATCGTATCCAATATCGGTTCAGCAGTCTTAACGCTTCGCCGCCGTCGATTCGGGATTTTATTCTAACCCATGCCCGTTATCCACGCTCCCCACAGCCGCGATTAAGGAGTAATTTGACGCTTGACAACAAATCGCTTGCTTTCAAAAAAAAGACCCGGGCTCTCGGCACCGGGTCTCTAATATCCTTCAATAGGCAAGCGATCTTATTCGTCGCCGCCTGCTTCAGCCAAGGCTGCGCCGACTTCGAGTCCGAGATCGTCAAGATTAAGTTCTTCACGAACGGTGGCGCTTTCGCCGCGTGCCTGACGCTCGGCTTCTTCGTGGCTGCGCGCCACGTTGACGCTGATCTTAACATCGACTTCTGGATGAAGATGAACTGGGATACTGTGCATGCCGAGTGTCTTAATTGGCACATTCAGAATAACTTGATTGCGATCAACCGTGAAGCCACCTGCCGTAACCGCGTCCGAAATATCGCGGGCGGCAACTGATCCATAAAGCTGACCCATTTCGCCGGCTTGACGAATAATGACGAACGAGTGACCGTCAAGCTTTTCAGCGACTGCAGCGGCTTCAGCCTTCGCGGCAAGATTGCGCACTTCGAGCTGAGCGCGCTCTTTTTCAAAATGCTCAAGATTGGCCTTTGTTGCACGCAATGCTTTGTGGCGTGGCAATAGGAAGTTGCGGGCATAGCCGTCCTTGACACGAACAACTTCGCCCATTTGCCCAAGATTTGGAACGCGTTCTAATAATACAACTTGCATTGGTCTCTCCTTACGAGGTTGACAGAAATAATAGATGGTTAAAGGGAAGGTGATGGGGTGAGTGGGTTATTAAATCTAGATCGGAAATCGAACCAGAAATCGGCAATCCCCAAAGCAGCAAATCCAAGGATTGGCCACCCTGGAAGAAGGATGAAAACACTGTAGGTCATGACCAACATCGCGCGACGCGATTTGAGAGGCCGTGTCACCATGTGAAGAACCGCTAGGCCTTGTAAACAAAAGCCTATGAGAAGCGAGGCGAGGCCAATTCGCCCAAACAGACCCGAAAAATCAGAGCCTAGAACGGTGAGTAGCAGACATACCAACAACACCGGCAGCACGATTTTTGGCATGGAAATTGTCGCTAAGTCGGGCCAAGGCCTTGGTAGTCGATCAGACGCCTTTACGATCCGCGCTGCGATATAGAGAAGGAGCACGGAGATCACAGAACTAATTGCGGCGCTAATCGGCGCTGCTACCAGCGCGAGAATATTGGCGATCGTTGAAATTGACGTCGTTTTATCTGCACCGACAATACCGGCAAACATGCCCGGCTCGAATACGACAAGTTCATTTAGTAATTTTTCAAACGCATCAACAAACGACGCATAATCACTGCCAAGCATGAGAACGCCCGCGATCGTCAGGGCGGACGAAAGGGCAATGTTCCAAATCAACAATCGCCCAATCGGATACCATTCGACACGGTTATCATTTGCAGCCCCCTCGGTTGGGCGCGCTAAAAGGGCGAGGTAGCCGATAAACCACGATGGAAGGCTGATCGAAATGGCGTGGATGACGCCCGCCAGAGGCGAAAATATAATGGAGGTTGCTAAGAACGCGATAAGCGACGCAACAAGTCCAGCCTGTTGGGTAAAGCCCAAGGTCGCAATCAGAATTGGGAGGGGGGCTACGAGATAGAGCGGGAATGCGAGCGGAGATGCCGTCGATATAACAGCAAATAGCAACGCAGACACTGCGCCACATCCAGCCCCAAATCCAAAATTACGTAGCATCATCGTCGAGCTGTCCCGCAAACCCGTTTAAGGGGCGGTTAGAGACGGATATTCCGCCCCAACCAATCCGGCTCGAAAAAGCCGGGTGACCAAATGGAAACCCCGGGATCAGAAATGATCCCGGGAAGTATATTTTATAATTACGCGATTACGTAAGGAAGCAAGCCAAGGAAGCGTGCGCGCTTAATCGCCTGGGCGAGTTCGCGCTGCTTTTTGGCCGATACAGCCGTAATGCGTGATGGAACGATCTTACCGCGCTCTGAAATATAGCGGGAAAGAAGGCGCGTATCCTTATAATCGATCTTTGGCGCATTCGGACCCGTGAAAGGGCACGATTTACGGCGACGATAAAAAGGACGGCGTGGAGCGCCGGAGCTTGCGGATTCAGCTGTAGACATCAGAAGCTCTCCTCTTCACCAGTTGCATCATTGCCGCGGGGTGGGCGTGGACCACGGCCTGAACCGCCACCAAAACCACCACCACCAGCGCCACCACCGAAGCGACCACCGCCGCCACCAAAGCCACGGCCGCCACTTGGACGATCTGAGCGGTCTTCGTCGCGATCACGCTTCTGAAGCATTGCCGAAGGGGCTTCTTCCAATTCCTCGACCTTGATGGTGAGCGAACGGATGACGTCTTCACTAATGGCTTCTAGGCGCTCAACTTCCGAGACAGCTTGATGAGGTGCGTCGATGTTCAACAGTGTGAAATGCGCCTTACGGTTCTTTTTGATCCGGAATGCGAGGGTTTTTACGCCCCAATATTCGGTCTTTGTAACCTTACCGCCTGCGGCTTCGATCACGCCTTTATATTGTTCGTTGATGGTGTCGACCTGTTGTGACGTCACATCCTGACGCACAAGGATCACATGCTCATAAAGAGCCATGTCTTTGTCCTTTCCTGTTGCGCGGCCTCTTGGCGCCAAGCCCTCCGAGCCTTGAGGAAAGGCCCGAAACGGAAGGTATCGAAGGCGGAGACAAGGGAAATGGACTATTCAAAGCCCCATTCGGAAAACCGAACTTTCCTTTCAGCCACCGGCCAAACGACCGCATGAAGCCTGCCTGATAGAGCTAAAAACCATGAATTGCAAGTGCTATTGCCTCTAAAACAAGAGGTTTTTGACCAAAATTCCATTTAATATGACGATTGTAAGTGCGATGGACGCTGCCAAGATTGTGAGCCATCGCGGCGCAACGAGCTTGCCCATTCGGCGGCGTTGGGCGGTAAAGGCGACCAAGGGGATAACCGCAAAGGGCAATTGTAAACTTAAGACGACTTGGCTGAGCACCAAGAGACCGGTTGCCCCCTGATCGCCCTGCATAATAGCAACCCACGCGGCAGGAACGACCGCAACCAATCGCGTCGCAAGACGTCGGACAACCGGCGAAAATCGGAGACCAAGGAAACCTTCCATGACAATTTGACCGGCCAATGTGGCTGTTACGGTTGCATTGAGGCCGCAGGCAATTAGGGCAATGGCAAAGAGGGTAGGGGCCAATTGGCTGCCTAAGAGAGGCGAAAGAAGCGAATAGGCATCCGACAATTCGACCACGTCCGTGTGCCCTGAGGCATGGAAGCTGGCAGCAGCTAAAATGAGGATTGCGGCGTTGATCAGAAAGGCGAAGGTTAGAGCTAGGGTTGAATCAAGGGTTGCAAAGGTCAAACTTTCCCCGCGTTCACGCTCCGTTGTGCCGAGGGGGCGGGTCTGCACAATGCTGGAGTGGAGATAGAGGTTATGCGGCATAACCGTCGCGCCAAGAATGCCCAGGGCTAGATAAAGCATATCGGGATTGGTGATGATCTCGGGCGTCGGAACCAAATTATTGAGTGTCGATTGCCAATCCGGGCGTGCCAGCACTAATTCAGTGGTAAAGCAGACCGCAATAACCCCTAGAATGCTAATAATAAGCGCTTCTATCGTCCGAAATCCGAATTTTTGGAGTGCGATCAAAAGAAGCGAATCTAAGGTCGTAACCGCAATGCCAATTGGCAGGGGCCATCCGAAGAGCAGTTCTAAACCAATTGCCGTTCCAATCACTTCCGCAATGTCGGTGGCAATGATGGCCAGCTCGGCCATCGCCCAAAGACCTAAATTGACATATTTTGGAAATATTTCACGGCATAGTTCAGCTAAATCAAGAGATGTGGCTACCGCCAGCCGGGCAGCCAGTGATTGCAATATCATCGCCATGAAGCTCGAAATGAGGACAACGGACATTAAGGCATAGCCGTAACGCGCCCCGCCAGCGAGCGACGTCGCCCAATTTCCCGGATCCATATAGCCTACAGCGACCAAATAGCCGGGGCCGAAAAACGCTAAAACTCTCCGCCACAGCGGCCAATGGCGCTCTAGTCGAGCTCCGCCATGGCGGAGCCCGTCGGCATCAAGCGTGGACTTTGACTTTGAAAACATTGGCACCAATATCTAAGAAAATTTGAAAAATGAAAAGACCATGCAGGTTGTTTCAGGTGTGACATAAAAGCAACAACGCTAGGGAATGCTTCTCGTTTTTTGAATTGCGGCTCAGCTGCCGAAAATCGGCCACATTATGGTCCTCGACTAATGCTACGACGGATTGTGTTAGACGTTGAACGCAATTTTCTAAATCACTGTTGAATTTGGTTTTATTTCGCCTGACCTTTTGCTGATGTTTACTGGATGAAAAATTATTCGATGCAGATCAAGCGTTTCGATCGTTCGGGAATGATGGGGGTTGCGCTGAGTTTTTTTTCGGTGTGCCTCTTTACCGGCTCGGTTGCTGCTCTTGATGCTCCCTCATCGGATCATGACGTCAGGCAAAAGCGGAATACAGTATCGACCAATCCTGGAACGCAACCCCCCGCATCATCGGATGATGATAAAGATGCCCATTCGGGCGATGTAGCTTCAGAAACACCTGATGGAAGTAAAAATGATAATGGAAATGGCGTATTGGACGTTGCCAACGCGCCTATTAAAGCCATAGGCAGCGTTTTTGACGCGACAAGGGAAGCCATTCGTTCTTACCTTGCCGGTAATAAAGAAGAGGCTGTGAAGTCGCTTTCTTATGCCGCTGACCAAGGACATGCGCCTGCGCAATGGAAGTTGGCGCGAATGTATGCCGAAGGTGACGGTGTCCCCCGCGATGATTTGAGGGCCTTTGATAATTTTTCGCAAGTTTGCGATCGGCATGCAGACGAGGCGCCCGAGTCACCAACGGCGCCATTTGTTTCGTCGGCCTTTATTGCACTTGGCTCGTATTATTTAAACGGTATTCCAAATAGTGTGGTTAAGGCAAACCCCGTCAAAGCGCGTGAAATGTTTGCCTATTCCGCGAGTTATTTTGGCGATCCGGAGGCGCAATTGGTGCTCGCCCGGTTATATTTGGATGGTATCGGCGGTGCAAAGGATACCAAGCAAGCGTTGCGCTGGCTCAATCTATCGGCCGAAAAGGGCAACCGATTGGCTCAGGCGGAATTGGGGAAATTACTGTTCAGCGGTGAGGTTGGCCCTAAACAGCGGGCAAGGGGACTCATGTGGCTGAATTTAGCGAGTGATACAGCTGATCCTGTGAACGAGAGCTGGATTGTGGAAGCCAACGAGGCGGCCCTCTCGGAAGCATCGGATACCGACCGGCTAGCCGCTAATGCGTATTTAGCGCAGCGAAAACGGCGTGCAAAGTAGTAAATCTCCCAATAAACTACTAAAAACGCATTATATTTTGAAAATTTAAGCCGTCGGTCGTTGACAAGCTTTTTACAGATACGCTTAATCGCCTCCGTAAAAGTGAGGTAAGTGACGATGCGTATAATTCATGATTTTCTGGACAGGATGTTCACGGACCATACCTTTGTATGGCATCGTCATTTTCAGACCTTTATCGCATTGGTTATCTTTGTTTCTTGTTTAGGCATTGCGCTTGAGACCTTGTCCGACTTTGTCGAGAATCATGAGCACGCCGTCGCCATTTTCGAAAACTTCACATTGGCTATTTTCGTTCTCGAATATGTTGGCAATTTATATTTCTCTAAAAATAAATTGAAATTTATCTTTAGTTTCTGGGGCTTGGTCGATCTTCTTTCGATTCTACCTTCGCTTCTATTGTTCCTCAACACATCGGCACTTCGCGGCACGCGCATTTTGCGCGTCATGCGCGTTCTCCGAGTCATGCGTGTTTTAAAGCTGGCGCGACAGGCAATGGAGATGATGGGTGCGCAAATGGCAAAAAAGCGGAACCCATTGTTGCTCAATTTGAACATTTATCTCATCACATTGTTCGCCGTGACGATGATTTCATCAAGCTTGATGTATTATACAGAAGGCGTGTTATACGCCACGTCGACGATTTCCGAGGGGCAGGCGGCTTTAGATGAAATTGCTGTGCAGACCGGGCAACAAGCAGAAATTTTTGTTCCGAAGGACCCAATAACCGGGGTTGAAATTCCAGAAGATAAGCGGTTTTTTTCCTCTATTCCAACGGCCGTTTGGTGGTGTCTCGTCACGTTGACGACAACGGGCTATGGCGATTTATATCCCGTTACCCTGATAGGGCGCATCATTGCCGTCTTCACGATGTTTTCCGGATTGATATTGTTCTCGATTTTGATGAACATTGTTGGCAAAACAATCATGGTTTTATTGTTTGGCGAAACGCTTGATGGGCATGATAAGCCTGAAGCGGCAGCCGCGGCATCAGGAGCCGTGGTCGTTGATCAATCGGTAAACCCGGTTATCGCGGCATTGGCGCTGCTTCAACGTGAACAAATCATCACCACGGAAGAGGCGATGATGATCGCCGCAAAGCCGCGGAATGATCTGAGCAAAGCACTTTCGACGTTTGCCCGCTAAAGATTGAGATCAATTCGTACGGGTACGTGATCGGATGGCTTTTCCCATCCGCGAACGTGTTTATCGATACTTGTGCCGATCAATTTGTCGGCACAGGTGGGCGACAAGAGTAAATGGTCAATTCGAATTCCGTTGTTTTTTTGCCATGCGCCTGCCTGATAGTCCCAGAATGTATAGAGTTGCTGGTTGCCGTTAGATGCTCTAATGGCGTCGGTTAGACCGAGGCTTAGTAATTCGCGCCATTTTGACCGCGACTCTGGCTGGAAAAGCGCATCATTTGCCCATTGTGCCGGATGAGCTGCATCTTCCGGCATAGGAATAATATTATAATCGCCTGCGAAGATAAAAGCTTCTTCGTTTGCGAGATGTTCGCGGGCTCGTGTGATGAGGCGGTCCAGAAAGCCTAATTTGTAGGGAAACTTTTCCGTACCAAGTGGATTGCCATTTGGGGCATAAATTGAGGCAACGCGCAAAGCGCCGTTGGCCGTTGAAATGACAATTTCGATAAATCGAGATTGTTCATCGGCTTCGTCTCCCGGCAGCCCGCGAATAACGTCGTCGATGCGATATTTTGAGAGAATGGCGACGCCATTAAAGGTTTTTTGGCCAAGCAGTTCGATATTATAGCCTAAGGCTTCAACCTCCATCCGGGGGAATGTTTCTTCCGTACATTTAAGCTCCTGAAGGCAGCAGATATCGGGTGACGATTCTTTCAGCCAAGCAACCAAATGGTCAATTCGTTGGCGCACCGAATTGACGTTCCAAGTTGCAATACGCATGCATTTAGCCTTCAAACTGAGGATGAATCGGCTGGAAATGTAGGCGCTTCACGCGCGCCGCGCCAGCCCACCTGGGAGAAATAGCGACACCTTAATGACAGGAATAAGCTTGACTTATCGGCTACGCTTGTGTCTCACGAGCGCCAATAAGGCGATTGGCGAGAAGGAATCCTTAAGATGACCATAGCACTTACATTTCCGGGGCAGGGCAGCCAAAGTGTCGGGATGGGCAAAGCATTTTTTGGTCAATTTAAGGTCGCGCAGGACGTTTTTTCTGAAATTAATGAAGCATTGGGACAAAACCTTTCTGGTTTGATGTTTGAGGGGCCTGAAGATGAGTTAACGCTCACGGCTAATGCTCAGCCCGCACTCATGGCCGTTAGTTTGGCGGCTTTGCGGGTTTTGGAACATGAGGCGGGGCTTGATCTTAAGAAACATGTCGCGTTTGTGGCGGGTCATTCACTTGGGGAGTATTCAGCTCTCGCTGCTGCCGGTAGCCTTTCCTTGGCCGACACGGCTCGCTTGTTACGAATTCGTGGAAATGCGATGCAAGCTGCGGTCGCGCCTGGAATAGGTGCCATGGCTGCCCTTTTAGGACTGGATTTTGCCACAGCGACGCGTGTTGCTTTAGAAGCGGCACAGGGCGAAATATGCCAAGCGGCAAACGACAATGGTGGCGGTCAGGTTGTTGTTTCGGGTTCAAAATCGGCCGTTGAGCGAGCCGTTGAGCTGGCTAAGGCTCAAGGCGCAAGGCGCGCGGTTATGTTGTCTGTTTCCGCGCCATTTCATTGTGCATTGATGCAGCCTGCAGCGGATGCAATGGCTAACGCTTTGGCTCACATTTCGATCCAAACGCCGACCGTTCCGTTGGTTGGTAACGTATCGGCGATGGCGGGTTCGGACCCCATTGCCATTCGTCAAGCACTGGTTGCTCAAGTGACCGGGACGGTTCGTTGGCGCGAAAGTGTTGAATGGATGGCCGGTCAAGGTGTTAGACAGTTTGTCGAAATCGGATCCGGCAAGGTCCTTACGGGGCTCGTTAAGCGGATTGCCGCGGACGCTGAAGGACTTTCGGTTTCAAACCCAGATGATGTTGATGTGTTTCGTTCTCAAGTTGTTTTGTAAGATAGGAGATCCCAATGTTTGATTTGAGTGGCCAGTCGGTGCTTGTAACGGGCGCGACGGGTGGCATTGGCGGCGCGATTGCAAGAGCATTTCATTCACTTGGTGCGACAGTGACCCTGTCCGGTACCCGCAAAGAAGCTTTAGAGGTGTTAGCCCATGAATTGGGTGAGCGGGCCTTCGTCGTGCCGGCTAATCTGTCGGATGCTGACTCGGTCGAGAGCCTTGTACCGGCGGCTGAGGCTGCGATGGGCGGTTTCGACATCTTGGTGAATAATGCAGGGATTACGAGAGATAATCTTTTTGTCCGAATGAAAGACGAGGAGTGGCTGGATGTCATGCGCGTCAATCTAGAGGCGACCTTTCGTCTATCCCGCGCGGCCGCCAAATCGATGATGAAGCGTCGCTATGGCCGTATCATTTCGATCACATCGGTTATCGGAACAACGGGTAATCCCGGGCAAGCCAATTATTCTGCAGCGAAAGCGGCGATTGCCGGGATGTCGAAGTCCTTGGCGTTTGAAGTTGCTACCAGAAATATTACAGTCAATTGTCTTGCTCCGGGGTTTATTGAGACCCCTATGACGGATGTGCTAAATGAAAAACAACGTGAGTCGACGTTGCAGCGCGTGCCCATGGGACGTCTCGGTACGGCGGATGAGATCGCGGCAGCTGCGGTATTTTTAGGAAGCCGAGAAGCAGGTTATATTACAGGTCAAACATTGCACGTAAATGGTGGAATGGCAATGATTTGAATGGGTTATATTGTTTAGTTTAAGTTGCATATAATGTGCTTGGGTGCTCGCAAAGCCATTATTTTTGTGGTAACGAGTGTTAAAGATTGATGATCGGGGCTTGACGTAGCGGTCGTGTCGTCGTTTGAACCGTCATCGATTTGGGGTCCTCTTTGGTTTGGCTTCGAACTGATTGAGCATACCGCGATAAGATATTAATTTTCGGAACGTGCGGGTACGCCAAGATGGTCGTATCTGCCAGATTGAAGACAGTGAGGACAAGATATGAGCGACATCGCAGCCCGCGTTAAGAAGATCGTCATCGAGCACCTCGGGGTGGAAGCGGACAAAGTGGTCGATACCGCCAATTTCATCGATGACCTCGGTGCCGATAGCTTGGATACGGTCGAGCTTGTTATGGCGTTCGAAGAAGAATTCAGCGTCGAAATTCCCGATGATGCGGCAGAAACAATCCGCACCGTTGGTGATGCTGTTTCGTTCATCACCAAAAAGTCGGCTTAATTTCATTAAGCGGCTTTCCTTTTCCTTCTAGGCTACCGAGGTCACTCCATGCGGCGTGTCGTCGTTACAGGTATGGGCATGGTTTCCCCTTTGGGGAACGGGGTCGAGACGTCATGGTCTCGGCTCAAGGCTGGTCAAAGCGGGGCTGTGAAAGTATCCCGCTTTGATGTCTCGGACATGGCATCGCAAATCGCTTGCGAGGTTCCAAGGGGAGACGGCTCTAATGGAACCTTCAATCCTGATGACTGGATGGATAAGAAGGACCAGCGTAAGGCCGATGAATTTATTATCTTTGGCCTAGCTGCTGCAACGCAGGCGCTGGAAGATTCCGGTTGGAAACCTACGACCGAAGATGAAAAATATCGGACCGGCGTTATGGTCGGGTCCGGTATTGGCGGGATCGGGACAATTTACGAGACGTCGGTGACCCTTTATGAGAAGGGTCCGCGTCGCGTTTCTCCGTTTTTTATACCGAGTGCCATTATCAATCTTGCCTCGGGATGGATTTCGATTCGCCATGGATTAAAGGGTCCCAATCATTCCGTCGTGACCGCCTGTTCAACGGGGGCACATGCGATTGGCGACGCTTCGCGGCTAATCATGTTGGGTGATGCGGATGTGATGGTGGCCGGCGGAACGGAGTCTCCCGTTAATCGCTTGTCGTTAGCGGGGTTTGCGGCCTGCCGCGCTTTGTCATCGGGCTTTAACGAAGAGCCGCTTCGGGCCTCCCGTCCCTATGATAAAGATCGCGATGGCTTTGTGATGGGCGAAGGTGCCGGCGTTGTCGTGCTTGAAGAGCTCGAACATGCGAAGGCCCGGGGCGCCAAGATATACGCGGAAGTCATCGGATATGGCATGTCTGGAGACGCCTATCATATTACATCACCCGCCGACGATGGAGATGGAGCCTATCGGTGCATGATGGCAGCCCTCAAACGTGCTGGTCTTCAATCTCACGACCTCGACTATATCAATGCCCATGGTACTTCTACGCCGTTGGGAGACGAGATTGAGCTGAGGGCCGTTGAGCGTATGTTGGGAAATGACACGGCACATGTGTCGATGTCTTCGACAAAATCGGCTACTGGACATTTGTTGGGTGCCGCGGGCGCAATTGAAGCAATTTTTTCAATCCTTGCCATTAGGGATCAAATTGTTCCAGCAACCCTCAATTTAGATAACCCGTCGGTTGAGACAACCATCGATTTGGTGCCACATTTACCTCGTGCACGGAAGGTTGATGTGGCATTATCAAATTCGTTCGGGTTCGGTGGTACAAATGCATCTCTCGTTTTCCGGAAATTCGAGCGTTAAACGCATGACGGCGCTTTTTATCGGCGCGCTCTGCCCTTATTGCCTATCGTTGGAAAGTTGCGCTTAATGTCGGAAGAAAACGGTGGCGCTCCTTTACCGGAGTTACCTTCAGAACGACCAAAGCTGCGTGGCTTTATGCGCAGAAGCGTATTGAAGAGCCCTGCGGCGGCCATTCATCCTGAATCCGTTCCGCTTCCTCCAGAGCCAGAGAAAAGGGTACGGCCCGAACGCCCAATTACCAATTTTGTAAGTGGATTATTGTCGTTTTTGGTCATTCTCCTTTTCGTCTTGGTTGCGACGTTTATTTTCGCTCAGCGTCAGATTTACGCACCGGGCATCTTGGCGACCGATAAGATTGTTATTGTTCGCGGTAGTATGGCCGATGTCGTGGATCAACTCGAACGAGAGGGCGTCACCGATAAGGGCTTTTTGCTGACCCTTTATTGGCAGCTGACGGGTAAAAGTTCTCAGATAAAGGGCGGCGAATATCTATTCCGCAAAGAAGCGAGCCTTGAGCAGATAACGGACACGCTGGTTGAAGGAAAATCGATTCTTCATTCGGTCACGATTCCGGAAGGGCGCACGTCCGAGGAAATCGTCGATATCTTGCGGGGTTCAAGTGAGCTCGCGGGAGAAATTAAAGAGGTACCCAAAGAAGGTACTTTGCTGCCTGAGACCTATAAATTTGCACGCGGTATGACACGGGTTCAGATGCTTGATCATATGGCGCAAGATCAATCCAAACTGGTCAGGGAAATTTGGGCTAAACGATCGCCTGATTTGCCCTTGGCAAGCCCATTGGACCTCGTAACCCTTGCCTCCGTTGTCGAGAAAGAGACCGGCAAGGCCGACGAACGCCCGCGTGTGGCATCGGTATTTATCAATCGATTGCGCTTGAAAATGCCACTGCAATCGGACCCCACGGTAATCTACGGCCTAGTTGGTGGTAAAGGCTCGTTGGGTCATGGCATCACAAAGGCTGAATTGCAGCAGGCTACTCCGTATAATACCTATTTGATCCCAGGATTGCCCGCGGGTCCAATTACGAATCCGGGCCGCGCGGCCTTAGAGGCGGTCGCCAATCCATCCCAAACGAAAGAATTATACTTCGTCGCGGATGGTACGGGTGGCCATGTATTTGCCGAAACGCTCGAGCAGCATCAGAAAAATGTCGTGAAATGGCGTCAGATCGAGAGCGATAAGCCAGCCGATCAGGCGCAGACCAATGGAGCGGTGACTCCAAAATCAGCTTTGCCGGTCGAGCCTTCGGATGCGGGCGGCGCTGCGAAGGCGCCTATTTCATCGCAAATTCCTGCAAATAAGCCAAAGGCGGCAAAGCCACCAGTGAAGAAGAAGCCTGGTGCCGATGATACGAGCGGTCAACCGACCATTGCAGACTAGAAGTGCAATCCTATCACTTGATCTAATAATCGGAACAACGCATTACGTTTTGCATTCCGGATTCAATAGGGAATAGCAGGATAATGATTGCCCATCTCGCAAATGAGACAGTAAGCCGCCGTGGACTTATGTTCGTGTTATCGTCTCCGTCGGGTGCCGGAAAAACGACGTTGACGCGTTTACTTCGAGAACAAGAATCGAGCCTGTCATTATCGGTTTCCGTCACAACCCGCGAGCGGCGTGCAAGCGAAGTGGAGGGTGTCCATTATTACTTTATTTCCGAGAATGAATTTTTTTCAATGAAATCCAGGGGGGAACTCCTCGAATCGGCTGAAGTTCACGGAAATCATTATGGATCGCCGCGTCGGGAAGTGGAGCGTGCGCTCGAAGCTGGAAAAGATATTCTCTTCGACATTGATTATCAGGGTACGAGGCAACTCGTGGCAAATGCCCCAAACGATGTCGTTAGTGTTTTTATTCTCCCGCCATCTATGGCCGAGCTTCGCTCGCGGCTTGAGCGACGTGCGGAGGATAGTCAAGAAGTAATCGAAAAGCGGCTTTCGAATGCGAAAAAGGAAATTCTCCGCTGGTCCGACTATAGTTATGTATTGGTGAACGATGATTTAGACCGAACCTTCTCGCGCTTGAGGATTATACTTGCTGCTGAAAGATTAAGGCGCGAAAGGCAGACTGGTCTCGAGCAATTTGTTGGCGATTTGATCGCAGAAGCGGTTTAATTACAGTTGATCGAGCCGATTGGCCAATGCAACAAACTTTTCGACCGGAACGGTTTCTGCCCGCGCGGTTGGGTCAAGCCCAACATCCTCGCACAGTTTAATTGGGTCAACGCCGAGGCCTTTAAGGCTTTGGCGTAGCATTTTGCGTCTTTGTCCAAAAGCGTGTTGGGTTACTTTAGAAAGCGTCTTAATATCGCACGGTAAGGGGTTGATTCTAGCGGTAATTTTAACGACCGACGACGTTACTTTAGGCGGTGGATTGAAGGCTTGAGGGGGCACGTCAAACAATATTTTGGCTTCCGTGCGCCAGCCGCACAGGACACCTAACCGACCGTAATCATGTGGATTTTCAGGCGTTGCAACAATGCGTTCGGCGACTTCGCGCTGGAACATGAGCACAAATGAGTCAAATGGCGGCGGCCAGTGCGCGCCTCCGATCCAATGGGTCAGCAGCAATGTTCCGACATTATAGGGCAGATTTGCAATAATCCTGCAGGGACTTTCGATAGATAAAGCCTGCCAATCGATAGATAAGGCGTCGGTTGAGATAATTGAAAGCTGGTCGGGATAATGGGCACCGATTTCATCGAGTGCTGCCAAACAACGCGGGTCTTTTTCTATCCCGATCACCCGCTTCGCGCCGGCCGCCAAGATTGCCCGCGTCAGCCCGCCCGGGCCAGGACCAATTTCGACGACGGTCACGCCATTTAGGTCACCAGCCGATTTTGCAATTTTCGATGTCAGATTGAGGTCAAACAGAAAATTTTGGCCAAGCGACTTTTTTGCCGCCAAGTCGTATTTCTCAATGATCTCTCGTAAGGGTGGCAGATTATCAATGGACACGGTTCGTTATTAATACCCGGTTCCAGTGGAAGAATGAGCGTCGATCGTTCCAAGCGTTCTTAAAGACAAGCGGAAGAAAATGGTTTGCCCTGAATCCGTTGTTCCGGTTGCTAAAGGATCTCTTCCGATAAACTGAACCGAGAAGTCCGTACATTCATCGTGATACATTGCAGCGGTTGAATAAGATGCAAGATAATCATGCGGCGCGGTTGAATCGGTCAGATACCGACTGAGAGAATAGAGTGCGCTTCCTGATACGCTCCAATGGGTATCTAAAGCGTAGCTGGCGCTTCCTCCAACACCTTCACGACGCGTAATAATTCCGGCATCGGGTTGCGCATCATAGTTTGCGTAAATCAGACTTGTTCCAAGCTTGCCGAATTGTGCACTCGTTTCCGCTTCAAAGCGCCTGCTTTCGAGACCCTGAGGATCGAAACGACCACGCAATGTAAAATTGAGATCTTTATTGGGCACGAATTGAAGACGCGATACATAGTCTGATGTCGTTTTGTTCAACCCCGAATCCGCTCCCGTAAGGGCTAGATCCCGTTGGGCGAAGGAATTCATGCCGCCTAGTTGGTACGACTGGCCAACAAGAAAACTCGTTCGACCGCCATTGTTCATATTTAATGTAAATTGACCGCCCACATTAGCCCGAGAGCCACCCTCAATGCGGTCATATCCAGAAAATTTATCGACGGCGAATAGATTGGTGTCGTCGAAAACAAGGCTTTGAGAGTCTTCATTTGGTAATTGGGCGATATTCGTCTCATCGGGACGGGCAATGACTTGTACGATCGGTTCGAATACGCTGTTTCCCAATTTACTCGCGGCGATGAAGGGATAGCGATAGGTAACGCCAACGGTGCCCATACTCCGGGCCAAACCTGTTTCCGTTGCATCGATTAAATTGGATTGGCTTGAATTCACATCGCCATTGTTAAAGAGGGTCGTATAGGCCGTGTCGCCTCGGAAGGATGCAAACGGCGTCCAAGACTCGCCCATCGGATCTATAAAACTTCGGCGCCATGCCATTTCAGCCGTGTATCGACTATAATTACCACCCACGCCCCGCATGTAACAATTGGAGGTCGTATAGGGTGTCACACAGGTGCTGCTGAGCGTGGCGATATCCGCTTCTAACCGCGACACGTTGGTTAAGTTAGTGGTTAGGGCAAGTTCACCGGCTATCGGACCACTCAGATGGAACCGCCGATCATAGTCGACAACGGGCAAAACCAAAGGTTGATGGAGCTGGTTATCTTCGGTCAAGAGGGACTGGAAATAATACCCCCGACCATCAAAGAAGCTGTGATCGCCTTTGCCTTGTAGAAAGGCCGTCGAGGTCGACTCTCGTTTAATTGTGCCAAGGGACGTAACCGATGGCGTGTCAATTTTATAATTTTGATAAAACCATTTGTCGGAACTATAGGCGAGATCCCATCCCCAATTCCAATGATCATTGATTTTCAAATTTCCCACGGTCTCCGCATAACCGCGAAAAGGCATATCTCCGGCACCATTAGGCCAAGAGAGGAACGCGCTACGATCGTTTTGTGAAATCCCGCCCAAGCGAAACGAATAATCGCCGTTTGTTACCTTTTGTCGATATTCCCCTTCCAATAAGAGGCCCTGCCGCGAGTAAAGCGTGGGCGTCACGGTCAAATCACGGTCGGGGCTAATGACGTAATAATAGGGCGCAGAAATGCCCTGACCAAGAGTACCCGTTGCGGAATATTGCGGGGTTAGGAAGCCTGACTTTCTGGGTATGGTATTATCGGGAGCCGAGAAATAAGGCATATACATCACCGGCACGCCGCCAATATCAAGCACGGCATCTTCGTAATAGATGACCTTCTCGACCTGGTTATGAATAATTCTACGGGCTCGCACCTGCCATAAAGGCGGTTTTGCTGGATCGTCCT
This sequence comes from uncultured Hyphomicrobiales bacterium, assembly GCA_903877935.1. GTDB lineage: Bacteria > Pseudomonadota > Alphaproteobacteria > Rhizobiales > Beijerinckiaceae > CAIUPE01. Next base: position 25,714 of record CAIRGA010000180.1, read on the forward strand.
TACACGCGTCGCAGGCGGTAAAGGTACCCTTGTCAAATATGGTTTGAGCACCTGATATCCGCTCACCGCGAGGTGCCGCAAAATGCGTGCTGTCAGGCGTATCAATCTTAAACGAATTGATAAAACCGTCTCTAAATTGTTCGGATAGCTCTAAGGATGCCGCGTGAAGTATTTGGCCATCAGGTTCGGTTAAAATGACATGACCTTCAGCATAAACATGGCCAGTATCGGAGTGATAGATAACTTTATCCGCCTCCAATATTTTACCTTGGTAATATAACTTCGCGTTGCCTGTCGCGGATACCGTATTTTTATCGGTATCGTAAACGAGTTCGTCGGCATTAACCGTCAGTTTGTCCGGATTTGCTGGTGCGATGCTGTTGTTAGACTGGGGTGCCGCGTTTGAAATTTGGACGAGCAAAACTGTTCCCGTCAAAATCATGACGAAAATATAAGCCAATCTCGCGGTTCGGGCGAGATAAACTGCCAATTTGGCACCCAATCGAATGAGGTCCTCGCAATCTTATTAACCGTCTTCTTGATACAGCAAAACAAGGGTACAGAGCAAACCCGCAATAGAGGGAAAAAGGAACGAGGTTAATAAAGTGGGAAGCATGCCGGCGGCACCCAAATCGGCCAATACTTTATTTGATACAAATAGGGCAAATCCGGCCCCGATTGCGCTCAAAATTGATATAAATTGAGCCCCCGTTCGAGAAAACCGCAAGCTAACGGTAGCGGCCAACAATAACATTGCGGCCATCAAGAGGGGGCGCGCTAAGAGCGAATAATATTGTTGAAAATAGCGCGCTGAATCGAGGCCCGCAGCCTCGGTTGCTTTAGCCCATGACAGAAGTTCGTAAAATGAAATAGTTTCAGGTTCCGATAGCGACTGCTGGATTTGAGCCGACGTCAAATAGGTCGGAAGTTCATAGGTATCGTGAATTTCGGGCGGAATTCCGGGGCTCAGAATTTTTACAGTGTGCATTAACCAAAAGCTGTCCCTTAATTGAGCGCTATTGGCTTCAACCCGGTGAATGAAATTTCCCTGCTTATCAAACTCGAACGCGGTGATGTGTTGGAATTCTGCCGCAGAGGTGTTGGCGGTGCCGGCGCGCAGGATCGCCTCCCCATCAACGCTCTTTTGTCGGATCCAGACATTATGCATCGGCTCATTAGCGGATTGAACGATGGTGTGAAGGCTTTCCTTGTCCGCTATTGTCTTCAATTTTGCCGATATTGGATTAAAAACCAGCGTAGCCCCAATCCCGAGCATCAGAGCGGCAAGGACCGCGGGTAAGAGAAATCGCCAGACCGACATTCCGGCTGCTCGCGCGATCACGAGTTCTCTGCTTCTACCAAGCGATAGAAAGGCCGCGAGCGCTCCAAAAAGGGCAGCAAAGGGCAGAATCTGCTCGGCAACGACGGGTGTTCGAAGAACGGCCAAACCCGCGGCACTTAAAATCGCGTTCGCCGATGCATCATTGGAAATGCGTGTTAATTCAATCATATCGAGCACGTAGATTAAAAACGTCGCGACGGCGAAGACGGCTACGATGCTTTTTACGAATTTCAAAAACAAATAACGGCTCAAAATTGTCATTTGCATGTCAAGGCCTACGTCCGATCAATCGCGCTGCCCAAACCAATGGGATAAAACTGAAATAATGATGGGTCGTAATTTTTCTGGTTGTTATGAGATTGAACGATACTGCAGCCAGTGCCGAAAAAATTGGAAATAAGATAGATATTATAACGATGTAGGGCGATGTCTTCTGGCTTACGATCAAGGCAAATCCGACGATTCTGATCGCTGCACCGACGATTATCGTCGCAAAAATACCGGTCAGTGTGATGCTTCTCGTTGTCCTGGGGCGACCCAAAAAGCCGAAGGCAATTGAAGCGAAGGTAAAGGTAAAAAGGGGTGTCGATAGTCGGTCGGCCAATTCAGCACCGATGCGAATTTCATTTGCCGATGTTTCTTTGTTGTCCACATAGGCCACGAGCAAGTCTTGGGTCAGGCGTTCATGGGGCTGGAAGACTAATTCTTCGTTGCCAGGTGCCAATTGGGTGAGGTCGAGCGCATAACGCTGAAAGGCCACGATGCTTGCATCTTGTTCACGACGGGTTTCGCGCTGAACGCTGCCATTTTCGAGAACCAAATAATTCCCGTCTTTGCCCGCAACAATTCGACCATGCTCTGCGACATAAACCAGAATAAGGTCGGGGTCGCGGCTGTCTTGAATAAAAATGCCGAGCAATGCGTCGCCCGACCGCTCCCGATAATGAAAGATGACATCTTTTTCGAGCTCGTTAAATCGCCCAGGCTTGACGATTTTGGTCAAAAAATCCGATCGAATTTGGGTAATCATTGTCCGCCAGGTTTGTATGCTGGAAGGCACAATCCAAGTGGTCAGTAATCCGCAAAGGATCATTGCGAGTAAAGCGGCCGTCATTATGGGGCGTAATAATCTCAGAGGGGACATGCCGGTCGCGTTTAAAACGGCTAACTCGCTGTCGCTATTGAGCCGATTGAGAGCGAGTATGAGGCCGATAAAAAAGGCGACAGGTCCGATAATGGCTGCCATTGCGGGCAAAGTCAGGCCCGTTACAATGAGAAAAGAAACGAGGGATTGCCCTTGTGTCGTTATAAGATCGACGTCGTGCATCGCCTGACTGATCCAAATGACGAGCGTCAGGGCGCAAAGGGCCGATAGCCCAGAAAAACCGATCAGCCGAATGATGTATCGATCAAGAACGGCCATGGGCGATCAAAACTCAGCTTTCAAAATTGCATCTTAGGGATGCAGGTGGTCGTTTGCAGTGCTAACAAGGGCCGGTATAAAAGATCAACCATAGATTCTCGTAGTGTCGCCGCAGGCTACTTTTTCATAGTTTTGCGGTTTGGGCCAGAACTCGATCGAAAAGGCGCCATGCGCCAGGAGCGTTAAATGTCGGATGTCCTAAAAATTGCTTATTCCGCACCGGAATTCTCGAAAACTGGCTCTTTAATGGTGTTTATCGGCGATGATTGCCAGGTGCCTGAAGCGGTCCGCAAATTAATTGGCGCGACCGGTACCCAATCTCTCAAACGGGCCATCGAGGCGGAAGGCTTTAAAGGCAAGCCGAAAGCAACGCTCACCTTGACCGCGCCGCATGGTCTGGATGTCGAACGCGTTATTTTAGTTGGCATCGGAAGCGAAAAGGAGCGGAAAGAGACCGACTATGTTCGTTTGGGCGGTGTTATTTCCGGCCGGTTTGGGACTTCGAAATCGGTGACCGTTTTGTTTGTGGGGCCGTCTGATTGGCGCGTCGATGGATCGGCGGCTTCCGATTTGGCTTTAGGGATGCGTCTGCGTGCGTATCGGTTTGATAAATATCAGACAAAAAAGCGGGACAACGAAGCCGAGCGTGTGGCTGGCAATGTAAGCGTCAAGATTGCGATGTCGGCCTATTCCGAAGCACGTAAGGTGGCAAAATCGGGTGAAAGCATCTCCGAGGGGGTCATTTTAGCCCGTGACCTTGTGAATGAGCCCCCTAATGTTTTGGATCCGGTTGAATTTGCACGACGGGCATCGGAGCTCTCGAAGCTGGGCGTTGAGATTACCGTGCTCGATGAAAAACAGCTCGCGAAAATTGGAATGCGCGCTTTACTGGGCGTAGGGCAGGGCTCTTCAAAGGAAAGCCGTGTCGTCATCATGCGTTGGAATGGCGCAAAACTAGCCAAATCGTCAAAGACAGGCCCGATTGCGTTTATTGGTAAGGGCGTTGTTTTTGATACAGGCGGCATTTCGATCAAGTCGGCGGCTGGCATGGAAGACATGAAAGGCGATATGGGCGGGGCGGCCTGTGTCGTCGGCCTGATGCATGCGCTCGCATCGCGCAAGGCTAAGGTGAACGTCGTTGGAGCCATAGGCCTG
>CAIRGA010000181.1 GCA_903877935.1 uncultured Hyphomicrobiales bacterium
GCGGCTTGCGGAAGAAACCTATGGCCGCATTCCGGCGCGTGGCCAAAAGCCCGAGCGTCAACGCCCACGCGAGCCCGATGCCCGCGCTGCACGTCGCGTTGTGCTCGCAGATCCAAAAGTTGAACAGCCTTCCGTACAACTGGCTTGGGTTGTTCCAAGCTATAAAACCGCCGAGAAAGGCGAGGCTGAAGCGCTTGAAGTGCTTATCCAAATTCTCTCCGCCCATGGCACCGGGCGATTACATCGCAAACTTGTGATGGATCAAAAAATCGCGGTTGCAGCGGGCGCATGGTATCAAAGCACCGCAGTCGATAGCTCGCGTTTGATGCTTTACGCTCTGCCTCATCCCGACGGCACATTAGAAGCGCTCGAAGACGCCATCGAACATGTCTTGGCCGATATTGTTGAACATGGCGTTGACGATCACGAATTGCGCCGCGCAAAAACGCGGTTGATTGCCGATACCGTCTACGCCCAAGATAGCCAATCGTCGCTCGCGCGGATGTATGGCTCGGCGCTTGCGACCGGCTCAACTCTGAAGGACGTCATTGAATGGCCCGACGCCATCGATGCGGTCACTGCAGAACACGTGCAAGCGGTTACCAAAAAATGGCTTAACCGTCGCCATGTCGTATCGGGCTATTTATTGAAAGATGAGGCTGCGTAATGAATGACGCATCAACCGTGGCAAGCCTCGCTTCCCGTATTCAAATTGTGCGCTCGAGTTCAGGTATCGAGGCTTGGCTCATTGAGGACTACACTGTTCCTTTGATTGCCATGGAAATGGCAATGCTTGGCGGCTCGTCGCAAGACGCAGAAACAAAGCCCGGCACCGCAACCTTTCTCGCTGGCCTGCTTGATGAAGGCGCTGGCCCGTATGATTCAACCGCTTTCCATGATCGGTTGGATGACTACGCCATTGAGCTCGGTTTTTCTGCCTCGCGCGATCAAATCTCCGGCCAACTCCGCACACTCGCGCGTCATCGTGAAGAAGCCTTCGATATGTTCCGCTTGGCGCTCAACGAAGCCCGTCTGGATGCCGAGCCCATTGAACGCGTTCGCGCCCAACTCGAAGCCTCGTTACGCCACGAAATCAATGACCCTGATGCGATGGCCAATCGCGCGTGGTTTGCAACCGCTTTCGCAGGCCACCCCTATGGCCGCCCGTCAAAGGGCACGCTCGAAAGCCTGCCAACCATCACGCGCGATGATCTCGTCGCCTATCGCTCGAAAGTCTTTGCACGCGAGACGCTTAAAATCTCGGTCGTCGGCGCCATCGACGCTGTCACTTTAGCAGGCGAATTAGAGCGCGTTTTCGGCGCACTGCCGGCAAAAGCGGCGTTGAGTGACATACCGCTTGCAACGCCCAAAGCCGTTGGGACACGAAAGATTATTGATCTGGACATCCCACAAAGCTCGATCCGTTTTGGTGCGGCAGGGCTTTTGCAAAGCGATCCTGACTTTGTTACCGCAAGCGTCATCAATCACATTTTGGGTGGCGGTGTTTTCTCCTCGCGCCTCTTCCGCGAAGTGCGTGAAAAGCGGGGCCTTGCCTATTCGGTCTCGTCGCAACTCGCGGCCTTCGATCATGGCCCACTGCATATGGGTGGCACATCGACGAAGAACGAGCGTGCAGCGGAATCGCTTTCCATCATCGAAAGCGAAATCGCCTCGCTCGCTAAAGACGGGCCGAATGATGAAGAGCTCGATATCGCCAAGAAATATCTGATCGGCTCCTATCCGTTACGCTTTGATACGTCGACCAAGCTTGCAGGCCAACTCACCCATATGCAGGTCGAAAATCTCGGCCGCGACTATATGGATCGCCGCAACGGGCTCGTTTCCGCCGTCACACGAGACGATGCATCACGCGTCGCCAAGCGTTTATATGGGGATGGCAAGCTCTTCGTGACTGTCGTGGGTCGTCCGGAAGGGATGTGAGGCTATCGACAAAGCGATAGCCCCTCTATCCTCGCGATCATCCATCGACGATTCGCGAGTTCCCGTACCCACCATGCTCATCCGCCGCCTCGACCCGATCCTGATCGACCGCATCGCCGCTGGCGAGGTGGTGGAGCGTCCGGCGTCTGCGGTCAAAGAGATCGTCGAGAATGCGATTGATGCCGGTGCAACGCGCATCGAAATCGTGATTGAAGAAGGCGGCCGTCGCCTGATCCGCGTTACCGATGACGGCTCCGGCATGAGCGCAGACGACCTAGCGCTCGCCGTTGAACGCCACGCGACATCCAAACTGCCCGACGGTGATTTGCTGGCCATCAACACGCTAGGCTTTCGCGGCGAGGCACTGCCCTCGATTGGCGCAGTCGCGCGGCTTTCGATCACCACCCGCCGCGATAATGCCTCGCATGGCTCAGCCATTCTGATAGATGCGGGCATCAAGCACGAAGTCAAACCCGCTTCCTTTGAGCGCGGCACGCGCGTTGAAGTGGCTGACCTATTTTACGCAACACCCGCGCGCCTTAAATTTTTAAAAACCGACCGCGCCGAAGCGCAAGCCGTCGCCGATATGATCAAGCGCATCGCCATGGCGCATCCGGATATCCGCTTTACGCTCAGCCATGACAGCGGAACGTTGATTGATTATCCGGGCGAAGGGGCAAAGGATGCAGATGCCCTTGCCCGCCGCATCGGTCGCATTATGGGGCAAGACTTCACCGATAACGCGCTGCCAATCGATGCGATCCGAGAAGATGCCCGGCTTTATGGGCTTGCAGGCCTCGGCACCTATCACCGCCCCACCGCGAATGCCGCGCATCTCCATGTCAATGGCCGCCCCGTGCGCGACCGCGTGCTCGTAGGCGCCATCAAAGCGGCCTATCAAGACCATGTACCCAATGGCCGCCATCCTGCTGTAGCGCTCTTTATCGAAGTGCCTTCCCACCTCGTTGATGTGAATGTGCATCCAGCGAAAAGCGAAGTGCGTTTCCGTGATCCGGGTCTCATCCGTGGCTTGATCGTCGGTTCCATCCGCGATGCCCTTGCAGGCGCCGGTCATCGCGCTTCCTCAACCGTCGCTTCACGCACACTCGATGCGCTGCGCCCTTATAGCGGCGGCGGCTCTTACAGCACGCAATCACGGCCTGTAAATTGGGACTGGCGGCAATCACCCGCCTCGCCCGGTTTTGCCGAAGCAGCACAAGCCCGGTTCGAGAGCCTTTCAACCCCATCCGCTGACCCCCGCATTGCGAGTGTCGAGCCAAGCCTTACCGATACCGCGCATCCCTTGGGCGCCGCCCGCGCGCAACTGCACGGCACCTATATCGTCGCGCAAACGCAAAACGGCATCGTACTCGTTGATCAACACGCCGCCCATGAACGCCTCGTCTATGAGCGTTTAAAACGCGAACGCGCCACGCGCGCCGTTGCGCGGCAAATGCTGCTGATCCCGGCAGTGATTGATCTTGATCCGTCTGACGCCCAAAAGCTGATCGACCGCGCCTCCGTGCTCGCCGAATTAGGCCTCGTCATCGAGCCTTTCGGCCAGGGCGCCATCGCCGTGTCGGAAGTACCCGCTGCGCTGGGCGATAGCGATGTGCCAGCCCTCGTTCACGACCTCATCGACTCGATGGAAGAATGGGGCACCACACTTGCTCTTGAAGACCGCCTCGACCACGTGCTCGCCACCTTCGCCTGCCACCATTCAGTGCGGGCAGGACGACGTCTTCGCCCGGAAGAGATGGACGCGCTCTTGCGCGAGATGGAAGCCACGCCCAATTCCGGCCAATGCAACCATGGCAGACCGACTTATGTCGAGCTTAAACTCGCCGATATTGAGCGGTTGTTTGGGAGATCATAGCCGTCCTTCGACAAGGGCCTAAAGGCCCTGCTCAGGATAAGGTTGAGGTAAAACCTTTTTTCCCTCATCCTGAGCCGCACCGTAGGTGCGGGTCGAAGGACGGTTCGTTAGCAATAAGCCATACCTACAGGAGCCCCCACCATGCGCCTCACCATCCGCCCGATAGATCCAAAAGACCGAGCCGAATGGGGCGTTCTTTATGCCGCTTACGCCGAGTTTTACAAGGTCACGCAAACCCCCGATATGCGCAACCGCGTCTGGACATGGTTGCTCGATCCCGCCCATGAAACCAAAGGCTTCGTCGCCGAAGACGAAACGGGGAAACTGTTAGGGCTTACCCATTACCGCCCCTTCGCGCGGCCTTTATCGGCGTCGACCGGCGGCTTTCTTGACGATCTTTTCGTCACCCCCGAAGCGCGCGGCTCGGGAGCCGCCAAAGCACTCATCAATGCGGTCGCCAATGAAGGTAAAAACCGCGGCTGGACCGTCATCCGCTGGATCACGGCCGAGGACAATTACCGCGCCCGAAGCCTCTATGATAAGGTGGCCGAAAAGACCAAATGGGCGACCTATGATATGAAGCTTTAAGCTGCCGTCACCGTCGGGATTTTATTCAAGCGCTTCACCGCTCATCAGCACACCCACATGGGCGCCGACGGATCCGGCCAACCCTTGCAAATCATAGCCGCCTTCGAGCAGCGATACGACGCGACCGCCGGCCGTACTTGCCGCTACATCCATCAGCTTCGCGGTTGCCCACGCAAAATCGGCTTCATCTAAATTGATATTCGCCAACGGATCGCGCCAATGCGCGTCAAAACCTGCCGAGATGATCACAAGCTCCGGCGCATAGGCCAAAAGCCGCGGCACGATCAGCCCTTCAAACGCCGCCCGAAAGGCCTCGCCACCGTCACCCGCTTTGAGCGGCGCGTTCACAATCGTATCAAAATCGCCGCGCTCGTCTTTGGCGCCAGTGCCGGGATAAAGTGGCATTTCATGCGTCGAACAATACATTACCGACGCATCTTTCCAGAAAATATCTTGCGTGCCATTGCCGTGATGCACGTCCCAATCCACGATTGCGACGCGGTCCATACCGTGCGCCTTTTGCGCGTGGCGTGCCGCGACCGCCGCATTGTTCACAAAACAAAAACCCATCGCCGTTTTGGTTTCAGCATGGTGACCCGGCGGCCGAATAGCGGCAAAGGCATTGTTCACCTCGCCTTTTAAAACGGCATCGACAGCGCGTGTCGCAGCACCAGCACCACGCAGAACGGCTTCCCATGTCCCGGGCGACATCGTGGTATCGGCATCAAGCTGCACGAGGCCGGAACGCGGATTGGCTTCTTCAATCGCGTGTACATAATCGGCAGGGTGGCAGCGCAGCACCGCTTCAAGGTCAACCTCGGGCGCTTCCTCACGGATTAGCGCGCCAAAACGCTCGCTGGCTAATACTTTATCGACCGCACGAATGCGGTCGGACCGCTCCGGATGCCCCGACGGTGTTTCATGCCCGGCAAAACAGGGATGCGTAATAAGAAGCGTGCTCAATCCTTTGCGACCGGCTCAATCGCTGCCAAGATAGAACGAGGCGTGAATTGGCCTCTCGGCGGGCTTTTTAACCTTCAGCATTTCGGCAGCAGCGGCTACGGCGGGAATACCGATCTTGCCAAAGGCCTGCGATGTCCCTTCGGACGGCGCGCGGCGATGGCCGCTGATCGAGGCCTGCATTTGGGGATTTTGCGATTGTTGCATACGCGGCTCACGAGACATTGTTCCACTCCTGTCGTTTATTCTCAGCACCATGCCGCTGAGAATAACGGATACTTTATGGACAAATGATGGCAGGCCTGTCCGATGCCTAGACTTTTAATGAATTTATTGTGACATCTAGCTTAAAGAAGCGTAAATTCATCCGGATTATTACTGTTATTCTTCGAAAATCAGGAAAAACCATGCCGCTAAAAGCCATTTTGTTCGATAAAGACGGCACGCTTCTGGATTTTGACCTTACATGGGGCGCTGCGGGCTACCATGTGATGAAGACCATCGCGCGTGGCGACGAGGCAGGCTTTGAGCGCTTGGTCGATGTAACCCATTACGATATTGAAAACCGCCGCTACCGTCCAACATCGGAAATGGTCGCCGGTTCACTCGACGAAATCGGTCCCCTATGGGCAAAAGCGTTACGGCGGGATGATCATCACGCCGTTGGCCTTGAAATCAATACGCTCTTCATGGAAGCCGCCCCCGATTATATCGCACCGCTCGGCGATCCGGCGGGTATTTTATCGACTTTGGCACAGCAAGGTTATCAGCTTGGTATCGCCACCAATGATTCCGAGGCCGCGGCTCTGCAACAGGCCGAAATCTTGGGGCTTATGCCCCATCTCGATTTTATCGTTGGTCATGATTCGGGTCATGGCCGGAAACCTGATCCGGGCATGGTCGATGCCTTTGTCCGCCACACCGGCCTGCCCTCACATGAAGTCGCACTTGTCGGCGATTCAACTCATGATCTTCACGCCGCCCGCGCCGCCGGTGCCATCGCCATCGCTGTGCTGAGCGGTCCCGCGACCCGTGACGATTTGGAGCCCCACGCCGATTACGTCATCGATTCAATCGCTGACCTACCGGCGCTTGTCACAAGCTTATAAAACCACATGTCCCGCACACCAGCGCCGTGTCGAACCACGGCTATCAGTCCTTCGACACGGACCTTTGGTCCGGCTCAGGATGAGGGTTGGGGCAAAAAAGCCCTCATGGTGAGCCGCCGCATCGCGGCGTGTCGAACCACGGCTATCAGTCCTTCGACACACACCCCCCTGCGTGGTTTCGGATCAGGGAGAGGATAAATATTAGGGTAAGCCTCGTGGATCCAAAGCCGCACCATCTTCCCTTCCTCGCCTCTTGAGGTATTGTCTTCCTTAATTACCCGTCAAAACGGACGGATCAAGGGAGACAAGCGCATGCTCGGGCTGATGCAAGACTGGCCGTTACTCATCCATCGCGTGATCGACTACGCCGCGATCCAGCATCCCAACCGCTCCGTCGTGTCGCGTTCGGTCGAAGGCCCTCTCCACCGCACCACCTATGCACAGATCAGACAGCGCTCGTTGCAACTCGCACAGCGTTTGCACCGCGATGGCATTGGCATCGGTGATCGGGTTGCAACGCTTGCTTGGAATACCGCGCGCCACCTTGAAAGCTGGTACGGGATAACCGGCGTTGGTGCAATTTACCACACGCTTAATCCGCGCCTCTTTGAAGATCAACTCGTCTACATCGCCAATCATGCGGCTGACCGGTTGATGTTTCTTGATCTAACCTTTGTTGGTCTCGCCGAAAAAATCGCTGATCGGCTGCCGACCATTGAGCGCTATGTCATCCTGACCGACGCCGCAAATATGCCGAAAACCAGCCTCAAAAACGCTGTCGCCTATGAAGATTATATCGCTGAGGCGGACGGCGATTTTAAATGGGTCGAGGTTGATGAAAACACCGCCGCTGGCATGTGTTACACATCCGGCACAACGGGACATCCCAAAGGCGTCCTCTATTCGCATCGCTCCAATCTTTTACACGCGATGGCTGCCGCTATGCCTGACTATTTATCGCTCGCTTCGCGCGATGTGGTCATGCCGGTTGTACCTCTTTTTCATGCTAATTCATGGTCGCTCGCTTTCTCGGCACCGATGACGGGGGCAGCACTTGTCATGCCGGGGCCCAAATTGGATGGCGCCTCGGTCTTCCAGCTGATTGAAGACGAAGGCGTTACCATGTCCGCGGCCGTCCCCACCGTCTGGCTTGGCCTCTTGCAATATCTCGAAAGCTCGGGCGAAAAGCTCACACGATTAAAGCGCGTGACGATTGGTGGCTCAGCCTGCCCACGCGCGGTTACAGAAGCGTTTGAGACCAAATACGGCGTCACGGTTTCGCATGCCTGGGGCATGACGGAGATGAGCCCACTTGGCTCCTTCTGCACCCCAAAGCCTGAAACCGCAGCCCTTGCTGGATCAGAGCTCTACGACCTTAAACAAAAGCAAGGCTTCGCGCCGTTCACAGTCGATATGAAAATTACCGATGATGATGGCATGGCATTGCCATGGGACGGCACGACCTTTGGCCGCCTCAAAGTGCGTGGTCCTGCCGTCTCGAAAGCCTATTTCGGTTTGGATGAAAACATCCTCGACGACGACGGCTATTTCGATACAGGCGATGTCGCGACCATCGATGAAAATGGCTATATGAACATCACCGATCGCGCTAAAGACGTCATCAAGTCCGGCGGCGAATGGATTTCTTCCATCGAGCTTGAAAATCTAGCCGTCGGCCATCCGGATGTGGCGGAGGCGGCCGTCATCGGCATCCCCCATCCAAAATGGGACGAACGACCTTTATTGTTGATTGTTTTGAAGCCCGATCGCTCGCCTGCAAAAGAAGAAATTTTAGCCTTTATGCAAGGCAAAATCGCCAAATGGTGGATGCCCGATGAGGTATTGTTCGTGCCCGAAATTCCCCACACGGCAACGGGTAAAATTTCGAAAAAGACAATCCGTGATCAGTTCAAAGAATTTAGATTTGAACGTTGAACTTTCTGATCCTTCACCACGATCTTAGATGACAGGGAACGGTCAAAAAAAAACCTCATGGTGAGCCGCGCCAAAGGCGCGTGTCGAACCACGGCTACCGGTCCTTCGACACGGGGCCTCTGGCCCCGGCTCAGGATGAGGAATGTATTTAACCCCGTGGACAGGGAACGGTCAAAAAAAACCTCATGGTGAGCCGCGCCAAAGGCGCGTGTCGAACCACGTCCTAAACCCAATATTCCCCATCCAGCCGCGCACCATCTTCGGTGCGTACCAGACCGCGGGCAACCATGTCTTCCAGATGCGCAAACACGCTTAACGCCGCAGCGCCCTTCAGCTTCGGATCAAGTCCCGCATAAAGCTTTTCGACAATGCTCACAATATAGCGATCCCCCGCTTGCACGCGCTCCGCAATCGTCGCCTCACGCATGCGGCGATGGCTCAAAAGCCCCCGCACAAAACGCCCGGGTTCCTTCACAGGCCCGCCATGGCCCGGCCAATAAATCGTTTCGTCTCGCGCCATTAATCGCTCGAGTGAGGCCATATAGGCCCCCATCGAACCATCCGGCGGCGCGACAATACTCGTCGACCAGGCCATAACATGATCGCCTGAAAACAAAGCATTCTCTTCCCGCAACGCAAACGCCAAATGGTTCATCGTATGGCCGGGTGTTGCAACCGCTTGCAGCGTAAATCCTTCGCCTTCAAACTCCTCCCCGTCCTGCATCAAACGATCGGGCATATGGTCGTGATCGGCGGATGCATCGAGCATATTGGTTTCACCCTCGCCGAGTTCACGCGCCGCCTGATGGGGGCCGCAGCCGATAAGGGGGGCGCCCGTGAGCGCCTTTAAACGGCGCGAAAGAGGAGAATGATCCTTATGGGTGTGAGTAACCACAATAGCGGACACCCGCGCCGTGCCTATGGCCGTGATCAAGGCATCAAGATGCGCGTCCAGCTCGGGCCCCGGATCAATCACGGCAACATCGCCCTGCCCAACTAAGTAGGTACACGTACCGGTAAACGTGAAGGGGCCGCCATTCGGAGCGACAAGGCGCCGCACCAAGGGACTGATCGTGATGGCTTGGCCGGTAGGCTCAATCACCGAGCGATCAAAAGAAATCTCATCTTTCATAATCCCTTATCGCAATTTGGCGCCAAGCTGTCGAGCCGCTACCGAGACGTCCGTAGTTTTCCAACTAGCCGTTACGCATAATTTCTGTCCGTATTTCCTCGGAACCCTCGACGTCACTGCGCGTTATTCGCCTATCTAAAAGAGTTAAGGATCCGAGACGATGACCGATCAAACCTCTCATTGGAGCGACGCCAATTGGTCCGCCAAAGCCGTGCCCGATCTATCGGCGACGTTTCCGGCACGGACCAAGGCGACAATTCCAAGCCTGCTGCTGGAATGGCTTGTCGCTTTTGCGGCAAGCCTTCTTCTCGCCTCGACCCTTTATGGCTATTTTCTCATTGTCCAGCACAATACCGCGTTCAAGCGCTTTAGCGATGCCGAAACGGTTAAAACTCAAACGCTCGAGCTGACCAGGGCCATCATAGCCCTTGATCACGCCGAACGCCGCTTCAATGCCACGAGCCTGCAAGATGAGTTGGATGACGTGCAGCAAATGATGCATGGCGTCAGGCTTGCTATGTTTAAAACCCTCGACCTATCACCGAGCAATGAGGTGCATCTGGCCTTAGGCCGATTGAGCGACGGACTGGAGGAGCATCGGCGCCTGCTTTTGACGCTTTTGCAAGCCGATAATGCGGCCCGCCAACAGTCGCAATTTTCCGAGACATCAACGGCCCGTCTCTTTGGTACGGTCGCGGACATCTCGTCCTACGCGGTCGAACAATCGACCCGTGCGGAAGCCGAATTTAACGAGACAAGCGTGATCATGTATTGGGTCGTCGGAAGTGCCGATCTAGCGCTTTTGCTGGGTGGGTCGGCATTGTTCGCCCTACACCGTAGGCGTGTCCAGAGATTGGCAAAAAGCCAAAAAAGCCTATTTGATAATAACCGCACGTTACGCGCCGCGATCGAAGATCGTACCACACGGCTCGGTCAAGTTGAGGCCATGTTTAAGTCCTCGCTTGCCGCCTCCAACATGACCATGTTCATTCAAAATACCGACCTCGTTGTGTCATGGATTCATAATCCAAAATTTGGCGATGGCGAGACGTTAATCGGTAAGCGCGATCAAGACTTCATGCCGCCCGACGCGTGGCGTCAAACCGTTAAATTCAAGCACGAAGTTATCAATAGCGGTATCGGACAACATCTTGAATATTCCTATTGTGTTGACGGGCGCGCGATCCATAAATGGTTACAAATCGATCCAATTTTAGAAGCGGGCCGCGTCATTGGCATCATTGGTGTTGCCGTGGATGTCACGGCTAGGCGGCAACGTGAGTCTAAAATTGAAGCCCTCGCCGCTGAATTGGCCCATCGCAACCAAAATCTGATTGCCGTCATTTCAGCCATTGCACGTCAGATGCTCAATACCAGTGACACCCTTAATGAGTTTGAAGATCGTTTTATCACGCGCCTCTATTCGATTGCCCGCTCCTTCGAGCTCATCGTTGAGGAGGATTGGCAAGGCGCACCACTACACGAATTGGTCCGCGCGCAAATTATAGCGGTTGATAAAACACTGCTTGATCGGGTTAAAATCTCTGGTAAAAATATTTTCGTCAGTCCAAAATTTGCGGAATCAATCGGTGCCGCCATCCATGAACTAGCGCAAAACGCATTGGCCTATGGAGCCTTTGCAGCACCCACCGGAAAAGTCCTTATCGATTGGTGGATCGATGCGGATGTCATTAATCAGAAAACACTGTCCTTCATTTGGACCGAGTCCGATGGCTCGGATACGATTCCATCGATTGATCATCAGGGCTATGGCCTCAATGTTTTAGAAAAAGTCGTGCCCAATGCTTTAAATGGGAGCGCGTTTGTTGTCGCTCAGCACGGCGGTTTAAAATGGCGGATGCGCTGTGCTTGGAAGGAGCCTGCCCTGCAAAACGTCGAAGATGTCAGCTATTTGCATGCCTAGGTCTCGTCCGATGGGGCGCCTTCATCATCATTCGCTGCCGATACGATGCCTAACCCTTTTTCCATCCCTTTTGCCTCAATTTCATCCGCAACAAGCCTGAGCCAGACCGCGAATTCATGCGTATCGACGCACAACAAAATTCTTGCTATCGCAATGAGCATCGTCGCGCATTCGGCTTGCCGTTCGATAAAACGAGGGTGTGCCATCACGTGTTAGTCCTGTTCATATCTGCGTCTGATGATCAACGTCCGCTTCCAAGGGCCGTTCCGCTTCCTTCGTTCAAATCCGCGATAACGCCACATAAAGGGGGCGCATGATGACGACACTGGTGACAGGCGGGGCTGGCTATATTGGCAGCCATATGGTGCTCGACCTTCTTGAAACAGGAGAAAAGATCGTCATTTTAGATGATCTCTCGACGGGCTTTCCTTGGTTGGTGCCACAAGGTGTCACATTGGTCGAAGGGGATATCGGGGACAAAGCACTCCTTAGCAAGGTGATCTCTAACCATCAGATCGATGCTATCGCGCATTTTGCCGCCAAAATTGTGGTGCCCGATTCCATGTCTGATCCGCTCGGCTATTATCTCAACAATACGTCAAAAGCCCGCACCCTCATTGAGGCTGCCGTGGACGGTGGCGTCAAACATTTCATCTTCTCCTCCACAGCGGCCGTCTATGGCGAGACGCGCGAAATGCCGGTCACCGAAGATAGTCCGCCTGCCCCCGTATCGCCCTATGGTCGATCAAAGCTGATGGTGGAATGGATGCTCGAAGACGCATCGCGGGCCTATGGATTAAACGCCATGATCTTGCGCTATTTTAACGTCGCTGGTGCCGATCCGAGAGGCCGCTCGGGACAAGCAACCCCACGCGCTACCCATTTGATTAAAACCGCCGCTGAAGCTGCCACGGGCCGTCGCGCAGGTATGAGTATTTTTGGCACCGACTATCCAACCCCGGATGGCACCTGCATTCGCGACTATATCCACGTTTCTGACCTTGCGCGCGCGCATGTCTTGGCCCTGGATTACCTTCGAGCCGGCGGTAAAGGTACGGTGATCAATTGCGCCTACGGCCATGGTTCCTCCGTTAGCGAAGTGATCGATACCGTCAAACGGATTTCCGGCGTCGATTTTCCCGTAACCCTTGATGAGCGCAGAGCTGGCGATCCGCCAGAGATCGTCGCAACGGGTGAAAAAATCCGTTCTTTGCTGGGCTGGCAACCCCGTTTCGATCATCTCGATACGATTGTTACCCATGCCCTTGCATGGGAAAAGCGCTTAAAAGAACTGACCAATCGTTAAGCCCTCGCCTTAGGACTTTTTCGGAACACCGTGCGACGTTTCTCCCCCCTTGCGTCCGGCACTGGCAGCGAGTGTGTGATTGCGCGAGAAGCTACGGTCTTCTGGTGCCACGTTTTGTCCACCTTTTCTTCCAGCCTCGGCGGCGAGATCAGGGTTACGCGAAAAGCTACGCTTTTCTTTCGGCACGCTGCCACCGCCTTTGCGCGCTATTTCACGACGGCGCTCAGGATCCATCGCTGCAAATCCGCGAAGCGACGGCGTAGCTGCTTCCTTATCGTTCGGCATATCCTTTTCCTCTCGATCAACATAGCGGGGGAGCGATGTGACGAGGCTTGGCGGGTTTAAACCAAGCGGGTTTAGGCTGCAGCGATGCGATAATGTTCATGAGTGCCGAGCGCCCCGCTTAAACACGTCAGCCAAAGGACTGAGGGGTTAGATCGCTAATAAGGCGGCGCACAGAGACTCATAAATTCCCCTTGCTGCAGGCAATCAAAACGATTGCGCACTCAAAAAACGCAGCAAGGGTGTGATTAGTTCCTAACGGCTTATGCGGCATTCTCTTGTTTAAGCCCGGCGCGTTGGTCAAAAAACAGCGCTTGGCTAATCAAAGCCCGAATTGTTTCGGGCAAATAGGGCTTGGTGACGAGAAAGGCGGGCTCAGGCTTATCACCTTTCAAAAACCGCTCCGGATAGGCGGTGATAAAGATAACCGGCACATTATGCGATTTTAAAATATCATTAACCGCTGACAGTCCCGACGACCCATCGGCCAATTTGATATCGGAAAGCACGATACCAGGGCTTTTACGTCCGATCTGTTGAAGGGCCTCGGCATGGGTCCGGGCAATCCCCGTCACCCGATGCCCCAAGCCGATGACCAACTCCTCAAGGTCTAAGGCAATGAGCGGCTCATCCTCGATGATCAGCACATCGGTCTGCAAATGCTCCGCAATTTCGCGGCTTCCTTCGGCGACCAGATGTTCGGCTTCCGCAAGAGAACAATCGAGAATATGGGCGATATCGGCAACCGCAAATCCTTCAAGCGATTTCAGCAAAAAGGCGATGCGATGGTGGGGCGAAACCTGCATTAAATGCCGGTGAGCCGCCGTTCCTGAGGGTGTCGGCTGATCTTTAACGGCCGTGCCCGGATCATTCGCCCGCATTGCAGCGATCAAAAATTTATAGAGGATCACCCGTAAATCGCCCCCCGTCCGCACGGTCTCCGGCATGGCTAGAAGCTGTGAGAGTGCGGTCTCGACATAGGAGTCGCCTGCCTCCTGCGTGCCTGTCACGGCTCGGGCGAACCGTCTAAGCATCGGAAGTTCAACAAGAATCTGTCGCGATACACTCATCATCTGCTCCTTTATCAACGATCCTATCACCCAAAAGGCAATAACGGGGTTCGACGGATTAACGCCGGAAAAAAGAATTGGTTCCCGTATTGGAACTTACGTCTTTTGACGGAGTTGTAGACAGAGGAAAAGGCCGTAGTTTCGGCCGACGGCATGAGAGTAGGACGATGACGGAGAATGATATGACCAATGCCAATGCGGTCCCGGATACCAAGCAAGGGGCCCGTCCCGATTCTGCAAAACGGGTCAAAAAATCGGCCGTCACCCAACTCGACACCCACATTGGCAATGAATTACGCCAGCTTTATGCATCCATTTTGGAAGAACCGATCCCCGACCGGTTTCTAACCCTTCTTCAAACGCTTGAGGATGAGAGCACAACCACAAAACCGGGGGGCAAGTCATGAGTACTGCGCCCGATATTCGAAAAGCGCTTTTAGCCGCCATTCCAAGCCTTCGCGCTTTCGCCATCTCCTTGTGCGGCAGTGCCGACAAAGCCGATGACCTCGTTCAAGAAACCCTCGTAAAAGCTTGGAGCCATATTGGGTCCTTTACAGAAGGGACCAATATGCCCGCTTGGCTTTTCACCATCTTGCGCAACCAATTTTATTCGCAATATCGGCGACGGCGGCGGGAGGTCGAGGATCCGGAAGGCGAAATGGCCGGCCAGCTTGCTTCCTTGCCCGAACAGCATGGCCACATGGATATGCTCGATTTCCGGTCCGCCCTACAGCAATTGCCCGCCGATCAGCGCGAAGCGATCATTCTTGTGGGCGCATCGGGTCTTTCCTACGAAGACGCCGCGTCAATCTGCGGATGCGCGATCGGCACAATGAAAAGCCGTGTCAATCGGGCTCGAAATCGGCTCGCTGAGCTATTGTCCCTCGATGTCGCTAAACCGCAGCTCACCGATACAAAATGGCTAGCGGCAAACCATAAACCCTTATCAACTAGGGTTGCGCTTGCGGATTAGAAGGCTTCTTGGAAACGTTAGATTTTGCTGTTGCCTTCTTCTTACCCGACGATGGATCGTCCGCATGACTCGCGGTCGCAGGTGTTGCATCCGCAATCAAAGGATTTTTATCGCCGTTTGCGGCTGAGACAAAAAGTCCAAGCGTTTGAAGCACCGAATAGGCCGAACGCCGCTCCTCAAACATATTCAATATGGCCGCCCGTTTGGCGTTAAAATAGGATGTTTGAATATCAAGCAATTCGAACAATGTCCGCTTACCGGCACTAAATTGCTCGGTATAAATATCACGCGCACTTGCGCTCGCGCTCACACCACTTTCCAAGCTGTCGGTTTTCGAGCGGGCTGATTCAATGGTCGTATAAAATTTACGTAAATCCGCTTCTGCCTGATCGCGATCATTGCGGTAAAGTTCTTCGCTCTGGCTAATGCGTGCAAGGATCTGGCCAATCTGCGCTTGTGTAAGGCCACCATCCATGAATTTATACGTCATGGAAACAATCGCTTGGCTATCCAGATTATTCCAATACGTCCCCGAATAGGCCTTCAACGTCGTATCCGATTGAAGTTGAATTTGCGGCTTGGCGCTTTGCTTTTTTGATTCAAGCTCTCGGTTAGAAGCGCGAATAGACGCATCCAGTGATCGTAAATGGGGGCTGGTCTGTTTTAAAATCGCAATGCTTTTATCCGGCGTCTTTGGAATGAAGCCCGACAAATCAGGCGCTGCGTCCAGATCACCTGGATCGCTTTTCACCAAACGCCGAAACGAATCGATTGCCGTTTGAAGTTCAGCCACTGTATCCGCACTCACAGCCCGCGCGTCGACCAACCTTGCCTCAACGCGTTTCACATCGGCGATTGTGCCATTCCCGTTGGCCTCGCTCGCTTTTACCAGATCCTGTATTTTTTCAAGTGCTGTGATGTTTTCATCGTTTAATTTTGCCAGTTCACGCGATTGAAACACCCGGAGATAGGCATCGGCTATATTATAGCCGACATCATTCACTTTCGATTCAAGCGCCAAACGTTGCGCTTCCACCAATTCGTGCGCCCGAGATATATTGGCGTCCGTCGCGCCGAAATCATACAGCAATTTCTTGGCGCTTAGCGAACCGATGTAACGCTTGGCTTCAGTAAACGCCGGATTTTGCAGAAGCGTTACATCGAGAGGAACCGTTGTGGTGCCTTGCGCGCCGACACCAGCACCAACGCTGCCGTCCAACTGCACACCATTATTTGCTTCAGCGACGCCAACGCCGGCACGCGCCTCAATATACTGACCCCGAGCAAACGCAATCTGAGGATTAACATCAAGCGCAAAGGCCACAACATCCCGAAAATTGTTAGGCACAGCCGATGTCGATATTTTGGACGCCGAGCCCGCACCTGTCCGGCAGGCCCCTTTACCCTTCGCCCCTGCTTTAGCCGAAGGACAAGCGACAGCGTCCGCCGAAACCGCCGGCGATAGGAAGCTAACCGTCGAATATGCGAGCATCGCGGCGATAACCGCTATGCGCAATGGCCTTCTCATTCCACAGACACCAATCTATTCGTCCACAATTAAGCGAATCCTGAGACAGACCCACTTCACTTTACTTGTATATAAAGATTTCCTTTACGTCATTTTTTTATGGACCGCCATCCACTCTCTAAAAAAATTATCAACAAAAAATAGCAACGATAATGCAATATATATCTTTATAATATTTAAGTATTAAA
>CAIRGA010000182.1 GCA_903877935.1 uncultured Hyphomicrobiales bacterium
CCAAATAAAGGATGTACCAGACCTGAATTTAGCGGAACGGTCGCGCCGGGGCCTGCTATTCCAGCGAGCCAATTTTCCAACTGCTCATAAAATTGATTTTGCGCTTGGCCGGCTTGAAGATCCAAAAAGCCAAGGATCAAAGATCCTGCCAAACCGAAGAGCGACGACGAGAACGAAATGCCCATGCCGGCCAATGGCGCAGCAAGACCGGACTTCAACTCTTCAAACATAAGCGCGGCGTCCGAACCAGCCTTCATCGATTGAATAACTTTTCCAACGGAACCGACCGTATCCAAAAGGCCCCAAAACGTTCCCAAGAGACCCAAGAAGACCAACAGGCCGGTTAAATACCGACCGGTATCGCGCGCCTCGTCGAGACGAAGGCCAATCGTGTCCAAAATCGCGCGCAATGAAAGCGGTGATAAGGCCTCACGTTTATGCCGACCAGCGAGCATTTTCGCCATCGGCAGGAGCAAGAGCGGCTCGCGCTCGATCACAACACCGCTATCGCTTTCCAAAAATGCATTGGCCCAACGCACTTCACGAAAAAGCCTCAAAACGCCGCGGAACGCCAGCACAATGCCGATGATCAAAACACCGATAATCAAAGCATTCAAAGGCGGATTGGCGTTAAAGGCCTGAATAATCTGCCGGTATAGGATGAAGGCAATAAACGCACCGAGCACCAGAAAAACGGCCATGCGGAACAAATATGCCGTCGGCCGTGTCAGAGGTTGTGTATCATTGTTCCGAGCCATGAAACCTCCCTTTAGAAACGCCGCCATAATCGATTTCATTCTTTCACAGGACTAGAACACATCACAATCTGATCAACGTCTTTACGAGGCGCGCGCGTCTTTCAACGCTTGTACCAATTGGCCATGAACCGACGTGTTGGCCACTAAAACAGAATTACCACCTACTTTAAAGTCACCCCCTGCGCCATCGGATACAAACCCACCGGCTTCACGAACAAGAATAATACCGGCCGCAATATCCCAAGAGGACAAACCTGTTTCCCAAAATCCATCAAGCCTTCCCGCTGCGACATAGGAGAGATCAAGTGCGGCCGAACCAAGGCGGCGAACGCCTGCCGTGCGGGCCGTGACATGCGCCATTTCCTTCATATAGG
Source organism: uncultured Hyphomicrobiales bacterium (assembly GCA_903877935.1). GTDB lineage: Bacteria > Pseudomonadota > Alphaproteobacteria > Rhizobiales > Beijerinckiaceae > CAIUPE01. The sequence continues at coordinate 1,133 of CAIRGA010000182.1, forward strand.
TCGGCAAATCACGCTTAGAGCTCGATGGAATGCCTGTTCCGATCATGCATTCCATGAGATCGGTGCGTCCAGAAACACGCAAGCGGCGATTGTTCAAAAACGCCCCCTTGCCCTTCTCCGCGATGAATAACTCATCCTTGATCGGATCATAAACGACACCCGCGACAATCTGGCCTTCCCGCTCAAGCCCAAGCGAAACGGAAAAATGCGGCATGCCGTGCAAAAAGTTCAATGTTCCATCCAGCGGATCGATATGCCAGCGATGCGATGCATCTTTACCTTCTATAACGCCGCCCTCCTCCATCACAAAACCAAAATCGGGACGGGCCTTCAAAAGCGAGTCATGCAAGGCCGCCTCAGCCTTCACATCTGCTTGTGAAACGAAATCTCCGGGCCCTTTGCGCGAAACCTGAAGGTTTTCGACCTCGCCGAAATCACGACGCAGGCCTTTAGCAGCCTTCATCACAGCATCAACCATAACGGTCATAAGCGGAGAACGGATCATATCGGGCCTTTCAATCAGCAAAACCCATGACGCCAACGAGGCTATCATGACGTTGATTAGCATCAACAACGACAAAGCCGATGCGTCAAGCGTCGATTATTATTTATCGCGCTGCGGCGCTGGCGTTTCAGCAATGATGGTCAAGGCTCGCTTTATGAGAGCACCAATTCCATCCGGATGTTGAAAGGATTCGACCCCTAGCCCAATAAACTCGGCACCTGTTGCAACCAGAGGAGCGATATTGGCTTCTTCGCTCGCAAATGCCACACACGGCGTATTGAAGAGCTCAGCCCACCACTCGGCCCGCTCTAAAACCATGGATAGCGTGGGAATAGACCCATCAGGGCGCGTTTCGCCAAACATAACATAGTCGGCGCCCAATTCGGCGGCCTCCATTGCGTCATGCCGCGCCTTTAAACCACCTACACCAACCGATCGCTCAATCCGACGCATCGCGGCGGTTGCCTCGATCACACGGGCAGGTGACGAAAGATGAACGCCATCAGCCCCCGTGCGCGCAACCATTTCGAACGCATCGACAATCAACAGCACAGCGCCAGCCTCATGAACAATCGGCACAAGCGATTTAACAAAGTTAATTTGCGAACGCTCGTCGTCATCGGGAAGTGTGACAATAACCGCATCAATTCGGCCACCTTGAAAGGCGGCCGACAATGATGCAGCCATCAGATCGGCATTCTCCTCACGCGGAGCAAAAAGAATGAGACGTGCCGTGTAGGTCATTGCATTACTTTCACATAAACATATTGGACCGAGAGCCTTCCGGCTCGCATTCTTTAGCGCGCCGGGAGGCGCGCGGTCCATAACGGCACCGCCACTTCACCCGAAGGTTGGATCAAGCTTACCCGATGCATAGAGCTTGGCCATTTCAGCAAGCGTATGAACTTTGCCAATCTTCGATGCTTTGCCCGCCGTGCCAAACTCTTCAAACCGCTGTTTGACAAGCTTGGTCATAGCATCCATCGCAGGCTTTAAATATTTGCGCGGATCGAATTCACCGGGATTTTCGGCAAACACTTTGCGGATCTGGCCCGTCATCGCCATGCGGTTATCGGTATCGATATTCACCTTGCGCACACCGTTTTTAATGCCGCGCTGGATTTCCTCCACCGGCACACCCCAAGTCTGCGGCATCTCACCACCATAGGCATTGATGATGTCCTGCAAATCTTGCGGCACCGACGAAGAGCCATGCATCACGAGATGCGTATTCGGCAGCAGGCGATGAATTTCTTCGATCACATGCATCGCCAAAATTGCGCCATCTGGCTTACGCGTGAATTTATACGCACCATGCGAGGTGCCCATTGCAATCGCAAGCGCGTCCACCTTGGTCGCACGCACAAAATCGACGGCTTCCTTTGGATTGGTCAGCAATTGATCATGCGAGAGCGTACCCTCAAAGCCGTGACCATCTTCCTTTTCGCCTTGCCCTGTTTCGAGCGATCCCAAAACGCCGAGCTCGCCTTCCACCGAAATACCACCAAGATGCGCCATGTCGGTCACGGTCTTGGTGACGCCGACATTATAATCCCAATCACCCGGCGTCTTGCCGTCGTCTTTCAACGAGCCATCCATCATCACCGATGTAAAGCCTGCTTGAATGGCTGTCATGCAGGTAGCGGCATTATTGCCATGATCAAGATGCACGCAGATTGGAATTTGCGGATAGATTTCCGTCAACGCATCCATCATATGCTTCAGCATAATGTCGTTGGCATAGGCACGCGCGCCACGCGAGGCTTGAATGATCACCGGTGCATCAACCGCAACGGCTGCAGCCATAACGGCCAACGCGCCTTCCATATTGTTGATGTTAAAGGCAGGGACACCATAGCTATGCTCAGCGGCGTGATCGAGCAATTGTCTCATCGTTATGCGTGGCATGGTTTCGTCTCCTTTAAATCTTTTCCGTTACGAACATTTAAACCGCTTATTTACGACGCAACGCATCCACACCTGGCAATGGCTTGCCTTCTAGCCATTCGAGGAACGCGCCACCGGCTGTTGATACATAGGTGAAATCGTCGGCTGCACCGGCATGATTGAGAGCCGATACGGTATCCCCGCCGCCTGCCACTGAAAGCAGCTTCCTAGCTTTGGTCAAGCGTGCCGCTTCCTGGGCCACTGCATTGGTGCCCGCATCGAATGGCTCCAACTCAAATGCACCAAATGGGCCATTCCAAACGAGGGTCTTCGCATTGGCAAGCTTCTGAGCAACCGTCTTGATGGACGCAGGACCAATATCGAGGATCATATCATCCGCGCCGACTGCATCGACAGACACAACCTTATTGGCGGCATGCGCTTTAAATTCAGACGCAACCGTCGCATCAACCGGCAACACAATCTCGCATCCCGACGCCTTGGCCGTTTCGAGCACACCACGTGCGGTATCGAGTAAATCATGCTCGCACAGCGATTTGCCGACCGCTTTGCCGAGGGCCGCCAAAAACGTATTGGCCATACCGCCGCCAATCACCAGAATATCGACCTTTTTCACAAGATTGCCGAGCAATTCGAGCTTCGAGGAAACTTTTGCACCACCGACAACGGCGAGCACAGGCCGCTCGGGTTGTTCAAGCGCTTTCGCCAACGCTTCAATTTCAGCTTGCATCGTGCGGCCTGCAAAAGCGGGAAGCACTTTGGCTAACCCTTCCGTTGATGCATGTGCCCGATGAGCGGCGGAAAACGCGTCGTTCACGTAAAGGTCGCCATTGGCGGCCAATGCGGCGACAAAGGCCGGATCGTTCTTTTCCTCTTCCTTGTGGAAGCGGGTATTCTCAAGACAAACAATATCGCCATTGTTCATGGCATCGACGGCCGTCTTTGCCGCCTCACCGATGCAATCCGAAGCAAAGCCCACCGGACGCCCGAGGCGCTTTGCGAGCTCCACCGCAACAGGGGCCAATGATTCTTTGGGATCAACGCCCTTTGGCCGACCAAAATGCGCCAGTAGAATCACCTTGCCGCCTTTATCCGCAATTTCGCGAAGGGTTGGCAAAATACGATCGATGCGGGTCGTATCAGAGACGCGACCCTCTTCCATCGGCACGTTGAGATCAACCCGAACAAGCACGCGCTTGCCCGATACGGATGCATCATCGAGTGTATTGAAGAGGGTCATTTGGAATACTTTATAACGGCTAATACAATTCCGGCACCGGCCATCCATGTGCTGATGACAACGGCAATAAGTTGAAGCCACGTAGGCGCCTGAGAAAGCTTCCCTTTTATCTCGGCCAGAGTGATCTCAATCGACTTAACGGATGCCTTAATTTCAGAAACATCCGCTTCAACACGCGCGACGCGCTGCTCCAGCATGGGACCCTCCGGACCTGAACCTGAACCACTTCCGTCTTTAGGTGGGAAAGTATATAATTTAGCCATTAGAACCGTCGTCAGTTTTTTGGATCAAGTAGCCAATATAATGCCGTTCAATCATACCACACGAGGAGCAAATAAATTCAGCTAATTGATGCCCTCTTTTAGTCGGTTCAATCGTTTTAAACGAGTCATCAGCAAAGATTCTCAGGCCAAATGCTTCGTTACCGCACCGCAAGCACTTCATATTTGGAAAGCGCCGATTAATCGCCGCCTTCACCTCATCCAGTTCCTCGGTCCAATTGTCGAAAGCTTGACTGGTCACGGTTTAATACACCTCTCAGATCAGCTTGCCCATCGCAACAGCCGTATCGGCCATGCGGTTCGAGAAGCCCCACTCATTGTCATACCAGGTGAGGATCGACACGAAATTGCCATCCATTACCTTAGTCTGGTCCATGTGGAAGATCGAGGAATGCGGGTCATGGTTGAAGTCGATCGATACATTGGCCGAATTGGTGTAGCCTAAAATGCCCTTCAAACGACCGTCCGCTGCCGCCTTAATGGCTGCATTGATTTCGTCCTTCGTGGTCGAACGCTTGGCGATGAACTTCAAATCCACCACCGACACATTTGGCGTTGGTACGCGGATCGCGGCACCATCGAGCTTGCCATTCAATTCTGGTAATACAAGGCCAACCGCCTTTGCAGCACCCGTCGAGGTCGGGATCATCGAGAGCGCCGCCGCACGGCCACGATAGAGATCCTTATGCATCGTATCGAGCGTTGGTTGATCACCCGTGTAGGAGTGGATCGTCGTCATCATGCCCTTCTCGATGCCAACGAGTTCGTTAAGCACCTGAGCGACGGGCGAGAGGCAGTTGGTGGTGCACGAAGCATTCGAAACGACGAGATGATCTTTCGTGAGCTTCTGGTGGTTCACACCATATACGACGGTAAGGTCTGCTCCGTCAGCAGGTGCCGAAACGAGGACGCGCTTGGCACCAGCCGTCAAATGAGCCGACGCCTTGTCCTTCGCCGTGAAAATCCCCGTGCACTCGAGCGCGATATCAACGCCAAGATCCTTATGCGGCAATTGCGCAGGATCACGAACGGCCGTCACCTTGATTGGACCCCGGCCAACATTGATCGTGTCGCCTTCAACCGTCACCGTCCCAGGAAAACGGCCATGCACGGAGTCAAAACGAAAGAGGTGCGCATTGGTTTCAACCGGGCCAAGATCATTGATCGCGACAACCTCTATATCGGTCCTACCCGACTCGATAATCGCGCGAAGGACATTACGGCCGATACGGCCAAATCCATTGATTGCAACGCGAACTGCCATGCTAGTCTCCTGTCTTTGAATTTAAATTTCAAACTAAACAATAAAACGCTTTTAGCCGAGACGTGTAATTGCTTTCTCGACGATGGCTTCCGCCGTTATTCCAAAATGAGCATAAAGCTCTTTGTAAGGTGCACTTGCACCAAAGCTGCTCATACCCACAAAGATGCCATCATTACCAATCAGCGTGTCCCAACCTTGGCGAACCGCAGCTTCGACCCCAACCTTAACGCTGGCATGACCAATCACAGATGCACGATAGGCATCATCCTGACGGGCAAACATTTCGAAGCTCGGCACCGACACGACGCGTGCTTTCACGCCCTTCTCGGTAAGCGCTTTTTGTGCAGCCACCGCGATCTCGACTTCCGAACCCGTTGCGAAAATCGATACTTGAGCGTCACCATTGGCAGCCACCAATTCGTACGCACCACGAGCCGACTTGTTCTCGCCTGCCGCGCCTATGCGAAGCTGCGGCAGGTTCTGGCGGGTAAGCGCCAAAATGCTCGGAGTGCAGGTTTCCTTCAGCGCGATTTCCCAGCACTCCGCCGTCTCGACCACGTCGGCAGGGCGGAAGACGTTCAAATTCGGCATCGCCCGCAAGGCGGCTAAATGTTCGACCGGCTGATGGGTCGGGCCATCTTCACCCAAGCCAATCGAGTCATGCGTCATGACCTGAATGGTTCTGATCCCCATCAACGCCGCAAGGCGGATCGACGGGCGGCAATAATCGGTGAACACCATAAAGGTCGCGCCCGACGGAATGATGCCGCCATGCAGCGCCATGCCGTTCATGGCCGCAGCCATGCCGTGCTCGCGAATGCCATAATGGATATAACGACCGGCAAAATCGCCCGGCGACATCGCGGTCAGATTCTTCGTTTTGGTATTATTGGATGGCGTCAAATCGGCCGAACCAAGCACCAATTCTGGAACCGCTTCGGTGATCACTTCCAATGCCATTTCGGATGCCTTACGCGTAGCAACCGTTTGTGGCTCAGCTGCCAATTTCGCTTTGAAGCCAGCAATCGCTGCATCAAGCTTCGGCGAAACCTTACCCGCCATACGACGCGTAAATTCCTCACCCTTGGACGATGCGGCTACCCGCTTCTTCCACTCGGCATGGGCACCTTGCGAACGCTTGGCGGAAGTACGCCAAGCATCCATTACGTCAGCAGGAACATCAAACGGTTCAGGCGAGAGGCCAAGCGCCGCCTTTGCCCCTGCAAGCTCTTCGGCGCCGAGTGGCTCGCCATGGGCTTTCGACGTGCCAGCGCGCTTTGGCGCACCAAAGCCGATCACGGTCTTACACGCGATCATCGTCGGACGATCCGATATGTGCGCAGCTTCAATTGCAGCCGCAATCGCGTCTTGATCATGCCCATCAACGGCAGCCGTTGCCCAACCGGCCGATTCAAAGCGCTTGCGCTGATCAACCGAGTCGGAAATCGAAAGCGGACCATCGATCGAAATGCCATTATCGTCCCAAAGCACGATCAGGCGATTTAGCTTCAAATGGCCGGCAAGGGCGATGGCCTCTTGCGAGATGCCTTCCATCAGGTCGCCATCAGAGGCGAGGACATAGGTGTAGTGGTCCACGAGATCGGACGAGAACTCGGCGTTCAAATGCCGCTCGGCAAGCGCAAAGCCAACAGATGTCGCAAGACCCTGCCCCAAAGGACCGGTTGTCATTTCAACACCTTGCGTGTGCCCTACTTCAGGATGGCCCGGCGTTTTCGAGCCCCATTGGCGGAAATTCTTGAGCTCATCCAGCGTCATCCCGGTCGTGCCGGTAAGATAGAGGATCGAATAAAGCAGCATCGAGCCGTGACCGGCCGAGAGAATAAAGCGATCCCGATCCGCCCAATGGGGGTCCGTCGGGTCAAACTTCAGAAACCGCGTGTAGATGACGGTCGCAATATCGGCTGCGCCCATTGGCAGGCCTGGATGACCGGATTTGGCCTTCTCCACCCCATCCATCGAAAGACCACGAATGGCATTGGCCATGCGGCGTGCAAGATCGCTCGAACCCATCATACTATCCTTTTGTCGAATGTCGGGGACTGATAGCACCTCACTAAACCAAGTCAATGTGCAGCTGCAGCAAAATGTCGCGGAACTGACGGAAAAAGCCGAAAAGGCGACCTCGCGGTCGCCTTTTCCTATTTTTGGTCCGAATGACGGATTTAAGCCTGTTTCTGCTTCACAATGATCGGCATCAGCAGATCGCCCCAATAGCCGCCTTCTGAATGGTGGCGGGCGGTGCGTTGCAACTCGACGGATAGACCCGTCTCCACTGCTTTCATCACGGCTTGGTTGAGGCGGTGCAGATCATTGGCGAGGATGCGGATGGCGCTTTTTTGTTGCTCATCCATCTCGGTCGTGAGTTCTTCGGTACGTTCTTTCACGCGGGTTCTGGTCATAGTAGGTCTCCTTTTTTAAGTGGGCGAATAGTGAGTAGCGAATGGCGAGTGGGGAGTAGGGGGTAGTAAGTGGGGCATTATCATCCTCATCCTGAGCCGGGGCCTCAGGCCACGAGTCGAAGGAAGTGTTGCCAAAGAGGGTGCCGTGGTTCGACAAGCTCACCACTCGACACGCCGATACGCGGCGGCTCACCATGAGGATAAAACTTTCCCCTATTCACCACTCCCCATTCGCTACTCGCCAATTTTATTACTCGGCGGCAATCGCATGAAACTGCGCGCTTTCGGTCGACTCACCCATGGACGTCGTCGAGGACTTGCCGGACGAGATCGTGGTCGCGACCATGTCGAAATAGCCGGTGCCGACTTCGCGCTGGTGGCGGGTGGCGGTGTAGCCTTGCGCTTCCGAGGCAAATTCCGCCTGCTGCAATTCCGAATAAGCCGCCATGCCGCGATCTTTATAACCAAGGGCAAGCTCGAACATGCCGTGGTTGAGGGCATGAAAGCCCGCGAGCGTCACGAATTGGAACTTGTAGCCCATCGCGCCCAATTCGCGCTGGAACTTGGCGATCGTGGCCTCGTCCAGCTTGGCTTTCCAATTGAATGAAGGCGAGCAATTATAGGCCATCATTTTGCCCGGATGCTTCTTTTGCAATGCTTCGGCAAATTTCTTCGCGTCCGCCAAATCAGGGTGGGACGTTTCCCACCAAATCAAATCGGCAATTTCAGCAAAGGCAAGGCCCCGCGAAATGCAATGGTCAAGCCCTGTGCCGTCTTTCAAGCGATAGAAGCCCTCTGGCGTGCGGGAATTTTCTTCAATGAAGGGACGATCACGCTCGTCAACATCGGATGTAATCAGCTTGGCCGATTCCGCATCGGTGCGGGCAACGGTGATCGTGGGCACGCCCATCACGTCGGCGGCCAAGCGTGCGGCAACGAGGTTACGTTCATGGGCGGCTGTCGGGATCAACACTTTACCGCCAAGATGGCCGCATTTTTTCTCGGATGCCAATTGATCTTCAAAATGCACACCAGCCGCACCTGCCTCAATATAGGCCTTCATGATCTCGTAGGAATTCAAAGGGCCACCAAAGCCAGCTTCCGCATCGGCCACAATCGGCAAGAACCAATCGCGCTTGGCGCCACCTTCCGAATGCTCCACTTCATCCGCGCGCTTCAAGGTGCGGTTGATGCGGCGGCAAAGCTCAGGGCCTGCATTGGCAGGGTAAAGCGATTGATCCGGATACATTGCACCGGCCGTATTGGCATCAGCGGCCACTTGCCAGCCCGAAAGATAGATCGCTTTTAGCCCAGCGCGCGCCATCTGCATCGCTTGGTTACCTGTCACCGCTCCGAGCGCGTTGATATAATCCTCGCTCTTCAAAAGCTCCCAAAGCTTGTTGGCCCCACGCTCGGCGAGCGTTTGGGCAATCGGAAAGGAGCCACGTAGACGAACAACCTCTTCGGGCGAATAAGGACGGTTAATCCCATCAAACCGGCCCTTCGGCGCATTCGGCACGAGGTCGTTAAAGTTTGTCGTTGTCATGGCGGTCTCCACATTTCTTGTCATATATGACAGGTTTTTACAGATAAGGCGCAAAGGGCATGCCGAGAAGGCAGCGGCTTATTTTGACCATAAAATACTATATCTCTTGATTGCTGCACTGCACCAGTCGGACAATTGACGCGAAAGGTCATGCAGTTTATTATTTACAATTGTAAATCTGTAATACTGTAAATTATTGTATGATTTGTACGGAGGATAAGCGAACATGACGGAAGCGGGACGCAAAATCTTAGCCGGCGCGCGGGTGCGTAAGCTTCGCCGCGAATTGGGTCTCTCGCAATCCGGCATGGCGAGCGAGCTTGGGATTTCCGCAAGCTATCTGAACCTCATGGAGCGCAATCAGCGGCCGGTTACCGCCCAGGTGCTGATTCGCATGGCGGAAGCTTTTAACGTCGACCCGCGCTCCTTTGCCCGCGAAGAAGAAGCGCGCTTACAGGGCGAACTTGATGAAGTCTTCGCCGATCCCCTGTTTCGTGGTCAAGCTGTTGCCAAAGACGAGCTGCGGGAGCTCACAAATATGGCTCCTTCCATCGCGGAAGCGGTACAACGGCTTTATGCCGCCTATCTCGATTTGAAAGAAGGCGGCGCTGGCCTGCCCGATACGCTCGATGGCGACAGGGGCGAGGCGACAACGGCCAATAACCCCGTGGACCGAGTCCGCGATCTCATTCAATCGGCAACAAACCATTTTCCGGAATTGGAAGCGCGGGCGGAAGCCTTGGCCGAGGAGTTAGCAAAGACCGGCAGTGATTTACTGTCAGCCCTCACTGCACGACTAAAAGACGTTCACGGCATACGCGTACAAATTCTTCCCGTTGATGTGATGCCCGCCTCGCTTCGACGTTTCGATCATCATCGGCGCCGTTTGATGATTTCAGAATTAGTCGATGCGTCGGGTCGCAGTTTCCAAGCTGCTTTTCAACTTGCCTTGATCGAATGGCGCGACACCATCGATGCCATCGCCAATCGCTTGGAACCTGAAACCGGACCCGCCAAATCGCTTTTGAGAGTAAGCCTCGCCAATTATGCGGCTGCTGCATTAATGATGCCTTATCAACGCTTTCTTGATGCAGCAGAAGCGCTGAATTACGATATCGATGTGCTAGGCGCACGCTTTCAAGCGAGCTTTGAACAAGTGGCGCATCGGCTCACCACGCTCAATCGGCAAAACGCACGCGGTGTGCCGTTTTTTCTCATTCGGATTGATACGGCAGGCAATGTCTCAAAACGCTTTGCAGCAGGTAACTTCCCCTTCTCGCGCTTTGGTGGCACCTGCCCGCTTTGGAGCCTGCACGAAACCTTTTCAAGCCCCGGCGCCTTCATGACGGAGATCGTTGAATTGCCCGATGGCGGCAAATGGTTCTCTGTCGCTCGTACAGTACGCCGCGCGGCCTCCGCCTATGGTGGCACCGAAGGACAATTCGCCATCGGTTTAGGATGTGAAATAAAATATGCAAATCGCATAATTTACGCACGCAAATTCGATCTAAAAAATAGCCCCGCAACGCCAATTGGAGTCAATTGTAGACTGTGCGAAAGAGACAATTGCGCGCAACGAGCTGCTCCGCCGATTACGCGCAAATTACGGATTGATGAGAGTGTAAGAGGGATTTCGCCGTTTAGTTTTGACGGATAAAAACCGTCATTGCGAGCGCTAGCGAAGCAACCCAGTTGATGATTCAGAATAAAGCACGATGTTACTACTGTGTTTCATTTATTTCTCTAGCTGGGTTGCTTCGCATTCGCTCGCAATGACGGAAATCAACAATCCGCGACATTCACCGCCAACCCGCCTTGCGCGGTTTCTTTGTATTTGACGAGCATATCAATGCCCGTTTGGCGCATCGTCTCAATCACTTCATCGAGCGAGACGCGGTGCGTGCCGTCGCCACGTAGTGACAAAGAGGCCGCCACAATCGCCTTGTTCGCGCCGAAGGCGTTGCGCTCAATGCAGGGAATTTGCACCAAGCCGCCAATCGGGTCACACGTCATGCCGAGATGGTGTTCGAGTGCGATTTCGGCGGCGTTTTCGATCTGCTCCGGCGTTCCGCCGAGCAGGGCACAAAGCCCGCCCGCGGCCATGGCGGAGGCCGAGCCCACTTCGCCCTGACAGCCGACTTCGGCACCCGAGATGGAGGCATTCTGTTTAATCAGCGAGCCAACAGCGGCAGCCGTCAGCATATAGTCGCGGCTCGCTTCAATCGAATATTCGGGACAAAACTCTTTCGCATAGCGCAGCACGGCCGGAATAATCCCCGCCGCG
>CAIRGA010000183.1 GCA_903877935.1 uncultured Hyphomicrobiales bacterium
CACTCCAAGCGCCTCTTTGATATGTCGGATTGGCGCAACTATACGCTAACCCCTGAAATGGTCGCCGATAGCCGCCGCGCCTATGCTGCCAATATTTCCTATCTTGACGATAAGATTGGTGAAATTCTTCAAACGCTCAAAGATTGTCGTTTGGACGAGAACACGATCATTGTCTTCACCTCCGATCACGGCGATATGCTCGGCGAGCGTGGTCTATGGTTCAAGATGAGTTTCTTTGAAGGCTCGTCGCGCGTACCGTTGATGATTCACGCGCCAAAACGCTTCGAGCCGCGGCAAGTGACGTCCGTTGCATCAACGCTCGATCTTTTTCCGACTTTGATGGATTTGGCATCTGTTGAGTGTGGTGCGCTTGCCGATCATTTGGATGGTGCAAGTCTATTGCCCGCTTTAAACGGCGGCAATCGGCCTGAAACCGTTGTTAAAGTTGAATATGCCGCCGAGGGCTCCATCGCACCGATGGTGATGGTCCGCGAAGGTTCTTTCAAATTGAACCTTGCCGGCAAAGATCCCCTTCAATTGTTTAATATTGATCGGGATCCAGATGAGTTGAATAATCTCGCGACAGATCCGGCCTATGCGAGTGTGTTGAAAAGCCTGATGACGCGCGTGGCAGAACGGTGGAATATCGAAGCGTATGATCGTGATGTCAGGCGCTCACAGACACGGCGATTAGCTGTCTATGAGGCATTGAGAAATGGCAATTACTATCCATGGGATTTTCAGCCGCTACAAAAGGCATCCGAGCGCTATATGCGAAATCACATGGATTTAAATGTGGTTGAATCGGACGCGCGTTTCCCAAAAAAAGGGGAGTAGAAACGAGCTTCATTGTTGCAATTTTTTTCGAATTTTTTGTTGCCGTCTGTTTGCTCTTTCAACTATGCTTGGATCGATGTTAAATCGTTTCTGCAATCGTCTTTGCTTTGAAAATAAGATAAGGCGATCGAGGTCATTAATCTCACCGAGACGCAGTCTTAATTTTTCAATTTTTTCGATATAGCCTTTTTTTGGCCTTCCAGTTACACGGCATAAAAATCGGACTTGGCAAGCGTGCACAATAAGCGCGGAACGATAGGCGTGGAGTTCGGCGATCGTTGCCGTGCGCCAGTCATGCGGTTCCCTCCTCTGCATCTTGTTTTTAAACCGTTTGAGGCGTCGGAGCAGCAGATCCGGATTTTCATTCGGATGCGGGATTAAGCTGAACTGGCTTCTCATCTTCTCCAAACGATGTATGGCATCGTCGAGTGCGCGTTGTTCTTCTTGGGCTAAATCGTCGGGCAGTTGAATTTGGCTATCTTTCGAAAGGCCTATTATTGTCTCTCGCAAGACAGAGCGGTCACGAAACCGCGACAGCCGGCGGGCAATTTTTTGTAAATTTTTCCCGTGCCATTTCGCTCGCCTGCGGATCGATGGTGGCGCCAATCGCAGTAGTGCCCGCGCATATTTTAGCGATGAGCGGACAAGATGAATAGCTTCACCAGTCGTGTGCTCGGCAGCAGTGCCGGCCGAGTTGGCAATCTTGATTTGTTCAGCGATCGCGTCGAGCCAGTCGGCCCAGCTTGGCGGTTGAGGCGAGGTCGACGGCATGGTGGGTCCCTGGAAGCGCGAGGGGGGTGAACAAAGGGGGTAACGCCCAAGGTCCCCGACAGGCTCCCATTTTTATCGCTCAAACGGTGGATTTTTACCAAAACGGCTGAAATCATCTGATGTCATGTATCGGAAATGCCCTCGGGATTACCTCAAACGGCCTCGGGATCACTCGAAGGGCTGGTCTTATCTGCCTCAAACGG
>CAIRGA010000184.1 GCA_903877935.1 uncultured Hyphomicrobiales bacterium
CCGCGGCCCGCATTCCAAAACTCATGCTTAAACAGAACGTAATAAACGCGACAAGGCCGATGATCAGCGTTCTCTTATCAACTCTAATCCGTGATTTGGATTGCTCACGCTCAACTGAACGCCTAAAATCAGACGATAAAAAATAGCCTGCTATGCTCATTTTGCACCCTTTGCCTCATCGGTCGAGTGAATATGATCAGCTAACCTTAAGCGTAAGGAAGGCCACGCAAAGCCAAGCCCGATCAGCGTTGCAAAGAGAAACGTGGCAAGTGCCATGAGAATTGGGTTTGGAAATATTGGATTAAGCGGCATAACGGCGTCCGAAATACGTTCAGCATCGGGGCCGATTTCACTGTGATGCTGCATGGCATCAACTAATTTCTGCCGAATGCCTGCAAATTCAACGGCAGTTGTTGTCCGTTCATCCGACGGCTCGGTAATTTTGAAACTTGATCCGGCATCGCTGTTCACGACGCGCCGAAGATCGGCCTCTCGCGCTGCCAGTTCAACCAACCGTGTCCGTAGCCGATCAATCAATTGGGCGCTATTATCAAGCTTGTGTTGAACTTGACGATCAAGATAGGCAGTGGCCAGTGCATCCGCCATACGCACGGATTTTGCTGGATCATTTGACCAATAGCCAATGCGAACGGTATATGATCGGCGATCACGCGATACGACGACATGATTTTGAATCTCGCGCGCGGGGTCGGCAGCCGATGACGCAGCTTTGCTAAAGAAACTGCTATTCGGCTTCAAAAATTCTGGGTCCGTGTTTAAACCAAGCCGCTCCATAACATCGGCTGATAACGGTAGCGAAGCCATCACATCCAATTCGGATTGCACAGCCCCCTCATCCAACAACTGCTTTAACGCCTGCCCGTGACTGATCGGACCTGCTTCATCCGTTGCCCGCAAAATGAGCGTAACGGTCGATTCATAGCGACGTGGCAAGAACGGCCAAGCCGCAAGGCTACACAACACGACGAGCAAAAATCCGGACGCAAACCGTGTAAAAAGGGAGCCTGACCGACGGGTCTGGTGTTCGGTACTCGAACGGCGTTCTCGGGCGCTCGATACGGTTGATGTAAAATTTTCATAGGTACGAGAATTGATTTGAGCGTCAGCCATTTCTCTACTTTCTTACAGGAGGCCCGAGCATGGCCTCTGGGTTTCGGGGGAATGGGCTATTCTTAACTTTCAAGTTCGCGCGAGGGCATAAAACTGGTTTCGAAGCATGGGGCCTGCTAAGCGAAACAGTGCGTAGAGGCACAGGGTTGCGATAAATTGTGAGCGGGTGAGAAAGCCGATCCGAAGACACTCCGACCGAAAGCGAATTTCGTTGCGGAGATAGGCTAAATTTCCCCGTCGACCGCGTTGGGCGAGACTGGTTCTGATCCGTAAGAGTACTTTTGGCAGAACGTGAAAGCGCGCACCTGTCGTTATTAATCGAACCCAAAGATCATAATCTTCCAAGAGACCAAAATCCGAACGGTATCCCCCAACACGGGCAAGCGTTGAAGCGCGGATCAAGATGGCGGAATGGGCAATCACATTGCGCCACCTTAATGCCATCGCAAGGGCGTCATGTTCGGTTGGCGAGACTTTCATTTTCTCCGTTGGTTCATTGACGGAGAACTCACTGGCCCAGCTTGATATGATATCCGTATCTGGATGTTCCTTGATGTAGGCCAGTTGAAGAGCCAATCGATCCGGCATACAAATGTCATCGCTGTCCATACGCATGACATATTCGCCATCACAATAAGCAAGACCAGCATTAAGTGCTTGGGCCAATCCACTATTGGACGGAAGCGCAACAATGGTCAGATCAGGACCACGGGCATCAGAGCCATATAGGCCAATTACCTCATGTTGGTCCTCACCAACAGGACCATCTAAGACCAATACAATTCGATCGGGCGGAAGCGTCTGGCAATAAATGCTTTCAAGCGCTTCGGCGAGATTTTTCCCGGTTTCACCCTTATGCGTTGACATTAAAACGTTCACGCCATTTTTAATCCGGCGCGTTGGATTGGTATGCGCTACCTTATTCATCGAGCACCTCGCTTGGAAAAGACAACCACAGGTGTTTTGAGGAGGATCACAATGTCACGCCACAGGCTAAGCGTTGCGAAATAGGCTTGGTCGAGGGCGACACGTTGAGCATAGGACACATCATTGCGTCCGCTGATCTGCCAAAGGCCGGTGATACCAGGGCGAATGGAGAGATAATCCGCAGCAGCATGCCCATAGTGACGAAGCTCGCTTTGGGTCACGGGCCGAGGGCCTACAAGGCTCATATCGCCATAAAGGACATTTACCAATTGGGGTAATTCATCCAGGCTGGTGCGGCGTAAAAAGCGCCCGATCGATGTGATCCGTGGATCGAAGGTTAGCTTCTGGTCACGGTCCCATTCTTGTTCGGCATCGGGATGATAAGCGAGATATTCATTGAGGCAGCGATCGGCCCCTAAAATCATGGTGCGAAATTTAAGGCATCCGAAGGGTACGCCATATCGCCCGACGCGCTGGTGTTGATAAAAGACCGGACCGCCATCCAGGGCGACCAGAACACTCACAATGAGAAAGACAGGCGACAGCAGGATTAAGAGCGCCAAGGCGCCAAAGAAGTCGATCGTCCGTTTGGCAAAGTGGGTGAGAGGTCGGCGTTGTCTGAGCAAAGCATCGCCACGTCCCTGAACTTCGCTCGTACTCATCTTAGCCCCCTTGCCTCAACAAACGCCGACTTGCTAGGACAACGCTTGACCGGAGCCTTTAGACGATCGGAAAAGTGCGTATCGGCGGTTGTACTTAAGCTGAGGCTCAACCTAGGGAATTTATGACAAATGGCAGAAGTCTCTTTTATCGAGCATAGCCAGATCGATGATCGTGCGCTTCGCGCGCTCATCCGTAAAAAGGCTATTGCACTGGCCGGACATAAGAAAAGCCTGATTTATGGGCGTTTGAACTGTGGTCGGGGAAAGCGGATGAAACGGTCAAACCGCATCTTTTTTGCAACCAAAGCCCAAGCCAAAAGCAATGGATTTCGTCCTTGCGGGCACTGTTTAAGGGACGAATTTGCCCTTTGGCAGGCCCTCCATCCTTAATTATGATGGCCCCCTGCCCGATTTAGAAAATTTCGTGTAACAGTGCGCCCGTACCCAACTTTCGATTCTGGAATGCCGAGTGACAAAGACGCCTAGCCTCGCTTTTGTGAACAGTGATACGGACGAGGCGCAGACGGCCGGCAACCGGCTTCGCGCGCGTTACGGGGACGTTTTGCCAGAACAAGCCGACATCGTTGTCGCCTTAGGCGGCGACGGGCTCATGCTAACCTCCTTGCACCGGCTGATGGGAACGAGAAAGCCGATCTACGGGATGAACCGGGGGTCCGTAGGCTTCCTGATGAATGAATATTCCGAGGATGGGCTGATTGAACGCCTGAATGCGGCAGAGAAAAGCGTGGTGCATCCGCTCCTGATGCAGGTCATCGACGAAACGGGTAAGGTTTCGGATGCGCGCGCTATCAATGAAGTATCCGTCTTCCGGCAATCCTATCAGGCTGCCAAATTAAAAATATCGATCGACGGCAGGCCACGTCTAGAAGAGTTGGTCGCCGACGGCATCTTGGTGGCGACGCCTGCGGGTTCGACGGCTTATAATCTATCGGCCAATGGTCCCATTCTGCCGCTCAATGCGCCGATGTTGGCGCTGACGCCGATTTCGCCCTTTCGGCCACGGCGTTGGCGGGGCGCTATCCTTCCCGATAATGCAAGCATAACGCTTGAAGCGTTAGAAACCGATAAAAGACCGGTAAACGCTGTGGCGGATCATGTTGAATTCAGGTCGGTCAAAAGCATCCGCGTTTCAATGGATCATACGCTTGATCTTGTCATGCTCCACGATCCCGGCCACAGTTTAGATGAACGCATTTTGCGGGAGCAATTCGGCGGCTAGGCACAGCTTATGCCGCGACGGCAAAGGAGCCGGAGGGCTTTGCGGTGGCGCGTAAAAAGGCCGCCTCACATTCGGTGATGATTTCAACCGGAAAACCTGATCGCCTCAACAGATTTCGGAATGCGACGCCATCGGATTTCGATATGATTTCTATGACTGCATTGGGAAACTCACCCGTCAACGCTGATAACACATCGGCAACCACGGCCATTGCTGAGTTGAGGAGTGCCACCGCAATCAGTTTTGGTGTGATACAATCAAATCGAATAAAAGCAGAAATATAGGATTTTCGAACATCACCTTCAGCTGCCCATAATAAAGCAATGAGTGCTTGATCGATCAGGTCTGAATCTTTCTTATCCTCGATCATATCGACAATGATTTTTAAACGCGTCGAGGCTAACGCAGCCCATATGTCATCATC
>CAIRGA010000185.1 GCA_903877935.1 uncultured Hyphomicrobiales bacterium
GAGGAGGCCAGCGGTTCGATTCCGCTCAGCTCCACCACTCAAACCTCTTCTTCGAAGTGTTCTAACGCCATCAAAGGATCGTCACTCGCCATTCGCAATAATTTTCGATGCTTGGTTTTTCTCCCCGATACGCGCTTGCGCCACATTCGAAAGCTTGAGGGTTTCATGTGTCGGCGCATCACGTCAATCACTTCTGGTTCAGATAACCCCAAACGCTCTTTGATCTCTTCAAAGGAGACGTCATCAGCCCAAGCGAGTTGAATGACTTCGCTGACATAACCGTCCGAATTGCTTACCAAGGTCATCGTTAAAAAGCCTAGCGATTAGGTAGGATGAGCCATCCAGCCTAGGCCCATTAATCTCACGGCGCAATCGGATAGGCAGTCTCAGTCTTAATCCGTTCGCAGTTGCCAGCTAAATAAAAAGCCGCCACTCTTTTCAGAACGGCGGCTTTTTTGAATGTGGTGTTTTTAATTGATTTCAATAATGAAATTGTCGCGCGTGCGGCGCACTTTTTTGAGCGGCAAAAGCCAATCATTCGCAGCATCACGATAGCCGAGCGGCAACAGCGTGACGGAGCGCAAGCCCTTTGCACGCAAGCCCAACAGCTCATCAACGGCTACGGGATCAAAGCCCTCCATCGGCGTTGCATCAACACCTTCTTCAGCCGCTGCAACCAATGCGAAGCCGAGTGCAATATAGGTCTGTCTGGCGGTATGCTGAAAATTCACCTCAGGCCCGCGGGGCGGGTAATTGGCCAGCATATTGTTGCGATAGGCTTCCGTCCGCTCATTCGTGCCGGCACCGCGCTCGGCAATCGTGAAGTCAAAGGAGCCATTGATCCGCTCGGCGGTATAATCGTCCCAGGCAGCGAAAACGAGCAGATGCGAGCAATCGGCGACCTGCGATTGATCCCACGACATAGCCTTGATCTTTTCCTTGATCTCCTGATTGGTAATCACAAGGACTTGGTAGGGTTGTAGCCCGCTTGAGGTCGGCGTCAGTCGGACGGCTTCGAGGATCCGGTCAAGCTTGTCTTGCTCGACCTTTTTGGAGGGATCCATTTTTTTGGTTGCGTAGCGCCAGTTCAGATTTTGCAGCAAGCTCACGATGGGGTATCCTTTGGTACTGAGACGGGATCAAGGGTTCAGGTAAAGCTAAAATTCGAAATAACAAGATCAATCTGTCGGAAATAATTGGTTTATCGGGCGATAGGGGTCGATTTTCCCTCATTGGCCTCGAAAAAGGAAACATGACATGCAAGTGGCCATTCGCCCCGCGACGGAAGCCGACCTCCCTGGTATTCTCGATATCTTTAATGACGCGATCTTGAATACGACGGCCATTTGGACCCATTACGCCTACACGCTGGACAATCGGCGGGCTTGGTTCGCCGAGCGGCGGGAAAAGAACTACCCTATCCTTGTGGCTGTTTTAGGCTCGGATATTGCGGGCTTTGCCAGTTTCGGTGATTTCCGTCCCCATGACGGCTTTCTCCACTCGGTTGAACATTCCATTTATGTGCACCGCCATCACCACGGAAAAGGCATAGGCAAGCAATTAATGCCGCCATTGTTTGATGCCGCAAAGGCGCTCGGCAAACACGTCATGATCGGTGGCATCGAGGCAGGCAATGCGGGCTCGATTAAATTTCATCGTAATCTGGGCTTTGTCGAAACGGGACGCTTGAAAGAAGTTGGCTGGAAGTTTGATCGTTGGCTTGATCTCGCCTTCATGCAAAAATCCCTTGATGCGTCGCCCATGATGAAAATTGACGAATAGATCAGGAGGACAAAGCAAGATGGCCAACGAAGATCCCGTCAGCGTCGCGCCCTTTATCATCTCCCGTGAATTCCCAGTTCCTGTCGCAACCCTTTATCACA
>CAIRGA010000186.1 GCA_903877935.1 uncultured Hyphomicrobiales bacterium
AATTTAGCTTCCCTCTCCCCTTGCGGGAGAGGGTGGCCCCCGAACGGGGGTCGGGTGAGGGCCCTCATCCGTCACGCTTCGCATGACACCTTCTCCCGCAAGGGGAGAAGGACGCGTAGAAGCCCGCGCCAACGCTCCAACCCCCTCGCGATAGGTCGGATACCTTAACACAACCCCCAATTCCTCCCGGATAAGCCGGTTCGAAACCCGCTTGTTATCCGCGTAAAAACTTCGCGCCATTTCGCTCATCACCGCTTCTTCGAAAGGCACTTCCGGCGGTGGTTCTCGGCCTATCAACTCGGCGGCAAAGAGCAACACATCCTGCGGTGGTGCCGGCTCATTATCCGAGACATTGTAGACCGCACCATTGCGCGGCTTTGCCATTGAGGCCAATAGCACTTGCGCAATATCGTCAACATGAATGCGGTTAAACACTTGGCCCTTTTTGATCACGCGTTGCGCGCGTTGATCGAGATTGATAATCGGATTTCGCCCCGGCCCATAAATCCCGGCCAGTCGAAAAATCTGTGTCGCCTTACGAGAGCGCGCACCAAGCGCCAACCATTCTTGCTCTACCTCGACACGACGTTGTGTGCGGGCATGCGATGGGTTCGGCGCAACGCTCTCATCCACCCAGCCGCCATCGGCATCGCCATAAACGCCGATGGTTGAAAGATAACCGATCCAGCGAAGGGTCGTTGAGGTTTCAATCTCCCGCGCAAACCGCCGCAAGACGGTATCGCCCGCTTCATCCGGCCCAACCGAGACCAGCACCGCATCGGCCTCGCTCAAGGCTTGCGCGATACGGGGGTCGGCGCTTGCCTCGTTAAACACCACGACCTCGCATTCGGGCTTCGTCTTGCGCTTAGCTTTTTCAGCGGTCCTTACGGTTGCGATAACAGACGTAAACCGCCCCTCGGCAAAGCGTAAAAACGCCTCCGACGTAAAGCCCAATCCAAAGACCACCAGCTTCATGGCTTCATCATCCTCGCCTGCCATTCGTCCCTCACTGTAGGATCGGTTTCGCCCGGATTATAGCGTTCCCGCAAGGTGGCAAAACGCCCATCCGACAAAAGCTGCGACAACGCCCACACCGCAGCGCCACGCACCAATGGCGAGGCGTCGTCGAGAAGCCGCTCGGCCTCTTGTGCAAGCGCCGCATCTTCCGAATTGCCAATCGCGATCAGCACATTGCGCACAAACCGGTCGCGCCCCGTCCGCTTCACCGGGGTGCCCGAAAATTTAGCGCGAAAGGCCGTGTCATCCAACCGCACAAGATCAGCCAAGCGGGGCGCGCTAAATTCCTCCCGCGCCTGCAATTTGGCCTCTCGGGTGGCAACGGCAAATTTGTTCCACGGGCAAACCGCCAGACAATCATCGCAGCCAAAAATCCGGTTGCCCATCAGCGGACGAAGCGTGCGATCAATCGGCCCCTTATGCTCGATGGTGAGATAGGCAATGCATTTGCGGGAGTCGAGTTGATAGGGCGCGGGGAAGGCATTGGTCGGGCAGATCGAAAGGCACTTGGTGCAACTCCCGCAATGGTCTTTTTCCGGCTCGTCCGTCGGCAGTTCCAGCGTCGTGAAAATCGCCCCCAAAAAAAGCCAGCTGCCATGCTCGCGGGAGACGAGTACCGTGTGCTTGCCCTGCCACCCGAGACCAGAAGCAGCCGCGAGCGCCTTCTCCATCACGGGGGCGGTGTCGACGAAAACCTTCACGGCCGGTTGGGACGTGGATTGATCGAAAACATTTAGTGGATCTGCGTTTTTTTCTATCGGAACTGGCCTCTTGAGCACTCTTTCGCTGCTTTTATTCACCTCAAAGCTAGCATTATGTACCAAAGATTGAGCAATCTGCTTCAATCGTCCTTTAAGTACATCATGGTAATCGCGCGACCGTGCATAGATTGAAATCGCCCCCAGCTCGGGTTTTTCAAGTATATCGAGGGGATCAAAATCGGGCGCGTAAGACATTCCAAGCATAATGATGCTTTTTACTTTAGGCCAAAGCTTTACAGGGTCGGCCCGCTCCTCGACGCGGGTTTCCATCCAATCCATCGTGCCATGGTAGCCTGCCTCAAGATAGGCTCTAAGGTGGTGCAAAGCCTCAGGAATCGCATCCGGCGTCGTGATGTTGATGGCGGAAAACCCCTCCGCCTTAGCCGTGGCGACCAACGCCTGTTTGAGCGCCTCGGGGGTCAGAAATCAAGGTCCGAATAATGCGCCGAAGGGTCCATTCCAGCCACCCGATCAGCGAGCAGAGGACGGAACGACGGACGTGATTTTATTCTTTGATACCAAGCCTTTGCGGCATCATTGGTCGACCAGGGAACATCCCCCAAATAGTCCGCGACCGACAATTGCGCCGCCGCCGCTAAATCGGCATAGGTCAGCCTTGAACCGCCCAACCAATTCCGATTGGCCATCAAATAGCCGATATAAGAGAGGTGATAGCGCACATTGTTCCGAGCAGCCCGGATCGCCCCCATATCGGGCGCGCCACCACCCTGCTCGGCACTCATAAATCTTTTATTGATTTTCTCATTCACAAGGTAGCCGGTTACCTCGTCAAACATCTTGCCATTAAACCAGTCAAGCAACCGCCGCACCTCAGCCCGCTCAAGCGGCCCATCGGGCAAAAAGCGATGCTCGCCCAGTGCTAAACCCCTTGTTTCATCAAGATATTCCGCGATTACGCCAGCACCAGGCAGCGGTCCCGTTTGTTCTTCTACAAAGACGGGCGTTGTGCCTGCGGGGTTCATCAGCATGAACTCTCGACGCCGCTCCCAAACGCGCTCTTCAACAAGCGTTACGTTAAAGCCGAGCTCGCCTAAAACGAGCCGAATAAAGCGCGATTGGGGACAAAAAGCCGAATGATACAAAGTGGACATAAGGGATTTGGGTTCCAGTACCAGAATGCCAACAACACCGTCGAACCAGTGATTCGATCCGGTTTACACGGCTGTTAGCCTATAGAATCCGCGCGATCGGTAAACAACCCGCTTTATGGACGAGGCGGCACCGATTTAGGCTCAAATTTGCATAAATCGGCGATCGGACAGCGCCAACACTCAGGCGTTCGCGCTTTGCAGAGGTAGCGGCCATGCAAGATCAGCCAATGATGCGCATGAAGTCCAAATTCCTTTGGAATCACAGCCTCTAAGCCCTTTTCAATTGCCTCGGGCGTCTTGCCGAGGGCGAGAGGAATCCGGTTCGAAACGCGGAAAACATGGGTATCAACGGCCATTGTTGGCCAGCCAAAGGCCATATTGAGCACGACATTCGCGGTTTTTCGTCCAACTCCGGGTAAAGCCTGCAAGGCCTCGCGGTCTTCAGGAACAAGGCTATGGTGATGGTCGATCAGCGCTTGGGACAAGGCAATGACATTTTTTGCCTTGGTCCGGAAAAGACCGATGGTTTTGACGTATTCCCGAACCGTTTCCTCGCCTAAGCCCACCATTTTTTCAGGCGTATCCGCGATTTTAAACAAAGCCCGTGTCGCCTTATTCACCCCCGCATCGGTGGCTTGCGCGGATAAAACAACGGCAACAAGCAGGGTAAACGCGTTAACATGCTCCAATTCACCCTTCGGTTCGGGGTCAATCTCGGAAAATCGACGAAAAACTTCCGCAATATCGGCTTTGACCAACGGCTTAGGGGCCGCGGCCTTTCGTCTCGTGGGTTTTGCAGGTTTGGATGGTTTTGTTGCCATGACGACCGCGATATAAGAGACTTTATGGAAGGCGGGCAAGCGCATGACGGATATAATCGACACTCCCTTGTTCCAAACCACTCTCCGGCCTCACCGGTCGTTGAAGCTCGGTGGATTCCGGCTCGTCATGGCACTCGTGGCGGGTGCCAGCTTTATTGCCAGCCTGCCTTTCGTGATTTTAGGATTTTGGCCTGTGGCTGGCTTTTATGGGCTTGACGTTCTGCTCCTCTATTTTGCCTTTAAGGCGAATTTTCGCGCCGCCCAATATTTTGAAGAAGTCAGCGTAAGCCCATTTGAACTTCTGCTCCGCAAAGTCTCGCCTGAGGGTCATTCCAGAGAATGGCGGTTTAATCCGGCCTGGACCCGCCTCGTTGCCGAAGAGCATGAGGAATTCGGCATCCTGCGCCTTGCCCTTGTTTCCCGCGGCCAAAGCGTTGCAGTCGGCCATTTTTTAGGTGCCAACGACAAGGCCATGTTATTGAAGGGCCTATCGCGTGCGTTAGGAGAGGCGAAAAGAGGCCCAATCTATTCCTAATCTAAGGTCAGCATCGGTTTCGGGTGTTCCGCTGGCATCAAGCTTGGTAGGTGAAGGCATGAATTGCATTTGGAGCCCTTCATGACCGTTCTCGAAGCCGATACCCACGCCGATTACGACAAGGTCCGCAAGACGCTCGCCTACATTACAGATCATTGGCGCGACCAGCCGTCGCTTGATGAGATCGCCGAGCATGTCGGCCTGTCGGAACCCCACCTGCATCATCTCTTCCGCCGTTGGTCGGGCCTGTCACCGAAAGCCTTTCTCCAGGCAATTACGCTAGATCACGCCCGCTCGCTGTTACGCGATTCAGCTTCCGTGCTCGATACGGCTTATGAAGTCGGCCTTTCTGGCCCCGGGCGCCTGCATGATCTCTTTGTAACCCATGAAGCCATGTCGCCAGGAGATTGGAAGGCAGGCGGACACGGTCTCACCTTGCGCTACGGTTACCATCCATCGCCCTTTGGTGAAGCGATTGCGGTCGCAACGGATCGTGGTCTGTCAGGCTTAGGGTTTGTTGATGGTGGTGATCGTCCCGCTGCTTTGGCCGATATGGTGCGGCGTTGGCCAAAAGCGATCTTCGTTCAGGACCAAGAACTCACAGCTCCGCTTGTTGCGCGCGCCTTCGATCCCAGTCTTTGGAAGCCTGAAACACCGTTGCGTGTTGTTTTTATTGGTACCGATTTTGAAGTACGCGTTTGGGAAACTCTTCTCCGGATCCCTCTCGGGCGTGCCACAACCTATTCCACCTTGGCCGAAACCCTTGGCAAGCCAAAGGCAGCGCGTGCGATAGGCGGTGCGGTTGGCCGCAACCCCGTTTCTTTTGTCGTTCCATGCCACAGGGTTATTGGAAAATCAGGCGCTCTGACCGGATATCATTGGGGCTTGACCCGCAAACAGGCCATTCTCGGGTGGGAAGCGGGCCAGGTCGGTAGCATAAAAGAATAAAACACGCCGACAAACTGTAGATTCTTCGTCTTCGATGAGGAAACGCTTCTTGAAGCCTCTGTGACACCCCCCTATATACCCCCTCGAAGCTGGACCGCATGGTCCGAAATCTTGGAGATCGGCAAATACCTTAAAAGGCAAAACGCCTTTTGTTGTTTGCCAGCGTCGGCACCGCCTTTGGGGTCCGATGATCTCGCTATGACAGGGGAAGCAAGAGTATGGCAAAAGTTATTGGTATTGATCTTGGAACAACCAATTCCTGCATCGCAGTGATGGATGGTTCGGCTCCAAAAGTTATTGAAAATGCAGAAGGCGCGCGCACGACTCCATCGGTTGTAGCCTTCACAGATTCAGAAGAACGCCTTGTTGGTCAGCCTGCTAAGCGGCAAGCCGTTACCAACCCTGAGGCGACGTTCTTTGCCATTAAGCGTTTGATCGGTCGCACTTATGCCGATCCGATGACCCAAAAAGACAAGGGCCTTGTGCCTTATGAAATCGTGAAGGGCGGCAGTGGCGATGCGTGGGTGAAGGCCCGCGGTACGACCTATTCGCCGTCGCAGATTTCGGCTTTCATTCTTCAGAAAATGAAGGAAACGGCAGAAGCCTTCCTCGGAACAGGCGTCACCCAAGCCGTTATAACCGTTCCTGCCTATTTTAACGACGCTCAACGTCAGGCAACGAAAGACGCGGGCAAGATCGCGGGCCTTGAAGTGCTTCGTATCATTAACGAGCCGACGGCTGCAGCGCTTGCCTATGGTCTCGACAAGAAGAAGGCTGGCACGATTGCCGTTTATGATCTTGGTGGTGGTACGTTCGACGTGTCGATCCTCGAAATCGGTGACGGCGTCTTCGAAGTGAAATCGACGAATGGTGATACGTTCCTCGGCGGCGAAGACTTCGATATGCGCCTCGTCGAATATTTAGCGGATGAGTTTAAGAAAGAGCAGGGAATTGACCTTAAAAAGGACAAGTTAGCCCTCCAACGTCTGAAGGAAGCTGCTGAAAAGGCCAAGATTGAGCTTTCTTCGGCTGCCCAGACGGAAATCAACCTTCCCTACATCACCGCCGATGCGTCGGGTCCAAAGCATCTCACGCTGAAGCTGACGCGTTCTAAGTTTGAAGCTTTGGTCGATGATTTGGTCCAAAAGACCATTGAACCGTGTAAAAAGGCCCTTAAGGATGCAGGCCTCAAGGCCGGCGACATCGATGAAGTCATCTTGGTTGGTGGTATGACTCGCATGCCGAAGGTCCAAGAAGTTGTCAAAAACTTCTTCGGCAAAGAGCCTCACAAGGGCGTTAACCCAGACGAAGTGGTTGCCATCGGTGCAGCTGTTCAGGCTGGCGTTCTTCAGGGCGACGTTAAGGACGTTCTCCTTCTCGACGTTACCCCGTTGTCGCTTGGTATCGAGACCCTTGGTGGCGTGTTCACCCGTTTGATTGATCGTAACACGACCATTCCAACCAAAAAGAGCCAAGTTTTCTCGACGGCGGAAGACAATCAGAGCGCCGTGACTATTCGCGTGTTCCAAGGCGAGCGCGAAATGGCAGCGGACAATAAGGCGCTTGGCCAGTTCGATTTGGTCGGTCTGCCGCCCGCACCACGTGGCGTTCCACAAGTTGAGGTGACGTTCGATATTGATGCGAACGGCATCGTCAACGTGACCGCCAAGGACAAGGCCACGAATAAAGAGCAGCAAATCCGTATTCAGGCCTCAGGCGGCTTATCGGACTCGGAAATTGAAAAGATGGTCAAGGACGCCGAGGCTCACGCCAGCGAGGACAAGGTCCGTCGCGAGCTGGTCGAAGCTAAGAATCAGGCCGAAAGCCTCATTCACTCGACAGAGAAATCGGTTTCCGAACACGGCGATAAGGTTTCTGCAGGCGATAAGTCAGCGATTGAGAGTGCCATCGAAGCACTGAAAACCGCGCTTTCCGGTGAAGACCCAGAAACCATTAAAGCCCGCACGACGGACCTCATGCAAGCTTCCATGAAGCTTGGGGAGGCCATGTATGCGGCAGGCCAAAGCGAAGGTAGCCACGAACACGGCGATGACCATGAAGGGCATCACGACGATGCACATGGCAAAGACGATGTCATCGACGCTGACTTCCGTGAAGTAGGCGACGACGACAAGAAAAAGCGGGCCTGAGCGTAGCCGTTTTTCAACATAAGACCCGGCACATCACTGTGTCGGGTTTTGTTGTGAGAAGGCCACTTTCCGCGTTCGAAACGGATTAAGTATGGATCAGGCATGAGCAAGCGCGATTATTATGAAATATTAGGCGTAGAACGTTCGGCGACCGATGCCGACCTTAAGTCAGCCTTTCGCAAGCTCGCAATGCAACATCATCCTGACAAGAACCCAGGAAATGCCGAGGCGGAAGCAAAATTTAAAGAGCTGAACGAAGCCTATCAGATGTTATCCGATGGTCAGAAGCGAGCTGCTTATGATCGATTTGGTCATAATGCATTTGAGCAAAATGGCGGCGGAGGCGGCTTTAGTGGCGATTTTGGGTCGTCGATGGCCGATATTTTTGAAGATTTGTTTGGTGGTATGGGTGGCCGTGGGCAACGCCGTTCAGATGGACGCGAACGCGGCTCTGATCTTCGCTATAATTTAGAAATAGCGCTTGAAGATGCGTATAATGGCAAAACAGAGACACTTACCATTCCAACGGCTGTAACCTGCGAACCGTGCAGCGGAACAGGTGCAAAGCCGGGCACCAAGGCAAAAGCGTGTCCAACATGCGGTGGTCAAGGACGCGTTCGTGCAAGCCAAGGCTTCTTCTCGATTGAGAGAACATGTCCGAAATGCCAAGGGCGCGGTGAAATTATTCAAGATCCCTGCGCATCGTGTCGCGGAGCCGGACGTGTCACCACCGATCGCACGCTTTCGGTCAATATTCCTCCGGGCGTTGAAGATGGCACCCGCATTCGGTTGTCAGGTGAAGGCGAAGGCGGTCTAAGAGGCGGACCATCGGGTGACCTCTATATTTTTCTGTCGGTTAAATCGCATCGTTATTTCCAGCGCGATGGGGCCGATCTTTATTGCCGCGTACCAATATCGATGGTGACAGCAGCGCTTGGCGGTGAATTGCGTGTTCCAATGATGGATGGCGAAATGAAGTCCGTTTCGGTTCCAGAGGGAACCCAGTCTGGCAAGCAAATTAAGTTGCGTGGCAAAGGAATGCCTGTTCTCAGGTCGCGCGATCATGGCGATCTGTATATTCAGGTTTCTGTTGAAACACCGCAAAAGCTGACTGCACGCCAAAAAGAGCTTCTCAAGGAATTTGAGACCGAAAGCTCGAAAGATACCCAGCCAGAAAGCGCGGGATTTTTCAATAAAATGAAGGAATTTTTTGCGGGCGGGACGGAATAACGTAATTCTCCGAATTGTTTAGGCTGATCATAACCGCTTTGATCGGCTATGGCATTTATAAGCGATTTGCATGAAGCGGCGCGCTTTTTTAGGGCGTGGATCGACGGACCAATGGTCATGGGTGCGATTGCGCCCTCAGGCATGGCGCTATCCGCTGTTGTAGCCCAGCAGGTTGACCCTCTATCTCAGGGTCCTGTCATTGAGCTCGGACCCGGTACAGGATCCATGACGGGCGCGCTTGTAAACCGTGGCATTGATCCAAAAAGACTGGTCCTGATCGAATTTAATACAACATTTTGCCATTTTTTATCGGATCGGTTCAAAGGCTCGACCGTCATAAATGGCGATGCCTATCAAATGACAAAGACATTTAACCAACTTCATATGGCTCCTGCCGCTGCAGTCGTTTCCGGTTTACCCTTATATTCCAGGCCTCAAGAGGAACGGATTCGGTTGGTTCGGGATGCTTTTACTGTCATGGCGCCGGGGGCTCCCTTTATCCAGTTTTCCTATGCGCCGGCTTCACCAATTCCCCTCACTTTAGAGGATATTGATGTCCATGGATTGCCATTGGTTTGGCGTAATCTTCCGCCAGCGCGTGTTTGGATATACCGAAAAAAGTCAAACCGCTTGATATAATGACTCGAATCTGGGATCGCAGAGGCCGGTCCTGGAAAAAGAGTGGCAAGCTATGTCTAAAATTGATCCACGCGATCGGATGATCGTGGCGCTTGACCTCCCGAGCGTAACCGATGCTCAAGCCATGATCGGCAAGCTCGGCGGCTCCGTAACTTTTTATAAAATTGGGATGGAGTTGGTCTATGCGGGCGGCCTTGACCTCGTTCGACAACTTTCTTCAAACGGGAAAAAAGTATTTTTAGATTTAAAGCTTCACGACATTCCAAATACCGTCGAAAAGGCGACCCAGAGAGTGGCGGATTTGGGCGCTACGTTTCTTACAGTGCACGCTTTTCCGCAAACAATGAAGGCTGCATTAAAGGGAAAAGGGTCAAGTTCGCTTCAAATTCTTGGTGTTACGGTGATGACGTCCTATGATGATTCCGATCTTATTGAAGCGGGTTATGCGATGGGCGTCCGTGATTTAGTGGCTCACCGGGCCCAACAGGCTAAAATCATTGGAATCGATGGTCTAATTTTATCGCCCGAGGAAGTGGGCAGTATGCGCGCTTTAGTAGGCTCAAGCCTTACGCTAATAACGCCTGGAATACGACCTAAGGGTTCAGAAAAGGGTGATCAGAAGCGGGTTATGACCCCGGGCGAGGCGATTAGCGCAGGCGCAGATTATCTGGTTATCGGTAGACCGATCACATCGGCAGGCGATCCCGAAGCGGTCGCCAACGCGGTTGTCGACGAAATTTCGTCGGTACTCGGTTGACCAAGCCCCTTCAATCGCGTTTTGTGCGGCGATAAAACTCGTCAAACCCGAAGAGACTGACCTAATGTCTGGCAAACGTATTATTGTTGTGGGTTCTGCTGGCCGTATGGGCCGAATGTTAATCGAAACCATTCATGCAACGGAAGGCGCCGTTTTGGTAGGCGCTCTCGAGCGCGAAGGATCGCCATTTCTTGGCAAGGATTCAGGATTAATCGCTGGAATAGGTGAGAATGGCATCCCGATTACGGATGATCCGCTTTCTCTTTTTGCTGCGGCCGATGCCGTCATTGATTTTTCCACGCCCCTATCAACGACCCATTATGCTGCTTTAGCGGCACAGGCGCGAATTGTGCATATCATTGGAACGACCGGAATGGGCCCCGCTGATATTTCCAAATTAGAGGCGGCGGCTCGACACGCTGTCATTGTTCGCTCAGGCAATATGAGTCTCGGCGTTAATCTATTGGCTGCGCTGGTAAAGCGTGTCGCCAAGACGCTTGGCGAAGACTTCGATATCGAAATCCTTGAAATGCATCATCGGCTAAAGGTTGATGCCCCCTCTGGCACCGCATTACTACTGGGCGAGGCGGCCGCAGCCGGTCGCAATATTCCTCTCGACGATGCGCATACCGTCCGTTCTCGCGACGGGCATACCGGCCAACGGGAAAACGGTTCGATTGGATTTGCAACGCTTCGTGGCGGAACGGTTGTGGGTGATCACAGCGTGATTTTTGCTGGACCTTCTGAGCGTATTACACTCTCCCATAGCGCCGAAAATAGAGAAATTTTTGCCCGCGGAGCTGTGAGAGCAGCCCTTTGGGGACAGGGAAAAAAGCCTGGACTCTATTCAATGATGGATGTCCTTAATTTGGGCGACATATAAGATAGCTTTTGATTTTGGGGGATGATTATGGATCGGGTACTGGTGCTTGTTCGTCACGGCCAAAGTGATTGGAACCTGAAAAACCTTTTTACGGGCTGGAAAGACCCGGAATTAACGCAGCAAGGTGTTTCTGAGGCGAATTCCGCCGGTCAGCGTCTCAAGGAATTGGGTTTAACGTTTGACGTTGCCTATACCTCGGCTTTGACACGTGCGCAGCATACGTGCCGGTTGATCCTCGATCAATTAGGGCAATCCGAACTGCACACGATCCGCGACCAAGCCTTAAATGAACGGGATTATGGGGATTTATCAGGCCTCAACAAAGATGATGCCCGCGCAAAATGGGGGGAGGATCAGGTCCATTTATGGCGGCGGTCATATGACGTGCCGCCTCCCGGCGGCGAGAGTTTGAAAGATACAGTGGCTCGCGTTTTACCTTATTATTGTCAGGAAATACTTCCCCGAGTCTTGCGCGGTGAGCGGGTTATAGTTGCAGCCCATGGTAATTCCTTGCGGGCCTTGGTCATGATTTTGGACCGGCTGACACCCGATACAATTCCCAGCATGGAACTCGATACCGGCGTTCCCCTTGTCTATCATTTGAAGGCGGACTCTACGGTTGAATCGAAGAAGGTCCTAAAGGCTTGATGGAAATAGGGATTTTAGATGCAGGGCAGGCCCGCCAACGGATCCCTGAGCTTGCTCTCATTCTTCAAGATTGTGTGGCGAAAGGCGCCTCTGTCAGTTTTATGAATCCGTTTAGTCTTGCCGAGGCAATTGGATACTTTACGGACATTGCCGAGGCGGCCGCCAGAGAAGAGGTTGTACTTTTTGCGGCCGTTGAGAATGGCCGTGCTGTCGGGACCGTTCAGCTCCATCCAACATGGAAGCCAAATCAGCCTCATCGCGGTGAAATTGCCAAAATGCTGGTGCATTCAGCCCACAGAAAGCAGGGAATTGGCCAAAAGCTGCTCGAATCGGTAGAATTGGAAGCCAAAAAAAGAGGGTATTCCCTGTTAACGCTTGATACAGCTTCGGGGGATGCGGAGCGACTTTACGCGCGCATTGGGTATAAAATGGTCGGAATCATACCTAATTATGCACTTTGGCCCGATGGCGGTTATTGTGATGCAGTATTTTATTATAAATTAATCGATGGTTGAAGAAATCATGATCAAGCCGGGGGTTTTTTACTACCCCGAATATTTCAACCGCACCATTCAAGAAGAAGTGCGCGACGAAATATTGAGTTATGCCAATGAGTTAGGATGGTTTCAGCCGACCTTGCCGCGGTGGGGAACACCATTTTCGGTTAAAATGCTCAATTATGGCCCGCTCGGCTGGGTTTCAGATAAATCCGGCTACCGTTATCAGCCGACTCATCCTGAAAATGGAGCAGTCTGGAGGCCATTTCCGCTACATATGAGTAGGGTTTGGAGTAGTCTCAACGACGGTTTCGATAGTCCTGAGGCATGTTTGATTAATTATTATCACGCAAATGCGCGAATGGGTTTGCATCAGGACCGGGACGAACAGGATTTAAGCGTCCCGGTGATTTCGGTCTCGCTGGGTGATACCGCGCTCTTCAGAATCGGCACGACGGATCGCAAAGGGCCGACCCAATCGCTCAAGCTGAAATCAGGCGATGTTCTCGTTTTTGGCGGACCGGCCCGATTAGACTTTCACGGTATTGATCGGATCTACCCTGGTACATCGACCCTTCTTCCGGAGGGTGGAAGGATCAATCTGACGCTACGGCGGGTGACGCAATCTGCCGGCTGATGCGTCCGCTATGCGACCGCGTCGACGCCGTTATTCGCAGGACCTTTCGGACCTCCTTTGGCAACCCCAACCAAGGCAGGACGCAAAACGCGCTCACCGATGACGAAACCAGACTGCACAACTTGGGTAACGGTTCCAGCAGTAACGCTGCTATCGTCCACTTCGAACATTGCTTGATGAAGGTTGGGATCGAATTTTTCGCCCTTAGGATCGAGCTTTTTAATGCCATGGCGTTCGAGTGTTTTCAGCAAATCCCGTTCAATGAGTTCAACGCCTTCAATGAGGGCTTTGAAGGGCCCCTCTGCGGCGCTTAATGCGTCGGCTGGAATGCTTTCAATACCGCGCCGTGCATTATCGGCAACCGTCAGCATGTCCCGAGCAAACCCCGTAACCGCATAGGTTCTTGCGTCGGCCACTTCTTTTTCGGTCCGGCGACGAAGGTTTTCCATATCGGCCAAAGTGCGCAACGCCTTATCTTTTAGGCTGGCGTTCTCAACATTAAGCGCCTCAATCACAGCAAGGATTTCCGCTTCCGTTTTTTCAGATGCGGCGGCGTCAGCTTGGGGTGCGTCGTGTGCAGGCTTATCGGTCATGTTACTCAATCAATGATGGATGGAAAAAGGTTATACGCCCGATATCAGGTGTACGAAGCAGAAAATCAAGGTCTATGGCAATAAAACAATAGGATCGACCTCTCTTCCTGCTTGGATCATCTATCGGACACCGAAAAGTTCGAGGAGCGTTCGTCGTATCGATTCCTGCCGAACGACATTGCTAATTTTACCGCCAGTCAGATCGGTGATGTAGAATACATCCACGACCTTTTCGCCAAACGTGGCGATATGGGCGGACGCGATGTTGAGATTTAATTTGCCTAGTATGGTCGTTAATTCATAAAGCAGACCAGGTCGGTCGAGGCCCGAAATCTCGATCACGGTGAATCGGGTTGATGCTGCGTTATCGATGACCACTTCGGGTACGACGGTAAATGCCTTGGAGGCTTGGCTTCGTTGAGGAGATCGCGCGGCGACAGCCTCTGAAATTTTAATTTCACTTTTCAGCGCCCTCTCAATTCCCTGTGCGATACGATTGGCACGCCTGAGCTCGTCCTCATCTTCATCGAATGCACGTGAAATGAAGATTGTATCAAGTGCTAGGCCGTCATTTGTCGTGAAAATTTGCGCATCGACGATGTTAGCACCCGCCGCCGCGCAAGCCCCTGTGATGATTGCCAACAATCTTGGATGATCGAGCGCCGATACGGTCAATTCAGTTATGCCGCGAAATTTATCCGTCGCAACTTCAGTAGAAAGCGTACGCATTTCTCGTTCAGCGGCATAAAGAAAATGGGCGTGTTTAATACGCCGTTGAAGATCAACCTTTAGCCAATAGGCCGGATAATGGCGTGCGACATAGGTGTCTAACTCAATATCCGTCCAATTGGGTAGCGCACGGCGCAATTCTTCCTGAGAGGCCCGAACACGCTGTTCGCGATTGATCGTGGAATGTCCACCGGCCAAGACAATTTCGGTTTCCCAAAAGAGCGTCCTTAACAATTGCCCTTTCCAGCCGTTCCACACACCGGGTCCAACGGCCCGAATATCGCACACCGTCAAAAGCAAAAGCATGCGAAGGCGTTCGAGCGTTTGCACGGTGGCAGCAAATGCCTCGATCGTTGCTTGGTCTGAAAGGTCACGGCTTTGCGCAACCGTTGACATATCAAGGTGATGTTCAATTAACCAGGCAACCGCTTCGGTCTCTGCCTCATTGAGGCCCAGTCTCGGACATAGCCTTCGGGCTACTTTAGCTCCCGCGATCGAGTGATCTTCCGGGCGACCCTTCGCAACATCGTGAAGAAAGAGCGCAACATGCAAAATGCGTAAATTTCGGATCATCGGAATGATCTCGTGTGCAACAGGTAACTCTGCTGCGTGGCGTCCAGCCTCAATTTCGGCGAGTGCTCCTAACGACCGCAAGAGATGCTCATCAACGGTGTAATGATGATACATATTAAATTGCATCATCGCTACAACGCGTCCAAATTCCGGAACAAATTTACCTAAGAGACCTGCTTCGTTCATTCGCCTCAATGTAATTTCGGGCGAGTTCTTTGAAACGAGCAATTCGACAAATAAACGATTAGCTTCACTGTTTGTTCGTAAGGTCGAATCGACGAGTTTTAGTGATTGAGTAACAAGCCGTGCGGCATGTGGATGAATCGCCCGGTTCAGGCTATCGGCAACATG
>CAIRGA010000187.1 GCA_903877935.1 uncultured Hyphomicrobiales bacterium
GCCGCGATCGATGGTGGCCAGCCAGCGCGCCGGACCTTCGGCGACAATGTCACTTATACCGATTGGGAAAAAACCAATTATCTCTCGGCTGTGGAAGACTTGACAAAGGGCGTGAAGCGCCTCGGCATCGAGTTCGACCACGTTAATCTGGATTTCCGTCGTGATCTCGAAGCCGCCTTGCCCGGCGTCGAATTGGTTGATATCGCCGCGCCGGCTATGCGCCTGCGCATGATCAAGTCGGCTGAGGAAATCGAGCACATAACAAAAATGACCCGGATCGCCGATATTGGCGGTGCGGCTTGCGTCGAGGCCATTTCGGTCGGTGCACCCGAGCATGAAGTTGCTATCCACTCGACCAGCACGATGATTCGGGAAATTGCACGGATCTGGCCTCATGCGGAGCTAATGGATACGTGGACCTGGTTCCAATCCGGCATCAATACGGATGGCGCACACAACCCCGTCACTAGCCGCAAGATCGAGCGTGGCGATATTTTGTCGCTCAATTGCTTCCCGATGGTAGCGGGCTATTATGTTGCCCTTGAGCGTACTCTGTTTGCGGAAGAAGCCTCCAAGGAGCACACCCGTCTTTGGGAAATCAACTGTCACGTCCATGACGAGGGCAAAAAGCTTCTGGTTCCAGGCGCGAAATGCTCGGATGTCGCCAAGCAATTGAACGATATCTACCGTCAGCATCAACTCTTGCAATACCGCACCTTCGGTTACGGCCACTCCTTTGGCGTGCTGTGCCATTATTATGGCCGCGAAGGCGGGCTGGAACTCCGGGAGGATTGTGACACGGTCTTGGAGCCAGGCATGGTGGTTTCGATGGAGCCAATGATCATGGTGCCAGAAGGGCGTCCGGGCGCGGGTGGTTATCGGGAGCATGATATTTTGGTGATCACGGAAGACGGAAACCGCAATATTACCGGCTTCCCATACGGACCAGAGCACCTGATCGTTCGGAAATAAGATCGAAGATACAACGGATAGCGCGGTGCAATTGATTAATTTTAAGGCAAGTGCATAAATAATCGCGCTATCTTTTTGGGGGGATTCGTCGTTCGCATAAGCATTGGCCAAGTTTTGATTGGACCAATGCGGCGGCACGGATGTTGCGTGGAGTCGGACCGGATAACCGGTCCGATGAGGGGCGTGAGGAAATAAATATGACCGTATCGACACAAAGCGGTTACGTCGTCTTTGATAAGGTCGAAAAGACCTATGACGGTCGCGTGCTTGTCGTTAAATCGCTCGACCTCACGGTCGCTCGGGGCGAATTTCTTACCATGCTCGGGCCTTCGGGATCGGGCAAAACTACAACATTGATGATGCTGGCCGGCTTTGAGACCGCAACAGGCGGCGACATCTATCTTGATGGTGCCAAGATCAACCATATCCCGCCGCATAAGCGCGGCTTGGGCATGGTGTTTCAAAACTACGCCTTGTTCCCTCATATGACGATTGCCGAAAACGTGGCCTTCCCGCTCAAGGTTCGAAATATCAGCAAGGCTGATGCGGAATCAAAGGTTCGTAATGCGCTTGAAATGGTTCAGATGTCGGGCCTCGAAGGGCGCAAGCCTGCCCAATTATCGGGCGGCCAACAACAACGCATTGCACTTGCCAGAGCCCTTGTTTTCGAACCTAAACTTCTCTTGATGGATGAGCCGTTAGGCGCGCTTGATAAGCAATTACGCGAGCATATGCAGTATGAAATCAAGCGGCTACACGAAACCTTGGGCATCACCGTTGTATATGTTACGCATGATCAATCCGAAGCCTTGACCATGTCGGATCGGATCGCCGTTTTTAATGATGGCCGCATCCAGCAACTTGCGACACCTGACGAGCTTTACGAAAAGCCGCAAAA
>CAIRGA010000188.1 GCA_903877935.1 uncultured Hyphomicrobiales bacterium
CGATTGGATCGCGCGCAGGATCGTGGACTTGTTGGTTCCAGACCATTGGGCCGCTTCGCGAAGGCTTAATCGTTGCATTGCTCAAAGATCCAAACAGGCGTTGCGTTTTGTTGTCCTGACCCTAGTCTACCCTGCACCACCCCATTGCGCCAAGGCTGTTGCACGCGCAAACAACAATCACCCGTTGCGTCGCGCAATAGCTGCGCACTTCCTTGTCGCACCCCCGCAATGGTGCATGGTTAAAGTGCTTTAAGAAGACATTAACCATAATCGTTAACCACATTGACAGGGGAAGTGACAACTGTATCTTGTAGCGAAATAAGGCCCGATGGCGATCTTCTAAAGAACCTTGTTGGGATTCATGATACTATTTGGATCGATCAGGCGCTTGATATCCTGCATCAAGGTCAGCCGGACCGGATCGCTTTGCTCGGCAAGCGCCGCTCGCTTCTCTAACCCGATGCCATGCTCGGCCGAAAAGAAACCTCCCACTTCGGTAAGCCCCTCATAAACGAGTTTTGAGACGGCTTTATAATGTTCGGTAATCGGGTATTCGGCGTTCACGGTCACATGCAGATTACCGTCGCCCATATGACCAATGA
This sequence comes from uncultured Hyphomicrobiales bacterium, assembly GCA_903877935.1. Taxonomy (GTDB): domain Bacteria; phylum Pseudomonadota; class Alphaproteobacteria; order Rhizobiales; family Beijerinckiaceae; genus CAIUPE01. Next base: position 603 of record CAIRGA010000188.1, read on the forward strand.
AAAACAATTGAAAATCGGGGTTATGGGATTTCAGCCGCGCCGAAAGTCCTTTGACATACTGCCCTAGGCGCGCAAGCGGCACGGAAATATCAAACCAAAGCCCCTTCGGATAGGCGCGATCAACAGCCCAATCCTCGCGGATCTTCCAAACGGCGGCGCGTTCCTTTTCATTTTTGCAGATCAGCGCATCGGCGATCAGCTCGTCTTCCAAAGCACGCCCCAATTCTTCTTCCAATATGGTCGGATCTGTAAATTCAAAAATCACACACTCTTTTTGATGCGAGAACCTTCCCAACGCGGTCTCGCCATGATCTTTGACAGATACATCCACATGACGGGCATTCATGACCTCGGCCCTAAGCAGCCGTCCGTTTGGAAGGGCCTCCAACCGACGAAAAAGACCTATCGCTTTATCAAGCGAGTCAATGGCTACAAATGCCGTCGTCGCCTCCCCATCATAGGGCGCCAATCGTAAGCAAGCGCGCGTGACAATGCCTAATGTTCCCTCTGAACCGATAAAAAGTTGCTTCACGTCATACCCGCCATTGGCTTTGATGACTTGGGTTAGATCCCCCATCACGCGCCCATCTGGTAATACAACCTCAAGACCCAAGACGCGTTGCCGCATTGGGCCGAAACGAAACGCCTCTTGGCCGCCCGCATTGGTCGCAATCATTCCACCAATCGTTGCGGTTCCGCGCGCGCCCAAATCAATGCCGCAGGTTAATCCGTGTCCGCGCACGGCGGCTTCTAATGCCTCTAAAGTACAGCCTGCTTCAACAATAGCCGTTTGTGAGACCACATCGATCGCAACGATCCGAGACATGGCCTGCATCATCAAAATCAATTGCCCATCCGATGAACTCGCCGCACCCGACAGGCCCGTGCGCCCACCCTGTGGCACGACGCTTAATCCCACCGCGTTGCAATATGTCAAAAGCTCCGCAATCTGCGTGGTATCGCGGGGCAAAGCGGCCAGCCCGGCTAATAGATTGGTCTGATCAAAGCCGTGATCATAGGCTGCCACACCCGCACCAATTTTCACGCCACCAGGCCCCAAAATCGCTGTAAGGCGTTCAATATGCTTATTTACCATCACGATTACTTTCAGAATTCTTGCACAAGCGACCCGAAGAGCTTTCGCCGCCCTACCTAATTCAACGAATTTTGACCGTAATATCTCTTGTACACCTTAAAATTTAACCTATATCGACGCCGTAGAGTACCACTCAAGAGGATATAGCATGGCTGAGACGAGTAAGACGACTTCCAGAAATCATTCCTTTCAGGCGGAGGTTGCCCAGCTTCTTCACCTTATGGTCCATTCGATCTATTCAGAAACCGATATTTTCTTGCGGGAATTGATTTCGAACAGCTCCGATGCTTGCGACAAACTCCGCTATGAAGCGCTCGACAAGCCGGACCTGATGGCGGATGGCAGCGAACTAAAAATCACCATCCGGTCTGACAAAGAAGCGGGAACCTTAACGATCGCTGATAGCGGCATCGGCATGAACCAGCAGGAAATGATCGATAATCTCGGCACGATTGCTCGCTCGGGAACGCGCGCTTTTATGGAGCGGATTAAGCAAGCCCAAGAAGCCAAAGAGAACAAAGAAGGCGGCCAACTGATCGGTCAGTTCGGTGTCGGCTTTTATGCGGCTTTCATGGTTGCCGATAAAATCGAAGTTATCAGCCGCCGTGCAGGATCATCGGATGCCTTTATATGGACATCCACCGGCGGCGAAGGTTTTACGGTGGAGCCGGCAAAAGATGATCGCGCAAAAGCCATCACGCATGGAACCGAGATTATTCTACATCTCAAATCGGACGCCTTAAAATATTTAGAAGAGGATGAGATAGAGCGTATCGTTGGTCGCTATTCGGATCACATCCAATTCCCGATCATGTTGCAGGTTGATGCGGACACGTCCCGTCAGATTAATAAAGCCAGCGCATTATGGCAACGTTCAAAAACAGAATTAACGGCGGACGATTATAAAGAAGCGTATCGCACCATCTGCAACGCCTATGATGAACCTGCGTTAACACTGCATTATAAGGCCGAAGGCCGCCAGTCATATGCCGTAATGCTTTTTATTCCATCCATGCGGCCTTTTGATCTCTATGATCCGAATTATAAAAGTGGCTTAAAGCTCTATGTACGCCGCGTCTTTATTTCTGAAGGCGCCTCGCTTCTGCCCAATTATTTGCGGTTCGTTAGCGGCATTGTGGACAGTGAAGATTTGCCGCTGAACATCTCGCGTGAAATGCTACAAAATAACGTGCAACTTGCGCAAATTCGCAAAGCGATCACAGGCCGTGTGATTTCAGAATTTGCTAAGACCGCTGAAAATGAAGCGGAGCAGTACCTCAAAATTTGGGAGACCTTTGGGGCGACCATAAAAGAGGGCCTTTATGAAGACCGCGAACGCAAAGATGAACTCTTGCCGCTCATCCGGTTTACGACAACCACAGGTGAAACGCTTCGCTCGTTGAAGGACTATGTCGCTGATCTCAAAGAAAACCAAACGGAAATCTATTACCTCGTTGGCGAGAGCATCGCGCGTCTCAAAGCCAATCCAAAGCTTGAAGCCTCGAAAGCACGGGGCGTCGAAGTGCTCTTACTGACTGATCATGTCGATGCCTTTTGGACATCGGCCATGATGGATTTTGAAGGCAAGAAATTGACTTCGCTCAGCCAAGGCAATGTCGATTTAAGCCTCATTCCCTTGCTTGAATCAGAGATGGAAAAATCCAAAACGGAGACCGATGGTAAGGATGTCGACGAGGCAACGATTGCATCGCTTAAAGTTGTTCTCAAAGATCTCGTATCGGATGTTCGGGCGTCTTCCCGGCTAACCGACAGCGCGGCCTGCTTGGTGGCCGATGGCTTCGGATTTGACCGCGAGCTCGAACGTCTACTCGCCCGTCAAAACAAAGGCACAGGTGCAAAGCCTGTCTTGGAAGTTAATCTTCGCCATCCGCTCTTGAAAGCGGCAGCAAAGGCCAAGCGCGAGGATCAAGAGGATATTGCCTATATTCTTCTTGATCAAAGTAAAATTATTGATGGCGAAGTGCCGGAGGATCCTGCGGCCTTTGCTTCACGGTTGAACCGGCTTATTTTGCGCGGGATCGCTTAAGCGCTAGCACGCTAAACGGCGCAGCTCAGCGCTTCTTCATGGAATATAAAATAAAAGCGGCCGCTTCGGGAAAGAAGCGGCCGCTTTTATTTAGCCCATCGTGACGCGATCAATGAACCGCGATTGTTTCAATGGCATCAAGCTTTGCAAGTGTTTCCGGCGATAAAGTAAGCGCCGCAGCCTGAAGATTTTCATGCAAATGCCCAAGCGAGGATGTGCCAGGGATCAATAAAATATTAGGTGAGCGCTGTAACAACCAAGCCAAGGCCACTTGCATAGGCGTGGCGCCAATATCCGCAGAGACCTGTGCCAATATATCGGATTGAATTGGCTTGAAACCACCCAACGGGAAAAACGGCACATAAGCAGTGCCAGCCTTGGCTAAATC
>CAIRGA010000189.1 GCA_903877935.1 uncultured Hyphomicrobiales bacterium
AACAGAGCGCCGGCACGCCGAGAGAGCCGAAAACGGCGGCCCATCCCATCAAGGCTCCCCAAGAAAAGGCAAGACCAAGCACCGCTTGTGGCCAAGAGGTAATTCGCTTCATAAACGGATAAGCGAGCACTGGCAGGATCGAACAAAAACCAAGCACAATCGAAAAGCCGTTCAGCGAGAGCAAAACCGCGAGCCCCACTAAGCACTGCAAGCCACAAAACAACCATGCGGAAGAAACCCGCACGACACCACTGGCAACCGGACGGTTTCGGGTACGCTCGACCTTTTGATCGAGTTCACGATCGGCGATATCATTATAGGTCGAACCCGCGCCCCGCATCGCAACGGCGCCGATAAAAAACAGTGCCAACAGGAGTGGATCAGGATAGGCGCGGCCCGCTACATCGGCCGCCATTGTCGCTGACCACCAGCACGGCAGAACCAAGAGCCACCACCCAATAGGGCGATCAATCCGCGCTAATCGGAGATAGGGTTGCGTCCAAAGGGGCGCGTGGGTATCGACCCAATTTCCGCGCTTGGCATCGGGAACCGTCTGGTCACTCGAAACGATCAATTACAGCGCACCCTGCGGCAGTTTCATCGCACCGCCGAGAATTTCATCGGCCCCGCCCAGCGGTTGACGGGCTTGAGCGCCGCCTGTGGCCTGCGCCTTTTTCTGCTGTTCGGCAATCTTGCACGCATTGGCCTTCGCAGCGTCAATCTGCGCTTGTTGACCTTTGAGGCTTGGCGACAAAGTTTCGGGCGCCCGGCACCAGGCACCGTCCCGCTCAAGCGCTGCAACCGTCGTCGTGTTGACCTTTGAGAGCTTGGTAAACACATCACAAGCGTCTTCAGCCGTCGGCTTTTTGGTCTTAAATGTTTGAATATGTTGCATCAACTGACCGCGGTCGCCCAAAATCTTGGTCAATCCGACACACGGATCGTCTGCCGCAATGGCAAAGCCCGCCGAGCCAAGTCCTGCGACAAAGCCCAACGCCGCCCCGACCTGGCAAAGCGCGCGCGGTACCGTTTGAAGTCTGAACAGCAACAGTGATTCGTTCATGGAGTCTTTTCTATCAGCTAATTTATTGTTCAATCAACCGCTTAGCCTTCAACACGGCGTATTATCTATGCTATGTGGCGACACAATGGCGGTTTCGAGCGTTATCTGGAGCACATCTTTGCCTGACTATGATTTCAGAACAAAGCGACTTTTCGTTGACGATCCCTTGATCGACACGCCCGCAATCACCCTTAACCGCGATGCGAGCCATTATGTGATCACCGTTCTTCGTCTTGGCCAAGGCGATGTCATTTTACTCTTTAATGGCCGCGATGGCGAATGGCTCGGCCAAATTGACAAAGCCGACCGCAAATCAGCGGCCCTAAAACTCGTCCAACAAACGCGGCCACAGCCGGAACAAACCGATATCGAGTATCTTTTTGCCCCGATTAAATCCGCCCGCCTCGATTATCTCGTCCAAAAAGCCGTCGAAATGGGCGCAAGCCGGCTCGTTCCCGTCCTGACCAAACACACCCAGTTTTCGCGTCTGAACGAGGAACGCATGCGGGCCAATATCATCGAAGCCGCGGAGCAATGCGGCGTTCTGCACGTGCCGGAACTTGCCCCCGAAATTAAACTCGATGCCTTGCTGTCCCAGTGGGATAGCGCGCGGACCTTGGTCTTTTGCGATGAGAGAGCCGACATTCAAGATCCCATCGCAGCCTTGCAAGCTACAAAACCGGGTCCCGTTGGCATCCTCATCGGCCCGGAAGGTGGATTTTCTAGCGATGAGCGCGATCAAATCCTAAAAATACCCGCTGTCACGCGCCTGTCGCTTGGGCCGCGCATCTTGCGCGCCGATACGGCTGGCGTCGCTGCCTTTGCATTGGTGCAAGCTGTTCTGGGTGATTGGCGCATGAAATGATTGCCTCTTTGCGCCAACGCCCCTATTGAGCCCTTCCCGGTACCCAAACGGTGCCCGGACGATTGAGAGTACCGATGGCCCGCGATATTTCCGATACCACGCCGATTGAAAGCCGTGACGAGCTCGTCGCCTATTTGGAAGGCGGCTCGAAACCGCGTGACCATTTCCGCATTGGTACCGAGCATGAAAAATTCCCCTTCCGGCCCGGTACCTATGAACCCGTGCCTTATGAAGGCGCGCGCGGCATTGAAGCTTTGCTCAAAGGGATGCAAGAGCGCCTCGGTTGGGATCCGATTTTCGATCGCGATAAAATCATTGGCCTGTTTGACGCCAAAGGTGGCGGCGCAATTTCGCTGGAACCTGGCGGGCAGTTCGAGCTTTCCGGTGCCGCGGTTGAAAATATCCATCAAACCGCCAAAGAGCTCGATGAGCATCTTCAATGCGCCCTTGAAACCGGTGACGAGCTTGGCATCCATTTTCTAGCCCTCGGCATGAGCCCTCTCTGGACGCGCACTGAAACGCCCGTGATGCCCAAAGGCCGCTATGCCATCATGACGCGCTATATGCCGCAAGTCGGCACGCGCGGGCTCGACATGATGTATCGCACCTCAACGGTGCAGGTGAATCTCGATTTCTCCTCTGAAGCCGATATGGTGAAGAAACTTCGTACATCGGTTGCGCTGCAGCCTTTGGCCACAGCCCTCTTTGCCAATTCGCCTTTTATAGAAGGCGAGCCGAACGGCTTTCAATCCATGCGCTCGCATATCTGGCTTGATACCGACAATGACCGTTCGGGCATGATCCCGTTCGCGTTTGAAAGCGGCATGGGCTTTGATCGCTATGTCGAATGGGCGCTTGATGTGCCGATGTATTTCATCAAGCGGGACGAAACCTATATCGATGTCGCAGGTACCTCCTTCCGCGATTTATTAGCGGGTAAGCACCCTGCCCTTCCGGGTGAAAAACCTGTGCTGTCGGATTGGGTCAATCACCTCTCGACGCTTTTCCCCGAAGTGCGTTTAAAAAAATATCTCGAAATGCGTGGAGCGGACGCGGGCCCCGTGCCTATGCTCAACGCGCTTCCCGCTTTTTGGGTCGGTTTGCTCTACGACGATACAGCGCTCGATGCGGCATGGGATGTCGTTAAACTCTGGACCAATGAAGACCGCCACGTGCTGCGCCGCGACGTGCCGCGCGATGGCTTAAACACCAGCGTCAAGCGCCATTCCTTGCGCGAGCTTGCGCGTGAAGTACTTAAGATTTCACGCTACGGCTTAGAGCGTCGCGCCCAGCTTTCACAACAAGGCGCGGACGAAACGATCTTCCTCGAGCCCCTTGATCGGATCGTCGAGACCGGAAAAACCCAATCGGATGAATTGCTCGCGCTCTATCGGGGCGAATGGAAGAACAGCGTGAAGCCCGTCTTCAAATCCCACGCCTATCGCTGATCGGCGCAATCCGACCCAAAACCGCTAAGATTGATTTACCATAATCCCGAATAGAGGCGTGGAGGGTCGCTTTTTAGCGAAACCCTTTGCGTCCGGTTAACCGTATCGAATCAAGGATGATCGCCATGATGTTACGGATAAAGACCCATGTATAAATTTGCTAAATCGACTGAACAAACCACGCAATCGGCGGCGCTTCAGCATGCCGCGCTGTCCGTTATTCTGTTAGGCATTATTATGCTCTCGCTCTTTCAGATCACCCATTTGCTGATCGAAAGCCACGACGCCGTTTCGCTTGCCGCTTTAACGAGCCAGCATTAATCGCCGTCGCTTGTTTTACCCATGGCCGATTGCATGGCCTTTAAATAATCAGACTGCGCCGATTGCCCGGCCTTAATCCACGTCTGAAACATTTCCATTCCTTGGGCTCCGACATCCGGCTCCGGCGCTTTCGGTGGCTCGGTCGTCAGGCCCATCATGGAGGCCATCATGCCACCAATCGCCATGCCTAAATCTTGCGCGGTATGATCTCCCGTCGAGCCGTTCTCACCCGATGAAAACTTTTCCATCGTATCGGCCATAGCCGTTGCAAGCGCCGGCATCATATTTTCCAAAATCGTTTTGTTGATACCCGAAAGCATCTCCGCCTGCCGCGCCACGGCCTTCTTGGCTTCGTCGCTTTCAAACACGTGTTGAAACGGGTTAGGCATTGCGGTGTTAAACGACGGAGTGGATGGAAACGCGCCCATAAAAGCAGCGGGCATCAAAGCTTCAATGCCTTTACGCATCATGAGGTCATCAAGGCCAAAGCGCTTGCCCACGGTACGCATCGCTTCACTGCCTTCAACGATTTTTAGCCATTCCTGATACGTCATCATGAATGCAAGCCCTCCCTCATTTTATGCCTTCTCGATATTCCATCGGCGTTCAATACGCGCGACCACATAAAACGCCGCGTACACACCACCGATTCCAAATAAAATGGCCCCAATGCCCTGCCCAATCAAGGCACCCTTAGCGCCCGCAAGTTGCACACCCACCAGCGCGAAAGGGATCGTTCCAATCGTCGACTTTCCCCAATTGAATGCGGTCGCAAGCGCAGGTGCTCCGAGATTGTTGAAGGATGCATTCGCGACAAACAACGCACCATGAAAAATCCATGTCCCCGCAATCACGACGCAGAAGAAGGAAACCAGATCGGCCGTCTCTGCTTTCGCATGGAAAATATAAGAAATACCGTCCCGCGAAAGCGCCAAAATCACCCACGCAATCACAACGGCAAGCGTGCCAATCATCAAACTATCGATCAGCGTTTTACGCACGCGGCCAATATTTCGTGCGCCCAAATTCTGCCCGATGATCGGCCCCACCGCAGCCGATAATGCAAACACGAAGCCAAAGGCCACCGGCACAAGCCGCGTGATAATGGCATTCGCCGCCACTGCCTCATCGCCATAGGGCGCAAGCACAGAGGTCATAAACGCGCCCGCAACGGGGCTGGCCAAATTGGTCAAGACGGCAGGCAAAGCAATGCCAAAAAGCGGCATGAAATCTTCGATCACCTGAAGGCCCGTAGGCCGCCCCACCATATCATGCACCTTCACCGCGCCGTAAAAGCCGACGGCACAAAACACAAGGCGGGAAATGATCGTCGCAATCGCCGCACCATCGGTGCCAAGTCCGAATCCAAAAATCAAAATCGGATCGACAATTGCCGACGCGATAGCCCCCGATAATGTCACAAACATCGAGCGCCGTGCATC
>CAIRGA010000190.1 GCA_903877935.1 uncultured Hyphomicrobiales bacterium
CACAAGCTGGTTGTCATTCTTAAGATGATAGGTTTCACCCGTTGCCGGGCATTTCAGATCAGCACCCAGCCGGTCGCCGGAACGGCTCATCCAGCCCATTCGCCGTGCGGGGTTACCCACCATCAACGCATAGTCAGGTACATTTTTTGTGACGACGGCGCCCGCGCCAATCAGGCAATAGGCGCCCAGCGCATGGCCGCAAACGATGGTCGCATTGGCGCCAATCGTCGCACCCTTGCCAACCGGCGTGGTTTTGAATTCCGACTTACGGCTCACATTCGCACGCGGATTGATCACATTGGTGAACACGCAGGATGGCCCGCAAAACACGTCATCGCCCAACACCACACCTTCATAGAGCGAGACATTGTTTTGGATCTTGCAGCCATGGCCGATGGTGACTTTCGGGCCGATCATCGCGTTCTGCCCGATCGAGCAATTCTCGCCGATCACCGTCCCCGCGAGGATGTGACAGAAATGCCAGATTTTGGTACCGCGACCGATCACCGCACCATCATCGACATAGCTCGATATATGGATCAGGACGCCGGGAAAGCGCGGATCTTCCCTCATTTCGCTCATCGTTCAGGCTCTATCGGCGAAGGGATGAACGATCCCTGAACGTTTCGCGATTTCCTGATGCCGGAAGGTCGAAACGATCTCGATCGAAGGACGAACATCCTTCAAGCCGAAGCCGCGTCCGGCCAGAATTTCCTCATAAGACCGCGTATGCAAATCGGTGAAGCCTTCCGAGAATTCCACTTCCTCGCCATCGACCGTAATCGAGCGATAGGTCGTCTTCTTTCCCTGCACGCTTTCGGGTAAATCGTTGCGATCCACCGATAAGAACCAGCTCACATCCGCGCGCTCGCACTCGATAAAGCCTGCCGCGCGCTCGTCGGTGCGCAGATGGGCGATATTGGATTTAACCCCGCCAAACACAAAGCCGAGCATATCAAAGAAATGCACACCGATATTGGTGGCAACCCCGCCCGATTTCGAGTCATCGCCCTTCCAAGAGGCGTGGTACCACCGCCCGCGCGAGGTGCAATAGGTCAATTCAACCTTGTGGCGCTTGGTCGAATTGGCAAATTTATCGCGCAGCGCGATGATAGCGGGGTGCAGGCGAAGCTGCAAAATCGAATAAATCCGCTTGCCGGTATCAGCCTCAATCTCTTCCAACCCGTCAATATTCCAAGGGTTGAGCACCAAAGGCTTTTCGCAAATCGCATCCGCGCCGGCGCGTAACGCAAAGCGGCAATGGGCATCGTGGAGGTAGTTAGGTGAGGCAATCGAAACATAATCGAGCCGCTCGCCGCGACGCCGCAGCTTGTCGACATGACGATCAAAGCGCTCAAACTCGGTGAAGAAATGCGCGTCCGGGAAATGGCTATCTAAAATACCGACCGAGTCATTCGGATCAAAAGCCACAACAAGCTCGCCGCCTGTGTCCTTGATCGCCTTCATATGGCGTGGCGCGATGTAACCGGAAGCTCCAACAAGGGCATAGGTCTTCAAGGGAATATCCTTAGATTTAACGTCAAAAAATCATCTGCTTTTGAAAATTCGGCACATTCCGCCCCCCGTTAGCACCAATAAGGGACAAATGCGAGGCTGAATCGACCATTTTCGTTCGGGCAAAAAGCACGTCGCGGATGAACTGAAGCTGAATCAGGGTACGCGCTCTTACCCTTCTCCCGGACGGGAGAAGGTACCTGCGGAGCAGGGGGATGAGGGCCTGGCAGTTATCGTGGCAGGCTCCATGCCCTCATCCGTCGCGTCCCGCGACACCTTCTCCCATCCGGGAGAAGGAATTAAAACCGATGCCTACCGATCACCTCTCCCGTTCATCGCCCTATCCGGACCGCGCGCCACTTGGGCAGCGCACTTAAGATGCGAGGCAGGAGCCTCGCGGTCCATTTGTTCATCGCCCTATCCGGACCGCGCGCCTCTTGGGCAGCGCTCTTAAGATGCGAGGCAGGAGCCTCGCGGTCCGTTTATTAATTCTCCCGTTCATCGGCCAGACAGGATTGCTGGGCTATTGCAGCCGCACCCTTAGGGAAAACCCCTTAAGCACCGCATTTGGAATTGAACTTATCCGCATGGCCTCGCCTAAACTGCTCTTTCTTGTCACCGATGACCGCTATTTCATGTCACATCGTTTACCGATGGCGCGGGCAGCGGTGGCGGCTGGGTTCGAGGTGCATGTCGGCACGCGGGTTAAATCCTATGGCGATGCCATTCGCGGCGAAGGCTACACCCTTCACGATCTACCGTGGGAAAAACTAAAGCGCACGCCGATCGATATCATCAAAGACATCTGGGCTATTCGAAAGCTTTATCAAAGCCTTAAGCCCGATGTTATCCACCACATCGCGCTCGTGCCTGTGATGTTTGGCCAGATCGCGGCGACAGGCCTATCGATCCCCACGGTTAATACGATTGCTGGCTTAGGCTCGGGATTTATCGGCAAGGGCCTAAAGGGAAAACTCCTAAAATCCAGCCTTGTCCTCGCTCTTCGCACGCTGTTAACGCGCCACAACACGCTCACCGTCGTGCAAAATGAGGATGATCGGGCAGCGCTTCAATCCATCGGCGTGAACACCGAAACCATCCGGCTTGTCGCAGGCTCCGGCGTCGATACCGATCTGCTGCGTCCGCTGCCAGAACCCGATGGCCCGATTACGATTGGCGTTGCCGCCCGAATGTTAGAGGATAAAGGCATCCGCCCGCTTGTTGAAGCACAAGCCATTCTTCATGCCAAAGGGCTCGATACGAGGCTTTTGCTCGCAGGCGATTACGATCCCACCAACCGCTCGGCGATTAAAATCGAGGAATTACAAGCCTTTGCCCGCCAGCCAGGGGTCGAATGGCTCGGCCATGTCGATGATATTGCAGGCCTCTGGGCGCGTTGTCACATTGCCGCCTTGCCCTCCCGCCGCGAAGGCCTGCCCAAAGCGCTGCTTGAAGCCGCGAGCCTCGGGCGGCCACTGGTCGCAACCGATGTTCCAGGGTGCCGCGATGTCGCGATCGATGGCGAAACGGGGCTTTTAGTGCCGGTGGACGACGCAAAAGCCTTGGCCCAAGCCCTTGAAATCTTGGTCAACGACGCAAGCCTACGCGCCAAATTGGGTGCAGCAGGGCGCCGTCGCGTCGAAAATTTATTCTCATCAACCGCAATCGGTACTGATATTGCCGCAATTTACGGCGATATGGCCCAATTGAGGATTGCTGATCCGGAATTTGCCGTCTAGACGGCGTGTGAAATTTGAAAGTGGAGACTTAGTTACGTGGCTCATCTTAGAAAAATCGCCGTCATCGGGCTTGGTTATGTCGGCCTTCCTGTTGCTGTTTCCTTCGCAGCGGCAGGCGAAACCGTCATCGGGTTCGATATCGACCAACGCCGGATTGCCGAATTAAAAGACGGCCATGACCGCACCTTGGAAGTCGAAAGCGACAAGCTTAAAGCCCCGACACTGACCTTCACCCACGACCGCGCCACCTTAAAAACCGCTGATTTCTTTATCGTCACCGTTCCAACCCCGATCGACGAAGCCCGCCGCCCCGACCTCACTGCACTGCTCAAGGCGTCCGAAACCGTCGGCAATGTGCTCAAAAAGGGCGATATCGTCGTCTATGAATCCACCGTCTATCCGGGCGCCACGGAAGAAGATTGCGTTCCCGTGCTTGAGCGCGTCTCCGGCTTAAAATCCGGAACCGACTTTACCGTCGGCTATTCACCGGAGCGCATTAATCCGGGCGATCACGTCCATCGCTTTGAAACCATCACCAAAGTCGTTTCCGGCCAAACGCCGGAGACTCTGGAGATTGTCGCCGCCGTCTACGGCTCGGTTGTCAAAGCCGGTATCCACAAAGCGCCATCCATCAAGGTTGCGGAAGCGGCAAAGGTGATCGAAAACACCCAGCGCGATCTCAATATCGCGCTCATGAACGAGCTATCGGAAGTCTTCCAAGCGCTTGGCGTCAATACGCTCGATGTGCTCGCTGCCGCCGGCACGAAATGGAACTTCCTACCGTTCCGCCCCGGTCTCGTCGGCGGGCATTGCATCGGCGTTGACCCTTATTACCTCACCTATCGCGCTGAAAAGGCCGGTTGCCATCCGGAAGTCATTCTGGCCGGACGCCGGACAAACGACGCCGTAGGGCCCCGCGTG
>CAIRGA010000191.1 GCA_903877935.1 uncultured Hyphomicrobiales bacterium
CTCTGGTCGCCGAATTCATCCTTAAAAGGGCCAGTGAATAGCTTAATCGGCTCCCAACCTGCATCGACAAACGGTTGAAATATTCCCAAATATCGATCGATGGTTACAATGGCAAAACGCATAATTTCCCTTTTCTTGCCTGCGTTGGCGGGTTGACACTTAGGCCCCCGGCGGCTCTTCCCCTAATGACGAAGACATTAAAATTTCGCAATCTCTCCAATTACTTCCGAAAAAGCTGATTTTAGGCACAAAACTTGCTGGTATCAGGATGGTGCCACTGTTCTCTCATGCTGATCGAGCAGAGCGATGCCGAGCCTGAAATCCGCCGCAGCGATTGGTTCGGCGGTTAAGGCTGTTTTGAATCAAAATAGGAAGGGTGAAACATGGGTATGAACATCTCAAGTTCATCGGCGATGAATGTTTATCAGTCGGCGCAGTCGAGTGGAACTCGCGCGCAGCGCCATCAACAGTTTGACGCATTGGCTCAGGCTTTAAAAGCGGGCGACGCTTCGGCGGCCAATACGGCCTATAGCAGCATCCTGTCGCAATTTCCGTCGGGTATGACACCGCCGGCCGGCAGCCCATTGGCAAAAATTGGTGATGCGTTGAAGTCGGGTGATTTGGCCTCGGCGCTTGCAGCTGTTCCGCAGCGTCCCCAAAGACCGGCAGCCAATTCATCATCCGTTGGAACCAATGCTGCGACGAATCTTTTCGATCTTCCACCTCCGTCTCAAGACGGTGACGGAGATACCGATGGCTCGGCTGCTGGTGTTGATCCGTATGCTGCCACTAATTCTAGCAGTGCGGCTTCGAGTAATGCGACGACATCGACGGATCCTTTGCAAGTGGCGTCAAGCACGTCGGACCAGCAGACGGGTCAGGTTGGGCATCACCACCACCATCACGGTGGAGGCTCCGCGCCGCCGGTCGACCCCACAGCGCAAGCTACCGCTTCGTCGAGTGGTGATGTATCGACAGCGTCATTCATTGACGCAAAAGTTGCAATGGCCAGGCTGATTGATGATTTGAAGAGTTTAGCTTCGTCGTCGACAAGCGCGGATTCGACGGCGTCAACCCAGACCAGCAGCACGGCAACGCCGTCAAGCGCTGCCACGGCTGCAAGCAATCTCCTCAATAATGCAGACTTCCAGAACTTGGCCACGGCGGTGAATGGTGGCGATACGTCGGCCATCAAAACCGCTTGGGACAAGTTCATCCAGAACACCTTCGCCGCTAATGCAAGTCAAGCAGCTGGAGGGGAGAGCTCAACCGTCGCAGCCCTAGCATAAGCTTCCATGAGGCTACCCGATCAGTGGCAGCCTTAAGTGCTATGGAAGAAAGGAGAGCCGGCCGATCATGGTTCGGTTCTCCTTTGTTTCCTCCATGAAACCACGATCCACCCCACAGGTTCCCATAATGACATGCCATTCCTATCGTGTCGGCTTTGTTCTCGCTGCCAAGCTTTGTTTTATTGTTATTGCCGGCTTCCTCGTGGCGTTGCAGGAGGCGAAGGCCGAAGAGCACATCACGGTGCTGACCAACTGGTATGCCCAAGCGGAGCATGGCGGCATTTATCAGGCGGAGGCATCCGGCGGGTATCAACGCGAAGGGCTAGCGGTCACGATCAAGCAAGGCGGGCCACAATTAAATGGAATGCAATTATTGCTCGCAGGTGAGGCGGATATTGTTTTGGGCTATGATCTGCAAGTGTTGAAGTCGCTTGAAAATAAGGTGCCTGTCGTCGCTGTAGCAGCCTCTTTTCAATCCGACCTTGTTGGCATTATGGCGCGCGAGGATGTTCATAGCCTTGCTGACCTGAAGGGTAAGACTATTCTCGTTGCCACCCCGGGTCGTGCCACGTGGTGGCCGTGGCTTAAGAAGAAATATGACCTGTCCGATGATCAGGTGAAACCCTATACCTTTAACCTGCAGCCATTTGTTGCGGATGGGAATACCGTGCAGCAAGCCTATCCGTCGTCCGAACCTTTTCAGGCTGCGAAAAGTGGCGTCCCTGTTCGCTTTCTGCCCTTGAA
>CAIRGA010000192.1 GCA_903877935.1 uncultured Hyphomicrobiales bacterium
CCGGAAGACGCTTGTCGAGTGGCGATTGTTCGCCTATAAGCGCCCGACCTTGGCTCTGCGCCCTTCGTCTAGCGGTCTAGGACGTCGCCCTTTCACGGCGAAAACACGGGTTCGATTCCCGTAGGGCGCGCCAAGGTTTTTTCAATTAAATCAATGAGTTGCCAGCGGTCAATCGATCGGCCGTGTTTTGTTGTACCGGTCGGCGCTGCCACCCTTGCGCTTTTTTGCACGCAACCAATCGACCCGAGGGCCGTTTAAATGCTGTAAAACGCATGAGGTTGTCATGTTTGTTCGTCTGCCCAAATGGATAAACACGGTAGCCATGTTCATTTTGGCCTGCGCTTTTTTTGCGCCGTTGGGCGTATTTGCTGAAACGCCCGCGCAAGAAAAGCGAATTGCTGTCGTCATCGGAAATGGCGCTTATCCGTCGGGCAATCTTGCTACGGCCGCCAATGATGCGGGCTTGATTGCGCAAACGTTACAAGTCGCAGGTTTTGATGTTGTGGGAGCGCGCGATCTTGATAGCGCGACGATGCGGGCAACCTTGCGTGAATTTATTGATAAAGCGTCGGCATCCGGTCCGGACACGGTTGTGGTGGCTTATTTTGCCGGGCATGGCGTGCAGTTTGAAGGCGAGAATTACCTCGTTCCCATTGATGCGCATATGACCCGTAATGCCGATGTTCCGATTGAAGGAATTCGGGTTTCTGATTTTACAAAATCGCTGGCGGCGTTGCCTCTTAAAGCGCGTGTCCTTGTCCTTGATGCGGCGCGGATTAATCATTTTGGTGAAGCCAATCATCCTTTGTCGGGTGGTCTTGCCCTTGTAGCGCCCGAGGCGGGTTCGCTTGTTGCATTTAATGCGGCGCCCGGTACGGTCAGTCCTGATGAGAAGGGGCCTTACGGGTCTTATGCAACGGCCTTATCGGAAATGATTAAAGCTGGCGGATTACCGCTCAACGATGTGTTCGATCGTACGCGTCTTAGGGTCGCTGATCTAACAAAAGGCACGCAATTGCCTTGGCAGCAGTCACGCATTGATGTGCCTTTTACATTTTTAGAAAAAACCGCCGATGCACCTACGACCGAGGCGGATCGATTTGCGGATTTGAAAGCCAAGCCGCTCAATGATTTTAGTATTGCCGATGCATATCAGGCAGCGCTTGCGCGCGACACGCTCGAGGCCTATCAGGAATTTCTTGCAGCCTATCCGAAAGATCCTTTGGCGAAACGTGTTCGTGCTATTGTTGCCGCTCGTCGAGAAGCGGCGACATGGCAGGAGAGCGCGGTCATTGATACGCCTGATGCGTATTGGTCTTATCTCCGCCGCTATCCAAACGGGCCGCATTCTTACGAAGCACGTCAGCGTCTATCGTACTACAATGCTCCGTATGATCCGCCGTCGCGATTTTTAGAATATCCCTATGATATAGGGCCGCCCTTCGCCGACGAGTTATTTTATGTCGACCGGCGTCCTTATGTTTATTTTGGTGATCCTGTTTTTGATTTGATCGCTCCGCCGATTCTTTCCTTACTGTTTATGCCGCGTCGTCCATCGTATTTTTATGATATGCGGCCGCCGCCCGTGCCATTCATGCTCTTTATGTTACCAACGCCTGATTATTATCCCGTACAGAGTTGGGTCCAGCAACCGCGCTATATCGCACCGCCGCCACCAAGCGTTGTTACCGTTGATATTCACAATACGGTCATTGTTAATCCCGCAACCAATGTTCCCGTCGTAACAACGCCTGCGGGTTCGGTCGTGCCCTTAGCATCGCCAACGCCTTCGCCTGCTGCCCCCCTTACACCGACGGGCCAACCCGTTGCTGGGCAGGCGCCAATTAGCGTTGGTGCGGGGGCAACGCCTGTTGTATCTGCACCTGCTTTGGGGGTTGCCATACCGCAAGCCGCCGCTCGCCGATTGCCGCCTGGCACGCTCCCGGCAAATGCTCATCCGGCGATCGTTGCGCCTGCGGGTACTGCTCCATCGGGGGCAACGCCGACCGCAAATTCGCCTGCAAATGCCCTTCCGGGCGTCAATGCACCCGTGGTGGGTGCGCCATTGACCACAACACCAAAAGCGCCAACCGCTGTGCCGACGGCACCTCAGACGTTACCTAATGTGACGACGGTACCTCAAACATCGCCCGCTGCCCCTGCAGTGCCTAAGCCAAATTCTGCCCTTCCTGTGCCGAATACGGCAGTGCCCGCGCCGATTGTGCCGAATCTTTCGTCCCCGTCACCGTCACAGCCCTCAGCATCTGCACCGGCTCAAGTCAGGTCGCGTCCTGCGAGGAGAAGCGCTCGCCCGCTGCCCTTGCCAGAGGGGATACAGGCTCCGGTGACAACGCCTGCTCCGGTTACAACGCCTGCGGCACCAGCTCCTGGTGTGACACCAAAGGTACCGGCACCAGCGCAACAAGTGCCAAGCCCTCAGGTGCCAAGTCCACAGGTGCCAAGTCCACAGGTGCCAAAACAGATTGTGCCCGCACGACCTACGCCGATTGAGCCCGCGCCCCCTAAGGCACCACCGCCTCAGCCGGCGGCGCCCCGCATTATTCAACCGGCACCTTCTGCACCTGCTGCAGTTCCTAAAAAGCCGGTTGCTTGCGGCCATCCGGGCGAGCCGGCTTGTCAATAAAAAGAAGGTTTGTCGTCGGTCTTCCGTGCCGCTTTGCTGTGGCCTAAATCTTGCTGAGATCACCCCAATATTATCAGCTTGAATGTGATCTGTGCTGTATGGTTGACGCAACATCCTCTCCAACGACCACGACATCGACGGCGGCGAGCCGGACGGCGACGGCTGATAAATTATTTCAAATTTTGGACCCTAAAAACACCGGAACGATCCAGAAAGCCGATTTTCTCGAGCTCTATTCGATGCTTGGCAATGGCGGGGTGAATGGTGGGCCGCAGACGGATTCGTTCGGAATTGGGCAAACAACCTATTCGATCCATGAAACAAGTTATAACATTCAAGCTGAAAATTATACGGCTCCGGACCGGTTCTTGGAGACCAGTTCGGCTGCTGTGGTTCACGCGGCTAATGTGTTTGCGAGCCTCGACACGAATAAATCGGGTACGTTATCGCGTGCCGAATTTATGACGGGCCTTGGCGCTAACCCGTCATCACCACCGACTGATCCGTCCAAGACATCGACTGATCCATCGACGACCCCACCGACGGATAGCGCCTCTAACACCACTGGTTCGACGGCTACGGGTGCGGATACGACAACAACGACACCAGCCGCGGGCTCAACAAGCACGACACCGAGCGCATCGGATGCACTCGTTGCCGATGCGACGGCTCAGGCCGATCAGGCGCTCGCGGTGTTTGATACGGCTGGAAAAGGCTATTTCGACGCCAATGACGTCGTAACCGCGTTTACGACTAATCCGTCCCTTGGTGATCCTGCGACGGCTGTGCAAAACGTTTCGGCCTGGGATGATAATGGCGATGGCAAGGTAACACGCGATGAATTGATCAGTGGTTTCACCACGATGAATCTGGCCGGTGCCCTTATGAATCA
>CAIRGA010000193.1 GCA_903877935.1 uncultured Hyphomicrobiales bacterium
ATTCTCGTCTCCAATTTATCTGCTGCCGCGCTTGTTGGATTGTGATCCATTATCGGTGGGCAATTTTTTATTTTCGCTTCTCGTCAGGGCAAGCTTTGAACAGAAATGAAGTGCTCCATTGAATCTTGACTTGCTTCCCAATCAGCGCTGGATGGCTTTTAGTGCCAGTGAAATGGCTCAAATTTAGGGGCCGAAGACAATGCCTAACTCGATCAATTACTACGTCATAAATAAATCTTAATCCAAAATTATGTCTATTTTGATGTGGGATATACCAATAAAAATACCAGATTAGTGTATTGTTATTACTGCTTAGGGAATAGATGACGAGATGGCATTAGTAACTTCGCTTAAGCCAGACCCTGTCCATATTGCTGCCTCTCGATTTGGGCTGGGAGCGAGGCCCGGTGATCTTAGCTCTTTAGCCGATAATCCGCGCGGGTTTGTTATACGTCAGTTATCAAAACCAAAGCTTGCATTGCTTGCTGATCCCGATCTTGCTCCGACAGATGTCTTGTTCCGCCAGCAGAGAACATTTGATGAAACGATAAGACGCGCGCGCGAAGCCTCAATACCTGCTTCAAACAATGATGCGGCAGCAGCGAACTCGATGCCGACTGTAAATAGTGGATCCAATATGATGGATCCAAAAAATCCAAGCAGCGACAAGCAGCAAGCGCAACCTAAAAAAGATAAACGCCTCGAAGCCAAAATGTTTGAGCGGGAAGCCGAGGCTCGCTTTAAGCTCTGGTCCACGACGAACACGCCTTTCCTCGAGCGTCTTGTCTCTTTTTGGATGAACCATTTTACGGCTGCAGCAGGTAAAAATGGTTTTGTGACGGCGGCTATTGGTGCCTTTGAACGCGAAGCCATTCGGCCACATATTCTCGATAAATTTGAGAATATGCTTCTTGCCGTCGAGCAACATCCCGTGATGTTGATCTACCTCGATAACCAAGCATCTGTCGGACCCAATTCCCGCGCCGGTATCAATGGATCAAAAGGGTTGAATGAAAATCTTGGCCGTGAAGTTCTAGAGTTGCACACACTGGGTGTCGATGGTGGCTACACGCAGACTGACGTAACCGCTTTTGCAAAAATTCTGACGGGGTGGATTTATATCGAGCCCTATAATGACGATTTATACGGCGGGCGTTTTACCTTCGCCCCCAACCGGCATGAACCAGGTGATTTGACGGTTTTAGGCAAGACGTACCCTGAAGATGGCAAACAGCAGGGCGAGGCAGCCCTCCGTGATTTTGCTCGTCACCCTTCAACGGCGCGGCATATTGCGACGAAACTCGCTCGCGCTTTTGTAAGCGATCAGCCGCCTCCTACATTGGTGGCAAGACTTGAGAGTGCGTTCATTAAAAGTGGCGGAGACTTGGCCGTTGTAACTCGCGTCTTGGTTGATGCACCTGAATCGTGGTCTTTGCCGCCAGACAAAATCCGATCCCCTGATGAGTTTGTGGTTGCATCCTTGCGCGCTATTGATGTCCCTACAGAAGCGCCCCCCTTATTAAATGCCTTAAATAGTCTTGGAGCACCCTTATGGCGCGCTCCAAGTCCAAATGGCTTTCCTATTGATAGTAGGTATTGGATTAGTCCTGAAAGTATCAACATGCGTTTAGATGTGGCCGCCCAATTTGCTCATCTAGCGAAAACAAACCTACCTCCCGACACATTAGCCACTGCCGTGCTTGGTTCAAGACTTTCAGCGGAGACTAAACAGGCCATGGCGCGCGCAGAAAGTCGAGAGCAAGCCCTCGCCTTGCTTTTGATGGCTCCTGAATTTCAACGGAGATAATCGATGGGTTTTGATCATCACGGCGCCGCAAAGTGTTCGCATATGCCGTCGCGCCGAACGGTATTGACGACGTTCGGTGGTTTGGCCGCGTGGAGCTTTATCCCTCGCTTTGCGCAGGCCGCGCAGGGCCGTGATCCACGTCTCATTACCATTATCTTACGCGGAGCGATGGACGGTCTATCTGCAGTCGCGCCTGTTGGTGATCCTAATTATGTGTCTCTTCGCGAGCGTATTGCGTTGTCGATTACGGGCGATAAGCCTGCGTTACCGCTTGATGGTTTTTTTGCGCTTCATCCATCGATGCCGCAGTTCTCAAGGCTCTATCAAGCGGGCCAAGCACTCGTAGTGCACGCCGTCGCGTCTCCCTACCGGGATCGTTCGCATTTTGACGGTCAGGACTGCCTGGAGAGTGGATACGATAAAGTTGTTGCTAATATTGACAGTGGGTGGCTCAATCGGGTTCTCCAATCCTTACCGAAGGGCGACCACGTGACGCCCCGCAATGCACTAAGTATCGGTGCTTCAACGCCGCTCATTATGCGAGGATCGGCGCCCGTTCTCGGGTGGGCGCCCTCTTCCTTGCAAAAGGCTAGCGATGATTTTGCGGCGCGCGTCGTTGATTTATATGCCGCACGCGATCGGGAGTTATTTGTGTCCCTAACCGACGGATTAAAGACTGACGCCATGGCTTCGGCAGTGGCTATGGAAGGCGCAGGTAAGACGCGTGGCAATGAATTTGTCCAAATGAAAATTGCAGCCGAGGGCGCAGCGCGCTTAATGGCGGCCGAAGATGGTCCGCGGATTGCAGCGCTGTCTTTCAATGGCTGGGACACTCACGCCAATGAGGGCGGCGCCAATGGCCGCCTGGCTCAATTATTAAGCGGCCTGGATAATGCATTGCTAGCCTTCGAGCAGGGTCTAAAACCCGTTTGGAAAGATACGACCATTCTTGTCATTACAGAATTTGGTCGCACAGCAAAAATAAACGGAACGGTAGGTACCGATCACGGTACGGCCACTTCGGCGTTTCTGGTGGGTGGGGCGATTAAGGGAGGCCGCATCATTGCCGATTGGCCCGGGCTCAAGGATGCTCAATTATTCGAGGGTAGAGACCTGGCTCCAACGACGGATTTTAGGGCCGTCATCAAGGGTATACTTGCAGAGCAATGGGGGCTATCCGCCTCTATTCTGGCTGAACGCATTTTTCCAGGATCATTAGCGGTACGGCCCATGGAGGGATTATTAGGCTAATTAATCTGGTATCGTAAGATAATTAGAATGAACTCCGATCATTAAGTCAAATTGCGACACTTCGCGACAAAGCGATGACTGCGGGCTACAAATTTCACCCCATATCGGCATCATCCTGCGACAAGTTATGGCCATTCTTAAGACAACCAATGGAGGGTTGTCCTAATGAATCGTCGTTTCTTTCTAAAAGCCGCAGGAAGTCTAGCTGTTGGCTGCGTCGCCGCCGGCCGCTCAATACGCGCTGTTGCGCAGACCCCCGTTAATCCAGGCTATTTTCGCTTATTTCCCTCGCTTGCATCGGCCGAGTTCGATGCGGGTGATCTCCTTCGTCTCGCGAATGGTAACGGTTCAGATCTACCGGGCATGAGTGCCAAGGCTGAGGTATTGATGGATACCAAAAAGCAACCGCTTCGTAATTCTAAAGGCGAGCTTATCATCTCTGCCACTCCCGAAACGGAGTTCGATGACGAAGAAAATTATGGCTTACCTGCGGGCTACACCTATCTCGGTCAGTTTATTGATCATGATCTAACCTTCAAGGCGGATGACGCCTTCACGGTCAGTGGCGCTGGCGGGGAAAATCATCGCACCGCAAAGTTTGATCTTGATTCATTATACGGGGCCGGGCCCGAACTTCAGCCCTATCTCTACGCCGCAGATGGCCGTTCATTGGCGCGGGGGCGTCAGCTCACCCAAGGTGGTCGGGCGTGCGCCAATCGGGATCATTCCCGCACGAACGGCGTTGCTATCCTCGGTGACAAGCGCAACGATGAAAATGTGATTGTCAGCCAATTGCATGGCGTGTTCGCCGATTTTCACAATTCGGTTGCCAAAGACAATCCGTCACTCGACTTCGCCGCGCTCCGACGCGTCGTTTCCTGGCATTATCAATGGATGATCTTGACTGACTTTCTGCCGCGCCTTTGCGGCCAGGAGATTATCGAAACTTTGTTGGCCGGTATTGGTGAGTGTAAATCGCCTCGAAAATTGGTGGTGCAGCGGAAAATTACAGCCGCGCTGCCGGCTGGATATATGCCGTTGGAATTTGTTGATGCCGCGTATAGGTATGGCCATTCCGCCATCAGACAAGTTTATCGCTTGAACACCGTGATGCAGGGGAGCCCGGAGGATCGTCGCAATAACCCGGCCATGGCAGGAAGAAGGGCGATTTTTGCGGCGGTTGATCAGTCGGGACTTAACGGCTTTCGGGAGTATCCTGAGGAATTCGGCATTGACTGGAGCCTCTTTTTCGAGACCCGCCATCCGATGACACCTGAGAGGATTTCGGATGGCACACACAAAGTTCAGCCCTCCTATAAAATTGACACATCCTTGGTCAATCCTTTGGCGTACCTGCCGGAATTTTCTCAAGCTGGTAGTGGCAATGCTCGGGACAAGGACGGTTTCGCGCGGCCACTGCCAGGCGCCGTCGCTAATCTTGCCATGCGCAATCTCATACGCGGGCAAGTCAGTGGACTTCCAAGTGGGCAGGATGTGGCACGCGCCGTCGGACTTGAGCCCATTTCGGATAAAGACCTCCGCGTCGGCCAAGCTACCGTCGATGGCATCACCGAAAACCGCTCTATAGCCGATTATGGCGACAGTTTCCGGGGGAACGCCCCGCTCTGGTTCTATATCCTGGCAGAGGCTCAATACGATTGGAGTTCACGTGCTTCAGCCCTTTCAAGTAATGCCTCGGCCAAGAATACACTCCCCACTCGTCTTGGGCCTTTGGGTGGACGATTAGTGGCTGAGACATTCGTGGCGCTCTTGGACTTGGATCCCGACAGCGTTCTTCATGCCCCCGCCGATTGGCGGCCACGCTATGGAAACGACAATCATTTCGGTATAGTGGATCTCGTCCGCACAGCCGGGCTAGGGTGATAAGATGTCAAAAAAATTCCGGATCCTAATCGTTGATGATGAAGCGGATATTCGCGAGCCTCTTGCCGAATATCTCACTCGCAATGATCTTACCGTCGCCATGTCGGTTTCGGCAGCCGAGGCGCGTGCGGAGATCGCCCACCGCGAAGTGGACCTGATCATCTTGGATATCATGATGCCCGGCGAAGACGGCCTCTCGCTTTGCCGCGATCTGCGCGCGCGGTCCAATGTGCCAATTATCCTGCTTACCGCGCGAACGGACGATATCGACCGGATTATAGGCCTCGAAATGGGCGCCGACGATTATATAGGCAAACCATTTGCCCCCCGAGAACTGCTTGCGCGGATCCGAGCTGTTTTGCGCCGAACTGGAACGCGCGCTAGCCTCGAGCAAGCCCAAGGGCGGCGCGTATATCGGTTTAAAAATTGGCTGGTCAATGCCGATGAGCGCAGTCTGACGAGCAGTGATGGTGTCAATGTTCCTATGGGGGACGCGGAGTTTCGCTTGCTCATGGCTTTTGTAATGAGCCCCCGTAAGGTACTCTCGCGAAATCAGTTGCTTGATAGTGCCGATGCACGCGAGGCTGATGCTTTCGATCGTAGCATTGACAATCGTATCGTGAGACTGCGCCGTAAAATTGAAGAGGATCCCGCCAATCCAGCTTTAATCAAGACAGTACGCAGCGGAGGCTACATCTTCACCGCCGACGTGCAGCAGGCGACCTAATGCCGAAGCCCCTCAATCGATTGATGTCTTGGCGGCATAAACTGTGGCCGCGCAGTCTTGTCGGGCAAATGGCCCTGGTTATTGCGCTAGCACTCACGGCCGCTCAAGTGATGAATGTGTTTCTGCTTCTTAATGAGCAGCAGCTGAACCAACTTGCCCGCCGAAACGGCTTAGCCGAGACCTTCTGTGGCGACGCCATCGCCGACTTTTTTAGCACACCGCCCGATCAGACTGCGGCGCGTTTGAAGAGTATGGCGAACAATCCACTCATGAGCTTGGAGCTCGTAGCACCCAGCCTACGGGGTGTCCAAGAATTGGTACGCGATTTACCGCTCGAACAAAGGGTTGCAGGCGATCTGGAGCGTCGCGGAGTTTTTATTGGGGCCATTGAAGCTGGCGGGCGCCCCGTCCTTCATAAGTTTGCGACGCCCAATCAACGACGCAATTCGCCACCGCCCGGTGGACCACAAGAGCCGCCGCCCCCTCCACCGCCTACAAGCGTTACTCCTATCGAGACTTTTATTGCCGTGCGCCAACAATCAAGTGATGACTGGTTGCGATGCCGGGTGATTAGCCCGCCGGATGATCCATCGATCAGCATGCGTTTGATCTTTGGCACACTCGCACTTTATGTGATCGTGCTGGGCAGCCTCTTGCTTTTAACACGCTGGCTTGCCGCGCCACTCTCGCGCTTGGCAGGGGCGGCTGCCGAAATAGGCACCGGAGAGCGCGTGTCTCCCGTGCCTACCG
>CAIRGA010000194.1 GCA_903877935.1 uncultured Hyphomicrobiales bacterium
ATCAAGGCGCAGACTTTTTCGACGCGGTCTCAACCATCGTCGGCGCCAGCATCGACAGTGTCACCGAGCTCTTGCAGGCGATACCTTCTTTAGCCTTTATCGTCGTCTTTGCCTCTGGCGTTTATTGGCTGCACCGTTCGCTCGTGCTCAGCTTAGGCACCGCCATTTCTCTGCTTCTGATTGCCAATCTTGGTTATTGGGCCGCAACGATGGAAACGCTATCGCTCGTTGTATCCGCAACAGTCGTCTCGGTGGTGATTGGGGTTCCGATTGGCATTGCCGCCGCCCACCGGCCATGGCTGTTCACGGTACTTCGTCCCATTCTCGATTTGATGCAAACGATACCCACTTTTGTGTATCTCATACCAACGCTTATTTTGTTTGGTCTCGGCGTTGTACCGGGCCTCATCTCAACGGTCATTTTTGCGATTCCTGCCCCGATCCGCTTAACCCATTTAGGCATTTCGGCTGTACCCAGACATTTAATCGAAGCGGGCGAAGCCTTTGGCGCAACAAAAAACCAATTGCTCTGGAAAATCGAACTTCCCTCGGCGCTGGCCACGATCATGGCGGGCATTACCCAATGTATCATGCTCTCGCTTTCAATGGTCGTGATCGCGGCCCTTGTTGGCGCAGGTGGTTTAGGCAAGCCCGTCGTACGCGCGCTCAATTCCGTCAATATCGGCATGGGATTTGAGGCCGGCCTTGCCATCGTCATATTGGCCATTATTTTAGACCGCGTGTGCAAATTGCCCGAGCGTCGGCAAACGGGCAAGGCATCATGAGTCATCTTATTTTTGATAATGTCGATATCGTTTTTGGCAGCGCCCGCGATGACGCGTTAGCCCGTCTTGATAAAGGTGAAACGCGCGACGAAATTCTGAAAGCCACGAGCTCCGTCATCGGCGTAGCTGGTGCGTCCCTCACCGTAGAAGAGGGTGAGATTTGCGTATTGATGGGCCTTTCGGGTTCCGGCAAATCGACATTGTTACGCGCAGCAAACGGCTTAAACCCCGTCTCGCGCGGCAAAGTGCTGTTACGCCATCAAGACACTATGGTCGACATTGCCGCGATCGATGCCGCAACGCTGCGGGCTGTGCGCACCACAAGCGTTGCGATGGTGTTCCAACAATTCGCGCTGCTCCCATGGCGGACTGTACGTGACAATGTCGGGCTGGGGCTCGAATTACGCGGCACACCAAAAGCTGAACGGGAGCGAATTGTCGATGAAAAGCTGAAAATGGTGCAGCTCGATCAATGGGCGAACAAATACGGCCATGAATTATCTGGCGGCATGCAGCAACGCGTTGGCCTTGCACGCGCTTTTGCCACCGATGCGTCGCTCTTGCTGATGGATGAGCCTTTCTCGGCGCTTGATCCGCTCATCCGCACCAAATTGCAGGATGAATTACTATCCCTGCAAAAGAACTTAAAAAAAACCATTCTCTTCGTCAGTCACGATCTCGACGAGGCGATGAAAATTGGCAATCGTATTGCTATCATGGAAGGTGGCCGCATTGTGCAATGGGGCACACCGGAAGAGATTATCCTTCATCCTGCCAATGCTTATGTGGCAGAATTTGTAGCGCACATGAATCCGCTGAATGTGCTCAAAGCGGGCTCAATCATGCAACCGCTTGCCGCGTGCTTGCGCGAGCAAAGCCATGTTTATTTCGATGATCATAAGCAATCATCGATTACCATCGATGCTGCGGGCTTTCCGTTTGCCGCCCAACTCAATGGCGCACCGCATCGGCTTATTCCATGCGGTACCGATGGAGTGATCCCAGATCGCACGACGGGTGTGGGTATAGTCTTAGCGCCCGCCGACATAAGTCTTAAAACAGCCATCGCACTTCGCCAGCAAAGCGGCCATGCATTAGGTATCGTCGATAGCGAAGGAAAACTCATCGGCCTTTGCACCGATGGCAATATTTATAACGGGCTATTGCGGCAGAAACACGGATAATCAGCCGGGCCCCAATCCTTTGGCCTTCAATTCAGCGGCATAGTCCCTAAGGCACGAGGGACATAGGCAATCGAATGGGCCGCCCTCGGTTGTTAACGGCAGCCGGAATTCTTCCTGACCGCACCAGCACGGCCCCCCCAAAGTGCAGGTAAACGGTGTGCCGCATCGTTCACACGAAACGGGACGATCACGTCCCATTTTTTCTTCCGCGGCCAAACTCGCTGTCATGTCTATTTCCTTTAAAAATAACACTATTCTCCAGCGCCTGTCGCTTCAAGACGCAGGAGAGTCGGCGTTAGTCCATCGACATCGGCTATTAAAACCGTATCATTAGTCGAGAATCTGTAAAGCTGCCGGCAATTGTGGAGGAAAATCCTATGAATAATGAAGTCATCATCAGCTGTGCGGTCACGGGCGCAGGCGACACGGTTGGCAAGCATCCGGCCATTCCGGTAACGCCGCGCCAGATTGCTGATGCAGCAATTGAGGCCGCGCAGGCGGGCGCTGCGATTGCCCATCTCCACGTCCGCAATACCGAGACAGGCAAAGCGGGGCGCGACCTCGCCAATTACCGCGAGGCGGTCAAGCTAATCCGCGAATCAGGCGTCGATGTTGTAATCAACCTCACGGCAGGCATGGGTGGCGATTACGCCTATGACCCTAAAAATCCAGGTATTCCCGGCCCTGGCTCAGACCTCGCCGACGCTGCCGAACGTGTCGCCCATGTGGAAGAACTTCGTCCGGAAATCTGCACGCTTGATTGCGGCTCTCTCAATTTCGGAAATGG
>CAIRGA010000195.1 GCA_903877935.1 uncultured Hyphomicrobiales bacterium
CACGCGGCCGATGCAACACCGCTCGGCCCGGAAGCCTTCGCGGCGATTGCACCCGACGACGTCGACCAACTCCGTTTCACGCTGCACCCCGCCCTGAAATATGTTGCATCGCCCTTTCCTGTCGTCACTCTATGGCAGATGAACAGTGGACAAAAAACGGTCGCGCCGATTGACGATGTTCAAGCCGAGACCGCGCTCATTCATCGCCCCCGCTTCACAGTATCGGTGAAAGCCGTCAGCCCTTCGGGCGGCGCATTTCTCAACGCGCTTCATGCCGGCCACACGCTCGGCGAAGCGGCCAGTATCGCTGAAGCCTCTGACCCGAGTTTCGATGTCACCGCCCATCTGCATCTCATGATTGCCGAGAGGCTTATCACCGCACTCACACCCACGGCGTTCGATAGGAGCTACCCATGACCACTGCCATTACCCAAGCCAACCATTTGATTAAAGCGCTCTTCGGCCTGTTCGAAAAAATCCCGCATTCGCTGATCGCGCTTTTGGCCCGTGTATCGATTGGCGGCGTGTTTTGGATGTCCGGCCAAACCAAGGTCTCGGGCTTCCATTTGGCGGAGGGAACCGTCGACCTCTTCCGCGATGAATATCATTTGCCGTTTATCGACCCAACCCTTGCCGCCGTGCTCGCAGCCATTAGCGAACATCTCTTCTCGGCGCTCCTGATCATCGGGCTGGCCAGCCGCTTCTCGGCCTTGGCACTGCTCGGCATGACCTTAGTGATCGAAATCTTCGTCTACCCCGACGCTTGGGCAACCCATGGCACCTGGGCGATTTGCTTTCTGGTCATCATCACCAAAGGCCCCGGCGTGTTCTCGCTGGATTGGGTGTTGTTTGGGAAGCGCAACCGGATGTAGGAAAGCTGTCCTTAAGGACCGCCCGCCTATTGGGCAGTGCGTCTTAATCCCCGGACCGCGCGCCTCTTGGGCAGCGCATCTTAAGAATGCGAGGCGGGAGCCTCGCGGTCCGTCGCCGGCTCCAGCCCTTCGCTGGCGCTTCGGGTATTCGTCGCTCAAAACGCTCCTCATCCCCATCTATCCGCGAGCTATAGTCGACATTCGCCACACCTTTCGGCATTCTCGCCACTGATTCGCGATATGTTCTCTTTTCGGAAAGTAATCCGCTTTTGGCCGATCCGCTCGATCTGGACGATGATCTCACCTACACCCCGCAAGCAGGCGGGCTGGCGGCGCGTGCGCAGTCCGCTGCGCGGTCGAGTGCAGCCTATCTCGACGGACTAAACCCCGAGCAGCGCCGCGCGGTCGAAGTCATCGACGGCCCTGTGCTCGTGCTCGCGGGCGCCGGCACCGGCAAAACCCGCGTGCTGACCACGCGCATCGCGCATATTATTGCTACTGGCTCGGCCTATCCTTCGCAAATTCTGGCCGTGACGTTTACCAATAAAGCCTCGCGTGAAATGAAAGAGCGCATCGGGCATCTGCTCGGCCAAGTGGCCGAAGGCATGCCATGGCTTGGCACCTTCCACGCCATCGGTACTAAAATTTTGCGCCGCCACGCCGAACTCGTCGGCCTTAAATCCGATTTCACCATTTTAGACACCGACGACCAAATCCGTCTCATGCGGCAAGTGATCCGCGCCGAGGATATTGACGAGAAACGATGGCCCGCCCGTGCGCTCGCCTCCTTTATCGATGGCTGGAAAAACCGCGGCCTAACCCCCGACAAAGTCCCTGCGGGCGAAGCCGGAGCCTTTGCCAATGGCAAAGGCGGTAAGCTCTACACGCTCTATCAAGAACGCTTGAAGCAATTGAACGCCGCTGACTTCGGCGATCTCCTGCTCGAAAATCTGCGCCTCTTCCGCGAGCACCCCGATGTGCTGCAAGCCTATCAAGAGCGCTTCAAATATATGCTCGTCGACGAGTACCAAGACACCAATGTCGCGCAATATCTCTGGCTGCGATTGCTCGCCCAAGGCCGCCGCAATGTGGCGTGTGTGGGTGACGACGATCAATCGATCTATGGCTGGCGCGGCGCAGAAGTCGATAACATTTTGCGCTTCGAGAAAGATTTTCCGGGTGCCGTCGTTGTGCGCCTAGAACGCAATTACCGCTCAACCGGCCACATCTTGGCCACCGCCGGAAAACTCATAGCCCATAATCAAGGCCGCTTGGGTAAAACGCTCTTCACCGATGACGAGGAAGGCGAAAAACCAACGCTGACCGGCGCGTGGGATTCGGAAGAAGAAGCCCGCCTCATCGGCGAGGAAATCGAAGCGCTGCAACACAAAGGCCATTCGCTTGCCGATATGGCCATTCTGGTGCGCATTTCAGCGCAAATGCGCGAAATCGAAGATCGGTTTGTCACCCTTGGCCTGCCCTACCGCGTCATCGGCGGCCCACGCTTTTACGAGCGCGCCGAAATCCGCGATGCGCTCGCTTATCTTCGCGTGGTCGCGAACCCTACCGATGATTTGGCGTTCGAGCGCATCGTCAATGTGCCGAAGCGGGGCTTGGGTGACGCCACCATCGAACAAGTCCATATCTATGCCCGCAAAGCGCAAATCCCGATGCTGGAAGCGGTGCGCCGCCTGATTGAAACCGACGAGCTAAAACCCAAACCGCGCGGCGCTTTGCGCGAACTCGCTTTAAGCTTTGGTCGCTGGTCCACCCTCATCGAAACAATGAAACAAGGCGAGTTGGCCGAGCAAATTTTGGAAGAATCCGGCTACACCGATATGTGGCAAAAAGAGCGTACCGCGGACAGTGCAGGCCGTTTGGAAAACTTGAAAGAACTCGTCCGCTCGATGGACGAATTCCCTGATCTCGGAGCTTTCCTCGAACACGTCTCGCTCGTCATGGAAATGACCGACAACGACACCGCCGAGCGCGTCTCGATCATGACACTGCATGGCGCGAAGGGGCTGGAATTCGACACGGTGTTTCTCCCCGGCTGGGAAGAAGGCCTCTTCCCCAACCAACGCGCGCTCGATGAAAGCGGCCGCGCTGGATTAGAGGAAGAACGCCGCCTCGCCTATGTCGGCATCACCCGCGCGCGCCGCCGCGCCAAGCTCTTCTTCGCGAGCAATCGCCGCATCCACGGCATGTGGAACGCCACGACCCCCTCACGCTTTATCGACGAGCTACCGCCCGAACACGTCGAAGTGATCGACGCCCCCGCAGGCTTCGGCGGCCATGGCGGATACGGTCGCTCCCGCTTCGACCAAGGCGGCTTCGGCGGCTCCACCTATTCAACACCGGGCTGGCAACGCGCGCAGACACAAGCACAACCAAAGGCCCAACCAGCCAACCGCAAAGGCCCGATGCTGATCGAAGGGGAACTGGTCGCCAAATCCACCGGCACGGCCGCAAACTTCAACGAAGGCGAACGCGTCTTCCACATCAAATTCGGCTATGGCGCGGTGGCGTCGGTCGATGGCAATAAGCTGACGATTGATTTCGAGAAGGCCGGCCGGAAAATGGTGCTGGAGGGGTTTGTCGAGCGGGGGTGAGAGCTACCGTTCGTACCCTTATTCTCGACAATCAAGCTCCATTATAGTATGACTAAGTCATACCACCTTATTAGGAGTCCACCATGTCAACGGTCGCCAAACGTACCTTTAGCCTTCCCAAAGAACACGCCGATTTTATCGATGCCAAAGTCGCCTCAGGCGATTACGCCTCGGGCAGCGAAGTCATCCGCGAGGGCCTCCGAGCCCTCCAAGCGCGAGACGCCGCCATTGAGCGCTGGTTACGCGAAGAAGTCGTCCCCACCGCACTGGAAATGCAGGCCCATCCCGAGCGGGGCATTCCGATAGATGAGGTGATGAAGGGTATTCGCGCCCTGCACGCTGAAAGGATTACCAAATCCTGATGCTCCAGCGTGTTGTCATCTTCTCCGATCAGGCCAATATCGACCTGCGGGGCATTTATAACTGGCTTGCCGATCAGGCCGGTCCGTTTGTGGCGCTTGCCTATGTCGAACGGATCAGCGCTTTTATCCATCGGCTCGACCTCGCCTCCGAACGCGGCACCCTGCGCGATGACCTCATGCCCGGATTACGCATCATCGGTTTCGAGGTCGTGTGACGATTGCATTCACGGTCGATCAAACCCAAGTCTCTATCCTACGTGTCTTCTATGGCGGCAAGGATTGGGAAGACGAGTGGCAAGAAGACGATCCGACTCTCACCTCTTAAATATCTCCTCCACGGTCCGCCGCATCACGCCCGGGTCAACATCGACTCCCGTCCAATATTTAATCCCGATCACACCCTGATTAACCAGCATCCCAAGCCCGTCAATCACGCGGCAGCCGCGCGCTTCGGCCTCTCGGATCAAGGCGGTACGCGGCGGATTCGGGATAATATCGGCCACCACCATGGAAGGCGTAATCGATGCCATATCAACCTTCACGCGCGCCTCAACATCCGGATAGAGTCCAATCGATGTGGCATTCACGACAATCGCCGTGTCTGCAGGCACAATAAACGCCTTATCCCACTCGACCAATTCTGCTTTCGCTGGTGTTTTTGAGTTGATCAAATCCACCAATATTTGTCCTCGTTTGGCATCGCGATTCACAATCGTGATGTGTGACAAACCCGCAAGCGCCATTTCTACCGCACAGGCACGCGCTGCACCGCCTGCGCCAAACATAACGGCGCGCAATCCTTCCGGATTAATCACTTCGTGCAATGATTGCAAAAAGCCTTTGCCATCGGTGTTTTCGCCAATAAACTTTCCATCGCGCCGCACCGCGCAATTCACCGCGCCAATCACTTCGGCCGAAGCGCCCAATCCGTCGAGATATTGGATCACTTCCACCTTATGCGGCAGCGAACAATTAAACCCTGCCCACCCCATTGCACGCGCACCTTTAACGGCATCGGCTAGTTTTTCCGGTGGCACTTCGCAGTTAATATAGCGCCAGTCGAGCCCATGATGCCGATAGGCCGCCTCCACCATCGCAACCGTCGGATTTTCTGCCGCAGGCATCGCGAACGAGCCGGTTAATTGGCTTAAAAAATTTCGTGACATTATTTCCCCCTCACAGATTTTATTTTCCGATTTTAAAATCAAACTTAATCCTCATCGTGAGCCGTAAGCGCGAAGCGCTTGCGAGTCGAACCACCCAACCGTCCTTCGACTCGCGCCTTTGGCGCGGCTCAGGATGAGGTGAAATTAACCCTCATGGTGAGTTTGCCCAGCGGTGAGCTTGTCGAACCACGTTGGTATTTCCCCCTCACAAATTCTTTAAACGCTTCTCCAACAAGGCCCACTCATTCGCATCACCGGGCAGTCCCACCCGCAACCAGTTTGGCTTGTCGCGAAACGCCCGCACCAAAATACCAGCCTCGCAAAACCGTTTGAAGTAATCGGATGCGCGATCAGACGATAGGAGCCGGTAAAGCGGCGTTCCCCCTTCAACCGTTAAACCAATCTGCCGCATCATCGTATCAAGCCGCACCGCTTTGATAATCAACTGCTCGCGCGTCGCATCAAGCCATGCGCGATCATCAAGTGCTTTGCCGCCCACCTCAATCGCCACGCCAGAAACCGCCCAAAGCCCCATCGCTTGCCGGATCAATGCCGCATCTTCCAAGCCTGCAATCGCAAAGCCAAGCCGCACACCGGCCAAACCATAGGTCTTGCCGAAAGAGCGCAGAATAATTGCTCCGCGCCCGGGCAGATAGGGCGCAAAACTCGCGCCCTCATACATCACATCCACAAAGGCCTCATCGACAATTAGCCTGCCCCCGCGCGCGGCAAGCGTCTCGGAGAGCGTTAGCAATTCATTGACCGACACATAGCGCCCATCCGGATTATTCGGATTAACGATGATCGCCACATCAAAGCCGGAAAGCGCCTCAACGCTTGCAACCGTCTCCACCAATGCCCCCCCGCGTCTCCAGCAGCTTGCATGCTCGGTATAGGTAAAGCCCAAAATGCCAACGCGCTTGGCTTCAAAGAGCCGCGGCAGCGTCTCGATCAAGGCTTGGGTACCCGGTGCTGCCACCACATGCGCCCCCTTGCGGGCGCCATAGGCAGAGGCCGCAATCGTTTCCAACGCGAAAACAGCATTTTCCTCTGGCAAACGCGTCCACGATGCCGCAGACAGGTTGGGAACAGGATAGCAAATCGGGTTAATCCCGGTAGAGAGATCAATCCAAGGCTCCGGCGCTTGCGCGTAGGCCAGACGGGCAAGCGCCAGATTGCCGCCATGGATATAGAGGCTATCGGACGAAGGCGTTGAGGGATCAGAGGCAGACATGGTCACAGGGGCACTCTTTATCGCGGCAGCGGCGCTGCTGTTTGAAGCGCTCTTTGGTTACCCCCAAGCGCTCTATCGCGCAATCGGTCATCCCGTCACCTGGATCGGCGCGCTGATTACGCTGCTCGATAAAACACTAAACCGCCCCCAATGGTCCTTCGTCATGCGCCGGGCCTCGGGCGTGCTCGCCCTGCTGCTGCTCTTGGGGCTAACAGGCGGCCTGACGCTCTTCGCCGAGCACTACCTCATCCAAACCCAGGAAGGCGTCGTGCTGGCCATTCTCTTGGCCGCCACATTACCCGCGCAACGCAGCCTCAATGATCACGTCCTGGCGGTCGCCAACGCACTCGACAATGGCGGCATCGCGGCAGGCCGCACATCCGTGGGCATGATCGTGGGCCGCAACACAGCGGTGCTGGACGAAGCAGGCATCAGCCGCGCGGCGATTGAAAGCCTCGCCGAGAATTTTTCCGATGGCGTCGTTGCCCCGATTTTCTGGACGGCGATGTTCAGCCTAACAGGCGGCGTACTGTACAAAGCCGCCAATACGGCAGACAGCATGATCGGCCATAAATCGGAGAAGTACCACGCCTTCGGCTGGGCCGCAGCACGCTTCGACGATCTCGTCAACCTCCCCGCCTCGCGCATCAGCGCCGTGTTGATTATTTTAGCCGCCGCGCTGATCCCCGGCTGCTCGGCATGGAACGCGATCAAAGCCGTACGCCGCGATGCCCCCCATCACCGCTCCCCCAACGCCGGCTGGCCCGAAGCCGCCATGGCCGGAGCCTTAGGCCTCAAAATCGCAGGACCAAGACTCTATGGCACCGAGATGGTCGAGGACGCCTATATGGGCGATGGCAGACGCGAGGCGAATACCAAGGATATCCGCCGCGCGTTGCGGGTGTATCGAGTGGCAGCAGTGATTGAGGGGGTTGTGGTGGTGGGGTTGGCGATGATGGTGTGAGAAACCCTCAACCGTCATTGTGAGCAAGAGCGAAGCAATGACAAAACAATAACACTTTCCTTCGCTCCATCGCGCTCAGCAACTGCTCCGCTTCGCGCAGCTTATCTTTCAAAAACACGAACGGCACCGGCACGAAAACGCGCTGCTGCAGGAGTGCTCAAAGCGCCACGCAAAGTTGAATGCACCGTTTTTAGTTTAGCGACTTGGACATGAAGCGGCCACCCCGTCGCATGGCCGCGTTGGCTCGTTGGATGTCGACAGGAGCCCTGCCGCTTTGCCTAGAGGTTTTTCTGAAGCAATCACGGTAAGCGAAAAATATCCATGAGCCAGCCCCTCATCCTGAGCAGCCGCGAAGCGGTTTGTCGAAGGACGATTACCATGCGTAACCCATCCCTTATTCCCGGCTGCCAACTACCGATTGCCGACCCCCGATCTATCGTATATCCACCTCAAACCCGCTTTTATCGATCACTTAGCGAGTCCCATTATCCCAACCACGTCTATATTCACCTCAAGATGCTTCGCGAGTGCTTCAAGTGTGTCCTCGACCACCTGATCATAG
>CAIRGA010000196.1 GCA_903877935.1 uncultured Hyphomicrobiales bacterium
ATGCCCAGATATTCAGCCTCGGAAGTGTTGGACTGAGCAGCAGGGATGGGTGGCACATCGTTAGAATCCTGTATGCCTGATGGTAATGGACCGTCGAGCGCTAAGCCCATCTCTTCTAAGCGTAAAAGTGCGGCCTCATAAGCCGCACGTGGAGTGACGTTCGCGAGGGGCCGCACCGGCGTTATCAGTGTAATTTCATCTTTGACGGAATCAAAAATGACCATGACCGTTGGTCGAACCATGATGGCGTCGGGCACGCCAAGAGCGTCAGGATTAGGCTCTCCGAGCCGTTCCATATGGCGAACCATGTCGTATCCCAAATAGCCAAAGACGCCGTTGGCCATTGGCGGCAGACCAACATCAAACGGAATCGCGCTTTCTGCGAGCAAAGCCCGAAGGGCTACAAGCGGAGGCTTGCCGCAGGGCACAAAATGCTGCCGGTCGATCAGGGCGTTCCGATTGATCTCGGCTTCTGAACCACGGCAGCGCCAAATGATATCGGGCTTTAGACCGATAATCGAATACCGACCGCGAACAGCTCCGCCTTCGACGGACTCGAGAAGAAAAGCATTTCGACCATCGCCGGCGGTAAGCTTAAGAAAGGCTGATACAGGTGTTTCAAGATCGCCAACCAAGACGGTTCGAAGAAGCTGTGTTTCACCGTCAAGATAGGCCTCTTCGAAACCTCTATAGTCTGGTTGCACCGTCATGGCCGTCTCAGTTTACCCCAAGGGCCATGCCCAAGACTTTATCGTTGACGGTTACGCCAAGCTCTTTCTGCGTTTCGCCTACATAAGCATTTGCATAATCGTCGGCCAAGGAGAGCTTCACCTCATTCATGATCTTGCCCATATCGGCCAAGGCGGTGGCTGACGAAGCAAGTTCAGCCTTCGTAACACGCACAATGACGCGTTCTAAGGGTTGTTTGCCAATGGCCGATCCGGCAGCGCCTTCTGGCAGAGCAAAAAGTTGTGCTACGGCGGCTTGGGGTAAGTCACTATTTTGCCCATTCCGCTTCAGACCAGTCACGGTTTTGATCGGCAAACTCATCGATCCAGCAATTTCCTGCAAGGCCTGTCCGGTATTAAGCGACGTTACGAGTTCAACCGTTTTCGCCGCAAGCCGACCGTTTAAATCGTCGTCTTGCCAAGAAGCGATAACCTTATCTTTAACCTCGTCGAGCGGCCTATCTCGTGCCGGGGTAATGCCTTGAACGTCAAACCAAATATAACCAGCAAGCCGCGTGGCAATCGGTTCGTTATCGACGCCGATATCCGAACTAAACGCGGCATTCAAAAGTGCATCGCGCTCTGGAATAGCGTCAATGGAATTACCGTCTGGCGTACGACCAGCCCGATCCGTTACGTCTATGACCGATAGTTTTAACGAAAGGTCTTTAGCTATTTCGCTCAATGGCTTGGCAGATGCCCGTTGATCTTCGATCTTATCGTGGTAATCACGGATGAGGTCTTTGCCCTTTGCAATCGCGAGGGCAGCACGAATTTCGGGTAAAGCGGATGCAAAGCTCCGTGTTTCGGCCGGTACGATTTCGGTAACGGAGACAAGAATAAATCCAAACTTACCGGTTACAACATCGCTAACTAAACCTTTTGCCAATCCAAACGCTGCTTCAGCAACTGCTGGGTCAAGAATGCGTTGCTTTTCTACGAGACCTAAATCGGTATCTTCCTTTTTTAAGTTCTTCTCGGCAACGATGTCATCAAAGCTTGCTCCTGCCTTGATCCGTTCAGAGGCTGATTTTGCATCCGCTTCTGAGGTTAAGACTAATTGGCGAACAGCGCGTTTTTCGGCAAATGTATAGCGCGTCGTTAAATCGGCATCATACTTAACCCGGGCATCAGCCTCAGCAATGGATTCAGGTGCCACAAGGTCCGCGGGAGATAACGCAATGTAGGCGATCTTACGGTATTCAGGCGCACGGAAGCTTTGTTGGTTTTCTTCAAAGAACTTCGATAATGTCGCCTCATCTGGCGTCGCTGAAGCGCCCACCTGTTCTTTGCCGATGGTAATGAATTCGGCTGACCGCTCTTCATTTGTATACACATTCAAGGCATCGCTGACGAGGGTTGGTACATTGGGCGCGCCCGAAAGGGATTGAATGATCTGCTGGCGAATATCGAGTTTGCGCTGTTCGGCAATAAAGCCCGCTTCCGAGTATCCCGCTGCGCGGAGAGCCTCGTTAAACCTGGCTTTGTCGAATTGACCGTTTGGGCCGGTAAAATTCCGGTCGGAAAGCAGCTTTTTGACGATCGCTTCATCCGAGATACCGAGTTTCATGCCACGTGCTTTTTCATCGAGCGCCGCTTCGGAAATCAAACGACCCAAGACTTGGCGGTCAATCCCGACGGAAAGCGCCTGTTCGGTCGTAATGTTGCGACCGTAACGACGGGACATCGCTTGTAATTCGGTCTGGAAAGCTGCCCGATAGGCCTGTGAGTCGATTTCGTTTGATCCAACAGATGCCACGTTTCGCAAGCCGTAGCCGCGGAAAATGTCACCAATTCCCCAAAGCGCAAAGCTAAATACCAAAAAGCCGAACATGACCGTGATGATAATCCGGCCAATAAGACTTTGCCCTGCCTTGCGAAATCCGTCCATCATGAGAAGCAATCCAATCTAACGTGTACCAAGCGAAACTCCCATCATAAGGAATGACTCCGCCTCCTGCAATTCGATGCTTGGCAAAGCGCGTTTGGCCGCAGGATGCAAGCAAAAGAAACACGGAGACGGTTTATTTCTTACTCATCTTGTGTCTTTTAGGAGGAAACAGGTCAAATACAGTTCATTTAGGAAAGCATCGCATGACCCGCTCAATTCGCCCCCTCGTCGCCGGAAACTGGAAAATGAATGGTTTACAGTCAGTTTTAGCTGAATTTGACCTCATGGGGGCGGGAAATGATGTTTGTATCCGCCGTAGCGTCGATCTGATGATTTGTCCGCCTGCGACCTTAATTTCTGCTTTGGCTCACGCGGCAATCGGTCAAGGTATCGCAATTGGTGCTCAAGATTGCCATTCAAAGGATAATGGAGCCCATACGGGCGATATTTCAGCTCAAATGCTTGCCGATGCTGGTGCGTCAGCCGTCATCGTTGGTCACTCCGAGCGCCGGGCCGATCATGGTGAAACGGATGCAAGTGTTAGATTGAAGGCTGAAGCAGCCTATCGGAATGGGCTTATGGCGATTATCTGTGTAGGGGAGACCCGCGCTGAGCGTGTGGCAGGCAAGACACTGGCCGTTGTCCGCCGCCAATTGAAAGGTTCCGTGCCGGACGGCATGACGGCCCGCGATATCGTCATCGCCTATGAGCCTGTTTGGGCGATTGGCACTGGTTTAACCCCAACGGCAAAGGATGTTGAAGAGGTTCATGCCCTTATCCGTGCGGATCTGAAGAAGATTGTCGGCAAGGACGAAGCGCAAAAAGTCCGAATTCTCTATGGAGGCTCAGTAAAGCCGTCGAATGCCAGGGAATTGATGTCAGTTGCCAATGTCGACGGGGCGTTGGTGGGGGGCGCGAGCCTTAAGGCTGAAGATTTCTTGGGGATTGCGGCGGCATTTCACTAATTTAAAGCCGATAGCTTGGAAATTTTCCAAGTCACACCCCATATTCCTGCTTTGATCCCGAGCGCGGCCCGTGTTAAAGCCCCGCACGAATAGTTTCCCGGCTTTCCGAAGGCTCATTGTTTTATGCAACAAGTATTGATTGTCATTCATCTTCTGATCGTGATTGCGCTTGTCGCCGTCATTTTGCTCCAGCGTTCTGAACAAGGCGCTTTAAGTGGACTTGGCGGTGGCGGCAGTGGCGGCCTTGGGGGGCTCATGACCGGTCGCGGGCAGGCCAATTTGCTCACCCGCACAACGGCGATCTTGGCTGCGGCTTTTTTTGCTACCAGCCTTCTGCTCGCGATTATCTCCGGAAATGCCAGCGCCCCAAAATCAATTATTGACCAGGCTGTGCCTGCAGCCTCTGGTGCGGCGCCCGCCCAGCCCGCAGGCGTTCTTGACCAGTTGAAGCAGCTTGAAGGGCAGCCGAAGCCCGCCCAATAAGCGCGTTTCCGTCATAACATCGCGTCAAACGCCGGGGGGCATCTTCCGGCGTTTATTTTTGGGCCAATCTTGCCCGCGTTTCGTGTGAATAGTGCAACTCAGGCTTTGGCGAATCATCAAAGCACCTCTAGAAGGAAAACCCCATGGCACGGTACATTTTCATCACCGGTGGCGTGGTGTCCTCTTTGGGCAAAGGGCTTGCGTCTGCGGCTCTGGGTGCTCTCCTTCAGGCCCGAGGTTACTCGGTTCGCCTTCGCAAACTCGACCCCTATTTGAACGTTGATCCGGGCACGATGAGCCCCTATCAGCACGGCGAATGCTTCGTCACCGATGATGGTGCCGAGACCGATCTCGATTTGGGTCATTACGAGCGCTTCACGGGACGCCCCGCGACCAAACGCGACAACATCACCACCGGCCGCATCTACCAAGACATTATCACCAAAGAGCGCCGCGGTGATTATCTCGGCGGTACCGTGCAGGTCATCCCGCATGTCACCAACCACATCAAAGAATTCGTGCTTGAAGGCAATGAAAGTGTTGATTTCGTGCTTGTCGAAATCGGCGGCACGGTCGGCGATATTGAGGGTCTGCCGTTTTTCGAGGCGATCCGCCAATTGGGCAATGATTTGCCGCGCGGCCATGCCGTCTACGTCCATCTGACGCTTTTGCCTTACATTCCAGCTGCAGGGGAGTTGAAAACCAAGCCGACGCAGCATTCAGTCAAAGAGCTTCGCTCCATCGGCATCCAGCCCGATATTCTACTTTGCCGCTCGGACCGCGAAATTCCGGTCGAGGAACGCCGTAAGCTGGCGCTATTCTGCAATGTGCGCGAGACAGCGGTGATTGAAGCGCGCGACGTGTCCTCGATCTATGCCGTGCCCGCCGCCTACCATGCCGCAGGCTTGGATAAAGAAGTGCTCGCAGCCTTCGGCATTGAGCCTGCGCCAAAGCCTAATCTATTGCGCTGGAAGGGCGTCACCGACCGGATCAATAATCCGGAAGGCGAGGTCACCATTGCTATTGTCGGCAAATATACCGGC
>CAIRGA010000197.1 GCA_903877935.1 uncultured Hyphomicrobiales bacterium
TCTCCATCGACCAGCGAAATGCCCGCCTGATCCAAAGCAACGCGCAATTCCCGCCACCGTGTCTGTTGATCGGCACATAACTGGGTAACGGCCTCACCGATTTTAACCAATTGTTCCGAAGGGCTCATCCCATCGTCCGACAGCGGGGCAACATTCGAGCTCACCTGACCAACAAGGCCCGCAACGCGGACCATGAAAAATTCATCAAGATTATTGGCCGAGATGGATAAAAACCGGAGCTGCTCCAACAAAGGGTGATGCGGATTAGCTGCCTCTTCGAGCACCCTGTGATTGAATTGAAGCCATGACAGCTCACGGTTTATGAACCGGTGCGGCGACTGAGCAAGTGCTGCTGGGGTCTTCGGTCCGCCATTTCGGCGAGAGGTCGAGGAGGATGAGGCGCTACGGGTCCGAGCCATTTGATCAATTTCCTTAACGGGCAATGCCGTTTGGTTGCAGGGGATTATGACGCCCATTTGACAAAATGGCGACACACCGTCGCAAAAATTAAAATGCAGGGTTAATCAGTGCCAAAATCGTCCTCAACCTTCAACAATTGAGCAGCCAATGAGCGGGTAATTGGCTTGCCTCGCGCTAATCCTTCACGGTCGAGGCGTTCGACAAAATCACGCGCCGCGGCGATTGAACGCTCGATTCGGCCCTGAATGAACGCGATAATCGTCGTATCGATCACCAATTGGCGATCAATGAACAGTTTAAAAAGTACCGCATTCAAGAGTGCGTCGTCTGGTCTGTCAATTTTGACTTCCGGAGCCAGACGCAGCCGCGAAATGAGGTCCGGTGTCTTAATATTCCACTCCATCGGACCTTTGCGTGCGGTTAACAGAAGGTAGGTTCCACGCTCCCGCGCCGCATTGACCAGATGGAACATCGCATGTTCATCTAAGGTGCTCTGGTCACAATCTTCAATCACCAACGCGCCGCTTGATACGAGATGAGGCACCCGGTCGAGCACAATATCGGACGCTTTTTCGGTCCAAGCGCGGGATTGGGCAGACCAAACAGCGGCTAAATGCGATTTGCCTGATGCTTCAGGACCCGTGAGCAATAAAACCCGATCAGGCCAATTAGGCCATTTTTCGAGATAATGAAACGCTATTTCATTGCTGGGTGAGATCAAAAAATCCTCAGCCTCAAGCCGTGTTTCAATCGGCAGATCGAGTGGCAATTGTCGGGGTGAATCGGTCATAATTTATGATCCGGAAAATGTCTAAGCCATTGCAAAATATAGATGATCATTGACGCTAAGGTTAAGGCCGCCACCCCTATTCCGCCAATGCGAACCAGAAACGGGATATCAAGCTCGAACGCCTTAACCCCCAAAATTGTGCCAACCAGCACGATCTGAGCAAAGGTATTGAACTTTGAAAGTTTCGCCGGACGCATCGCCATCGGGCTTCCCAACAACCATGCGAGCAGGATCCCCCCAATAATGAGGATATCGCGGGTAACAACGAGCATAACCAGCCAAAAGGGGAAAAGCCCCAAGACCCCCAATGTCACGAACATTGAGACAAGCAGTGCCTTATCGGCGAGCGGATCCAGATACGATCCCAATTCGGTCCGAAGATTATAATTCCGCGCGATATAGCCGTCGAGCGCGTCTGAAACCCCCGCAATCACGAAACCATAAAGCGCAAATTGCCACTGTTCATTGGCGACAAAACCAATAATCAGAGGCACCAACAGCAGTCGAAGCAGTGATATTATATTAGGCAACATTGGATGATTTGGGGAAAACCTTCTAAAGACACTCAAAACCCACAGTTTTGCATGTGGTACTTAACGCTATTGCTTGCAAGCGCAAAGCGTGAGGCTTAGTCGAAACAATAATGTTTCTGGAGCGAACTCATGGCCGATAGCCCAAAAAATGGTCTCACCTATGCCGACGCCGGTGTGGATATCGATGCGGGCAATGCCATGGTCGAGGAAATCAAGCCCTTGGTAAGGGCCACGCGACGCCCCGGCGCCGATGCTGAAATCGGCGGATTTGGCGGTCTTTTTGACTTAAAAGCGGCAGGATTTAAAGATCCGATCCTCGTTGCTGCCAATGACGGCGTCGGCACAAAGGTCAAAATCGCGATTGAAACCGGCATTCATCATACAATCGGGATCGATTTAGTAGCGATGTGCGTCAATGATTTGATTGTCCAAGGTGCGGAACCCCTGTTCTTTTTAGACTATTTCGCGACCGGCAAACTCGCCCCCCATGTGGGCGCAGCCATTGTCAAAGGAATAGCCGAAGGATGCATCGCTTCAGGTTGTGCGCTTATTGGGGGTGAAACGGCCGAAATGCCGGGCCTATACGCCAAAGGCGACTATGACCTCGCTGGCTTTGCCGTCGGGGCGGCAGAACGGGGCCATCTTTTACCTAAAGCGGGCATCAAGGTCGGCGACCGGCTGATCGGTCTGCCCTCGTCAGGCGCACATTCCAATGGGTTCTCCTTGGTCAGAAAAATCGTCGAGCTATCAAAACTTTCCTGGACGGACGCTGCACCCTTTGCCCCCGAGAAAACACTCGGACATGCCCTCTTGGAACCGACCCGCCTTTACGTGAAGCCGATGTTGCAAGCCCTCAAATCGACGGATGCGATTAAAGCCATGGCGCATATTACAGGCGGTGACTTTCCAGATAATATTCCACGGGTCCTGCCCGAAGGTATTACAGCCCATGTCAATCTTGAGGCGATCCAAGTCCCTCCCGTTTTCAGCTGGCTCGCCAAAACAGGCGGCGTCGCCCAAGAAGAAATGCTTCGCACCTTCAATTGCGGCATCGGTATGATCGTTGTGGTGGATGGTCAAAAAGCCGACGAAGCGGTTGCTGCGCTTCGGGCGGCGGGCGAAGCCGCTCTTCATGTGGGCGAAATCATCGAACAGAAGGCTGGCATGTCACAGGTTACCTATTCCGGTTCACTGGCTCTCTAACATGCGCCGAATTAGGACTGCTATCCTCATCTCAGGCCGTGGCACCAACATGGTGGCGCTGATTGAGGCGGCCAAGCAACCGAGCTTTCCGGCCGAAATCGTCCTTGTGATTTCCAATAGTGCCGACGCCGGCGGATTGGAGCGAGCGAGCGCTTTAGGCGTCAAAACCGTTACAATACCTCATGGCGTTTTTCCGTCCCGGGAAGAATTTGAAGCCAAAATTGATCAAGTCTTACGGGAATTTGACGTGGAATTGGTCTGCCTTGCTGGTTTTATGAGGGTTTTGACCGCTTCGTTCATCGAAAAATGGCCAGGGCGACTTCTCAACATACACCCTTCCCTCTTGCCAGAGCTAAAAGGCCTTCACACGCATGAACGTGCTATATCGCAACGGGCGAACATCCATGGTTGCACGGTGCATTACGTCGTATCCGAGTTGGATGCCGGCCCAATTATCGCCCAAGCCGCGGTTCCGGTCCTCGACGACGACACGCCAGATCGTTTAGCGGCACGTGTTTTAGAACAGGAAGTCAGGCTTTATCCGAAAGCATTGGCGGACGTGGCCGTTCAGCTGGCACAAAAATAACCACGCGCCCTTTGACCGATTAAGCCAGCGCGGTTATAGAACGCGAGCATTTCAACAACGAACAGGATGATACCCATGGCGCTCCAGCGCACTTTTTCTATTTTGAAGCCCGACGCAACCGCCCGCAACCTCACGGGTTCCGTGAACGCGGTTATTGAAAGTGCAGGTCTCCGGATCGTCGCTCAAAAGCGGATCCATATGACACGCGAT
Organism: uncultured Hyphomicrobiales bacterium; assembly: GCA_903877935.1. Lineage (GTDB taxonomy): Bacteria > Pseudomonadota > Alphaproteobacteria > Rhizobiales > Beijerinckiaceae > CAIUPE01. The sequence continues at coordinate 3,743 of CAIRGA010000197.1, forward strand.
CAGGCCGGAACCTTTTACTCGGTCCACAAAGAGCGTCCATTCTTCGGCGAGCTCGTCGATTTCATGACCTCCGGACCCGTTGTCGTCCAGGTGTTGGAAGGCGAAGATGCCATTGCAAAATATCGCGAAGTCATGGGCGCAACCAATCCAGCCAATGCGGCTGACGGTACGATCCGCAAGCTGTTTGCCAAATCTGTTGGTGAAAATACGGTTCATGGGTCAGACGCTCCAGAAACCGCAGCGCTAGAAATTGCCCAGTTCTTCTCGGGCAACGAAATCGTCGGCTAATTCGGGTCGATCATAATATTGCCTGACGGGCGCGAAGGTGTAATCTAAACACCATGAACGCGCCCGTCAGCATCCCTCGCAAGAATACGATTTGCCCCCATGATTGCCCTTCAGCCTGCGCGCTCGAAGTGGAAGTGATCGATCAATCTACCATTGGTCGCGTCTATGGGTCGAAAGAGCAGACCTACACGGCAGGCGTTATCTGCGCCAAAGTTGCCCGCTATGCCGAGCGTAATCATCATCCGGATCGATTGCTTTATCCGCTCAAACGAACGGGACCAAAAGGCTCCAATCAATTCGAGCGCATTACCTGGGATGAGGCACTAACCGAAATTGTCGAGCGGTTTAACGCCATCGAGGCTGAGCATGGTTCCGAAGCCATCTGGCCATATTTTTACGCGGGCACGATGGGCCTCGTTAACCGAGATGGCATCAACCGTTTACGACACGCAAAAAAATATTCCGGCTTTTATTCCTCGATCTGCATCAATTTAGCATGGTCCGGATTTATAGCGGGTACTGGTAAAATCATGGGGCCAGACCCAAGAGAAATGGCGCAATCCGATTGCGTTGTTATTTGGGGAACGAATGCTGTCGCGACCCAAGTCAATGTGATGACGCATGCGGTCAATGCGCGTAAGTCACGTGGCGCTAAAATTATCGCTATCGATATCTACCGGACAGCAACGCTCGATCATGCTGACCTCGCATTGGTGGTAAAGCCAGGCAGCGATGGCGCACTTGCATGCGCCGTGATGCATATTCTTTTTCGAGATAATTTAGCAGATCGGGATTATCTCGCACGATCCACCGATTATCCAAATGAATTCGAACGGCATCTCCAGTCAAAGACCCCTGAATGGGCAGCCGCACTTACCGGATTAACAATCGACGAGATTGAATCCTTTGCGAAACTGGTCGGTGAAAATAAACGTACTTTTTTCCGCCTCGGTTATGGCTTTTCTCGGCAACGTAACGGCGCCGTCAACATGCACGCGGCAAGCTGCATCGCAGCGGTTACTGGTGCATGGCAATATGAAGGCGGTGGCGCCTTTCACAACAATGGTGCGATCTATCATTGGCGCAAATCCCTCATTGAAGGGTTGGACGTATTAGATCCTAAAATTCGGTCAATGGATCAGTCGCAAATTGGACGCGTATTGACGGGCGATAAAACCGCACTTGGCGGGGGCGTGCCGGTTAAAGCGATCTTCGTTCAAAACACCAATCCAATGTCGGTTGCGCCCGAACAAACCCTTGTCCGAAAAGGATTTGAGCGGGAGGATCTGTTTACGGTTGTGCACGAGCAATTCATGACCGATACCGCAAAAATGGCTGATATTGTTCTACCCGCCACCATGTTCACGGAACATGATGATCTCTATCAAGGGGGCGGACATCAATATTTAGGACTCGGACCTAAATTGATTGATCCACCCGGCGAATGCCGCTCCAATCATGACTTAATTTGTGACTTGGCCCATCGCCTGAACGCCCAACATAAGGGCTTTGATATGTCCGCGCGGGAGATCATCGATTGGACCTTGCAGCATTCAGGCTGGGGTACGCTTGAAGAACTGGAAACCAAAAAATTCATCGACGCACAACCGCCTTTTGAGGACGCCCATTTCACAAAAGGCTTTGGTTGGAAGGATGGCAAATTTCGATTCAAACCCGACTGGCCAAATGTGCCGTTTAGAGGTGGTCGAGTGTCGGGTCCCATTCACGCGATGCCGGAATTCCCCGACCATTGGGATGTATCGGAAAATGCGACAGACGCATTTCCGTTTCGGCTCGCAACCTCGCCTGCGCGCAATTACCTTAATTCAACATTCACAGAGACGACAACGTCGAAAGCACGCGAGGGTGAGCCTACCGTATTAATCCATCCGGACGATGCATCCCGTCAGGCAATTGCCGATCAATCTTATGTCACTCTGTTCAATCAGCGCGGTGAAGTGCGCTTAAAAGCAAAATATTTTAACGGCCTCAATCGAGGTGTCCTCATTGCTGAATCCATCTGGCCGAACAGTGCTTATGCAGATGGACGTGGAATAAACACCCTTGTTGGGGCTGACTCACCTGCCCCATTCGGAGGCGCTGCCTTTCACGACAATAGCGTTGGTTTGAGATCCTCTTGAGATGAGACCAGCGGTCCTTAATCCACTCTTTGCTCCGTTGCGGAGTTTATCCGGTATCGGCCCAAAAATGGCGCCGCTCTATGATAAACTCCTTGCGCCTCAGAGTGCCGAAGCGCGGATCATCGACCTTCTTTTTCACCTGCCGAATGGCGCTGTTGATCGTCGCGTCAAATCGAAGATCGCGGATTCGGTGCCGGGCGAATTAGGCACCTTTGAGGTCCGCGTCGTCGCGCATAAAGCGGGGCCACCGGGGCGCGCCAAATCGCCCTATCGCGTCTTGGTCGAAGATGACACGGGCGACATCACCCTGACTTGGTTTAATGTTGGCCGCGTGCGGATGGAAGCGATGCTTCCCATTGGCGAAATCCGTTATGTTTCGGGCGTTATAGAATTATGGGATGGCCATCGCCAAATGGTCCACCCCGAGCGCGTCTTGGATGCCGCAGGCCTTGCTCGACAACCTGCTTTTGAACCCACTTACGGCCTGACCGCAGGGCTTTATCCACGCGCCTTGGTCAAAGCCTCAGAAGCTGCGTTACAAAAGCTTCCAGACTTAGCGGAATGGATCGACCCTGCTCTCATCGCCCGCGAAAAATGGCCGCGCTTTACAGACGCTATTCGCACCTTGCATCGCCCCGCAAGTCTAGCCGATGTAGCACCTCTATCGCTCCACAGGGTTCGATTAGCCTATGATGAATTGCTCGCCGGTCAGCTCGCTTTATTGCTGATGCGGGCACGCATGAAACGCGAAATGGGTGCTACCCGTTTAGGCGATGGTCATCTCGTTAAAGCCATGCTCGCGGCCCTACCCTTCACGCTCACCGACGGCCAAGAGCAAGCGCTCTCGGACATCAAGCGCGACCTAGCTTCCCCCGAAAGAATGTTGCGGCTTTTGCAGGGCGATGTTGGTTCCGGCAAAACCGTCGTTGCGCTGATGGCGATGACAATGGCGGTTGAGGCGGGCTGGCAATCGGCATTAATGGCACCAACGGAAATTCTCGCACGGCAACATTATGAGAGGCTTAAACCCCTCGCGGATCAAGCCGGAATTACCATCGCGCTTTTAACCGGTCGCGATAAAGGCGCAGCCCGTGCCCAAACGCTCGCGGGGCTTGCCGATGGTACGATTTCAATCGCCATTGGTACGCATGCTTTGTTTCAAGAAACCGTCTCCTTTCATCGGCTAGGGTTAGCGGTGATCGATGAGCAACATCGCTTCGGTGTTCATCAACGCTTGGCGCTTTCAAAAAAAGGGGAAGCGGTTGATGTGTTGGTTATGACGGCAACCCCCATTCCGCGCACGCTTGTGTTGACCTATTTCGGCGATATGGATGTCTCGATCATCCGAGAAAAGCCCGCAGGACGAAAGCCGATTGAGACGCGCACGATCGCGCTCGAACGATTGGATGAAGTCGCCAATGGTCTTGAACGTGTCCTAACATCAGGCCAACGTGCCTATTGGATTTGCCCGATTGTTGAGGAGTCGGAAGACCTTGATCTCGCGGCCGCGCAAGAACGCTTTGAATCTCTACAAAAATTATACGAATCTAAAGTTGGCCTTGTTCATGGTCAAATGAAAGGGCCCGATAAAGACGCCGCCATGGCCGATTTTGTCGCCGGTCGCACATCGATCCTCGTTGCTACAACGGTTGTCGAAGTGGGCGTCGATGTTCCCGAAGCTACAATTATGATTATCGAGCATGCGGAGCGCTTTGGTCTTTCTCAATTGCATCAATTGCGCGGACGTGTCGGGCGGGGCGCTGAACGTTCGAATTGCATTTTGCTCTTTGGCAATGTTGGTGAAGTTGGGCGTGCTCGCCTCGAAACCATGCGATCCACCAATGACGGATTTGAGATTGCCGAACAAGATCTACGCCTGCGCGGCGAAGGCGATATACTTGGCACCCGCCAATCGGGCATGCCGGGCTTCCGACTATCGGTTCCGGAAAAACATGGCGAGTTGCTTGTTATTGCCCGCGATGATGCAAAAAATCTTCTCGCGAGAGATCCGCATCTTGAAAGTGAGCGTGGGATAGCGGCGAGAACTTTGCTTTATCTGTTTGAAAGAGACGAAGCGATACGGCTGATCAGGGCTGGATAGACGCCGGATTTGAAAGAGCGACGCTACCCTTATGAGCAGACGGCTGAATAAGCCCCGCCGACATCACAAGCTTTGCGGCATCATCAATCGAGATTGCAACCTCCGTCACTGCGTTCTTTTTCACATAAAGGAAAAATCCCGTTGTCGGATTGGGTGAGCAAGGCAAAAAGCAAGAGAGATATTCATCCGCACCCGGCAATGCCTCAAGCACCTGACCTTCTGGAGGAGCGGAAATAAACACAAGCGACCATAGCCCCTTAGAAGGGTATTCGATCAGACCCACTTTACGAAACGACGTCCCGGATTGCGAAAACAACGTTTCAAAAATTTGTTTCATACCCTTATAAATGCCGCGAACAACGGGCATTCGCCCCAACACGGTCTCGCTGATGCTGATCATCCAGCGCCCGACAAGATTGGCCGTCAAAAAGCCCAAAAGCGTTAAACTAACAAAGGCAATGATCAGCCCTAAACCCGGAATATTATAGGGTGCGAGCCAGGCTGGAAAAAATCCGGCAGGAATAAGCGGCTTAAACCAAGCGTCGATTAAACCGATGATCCAGCTCGTAATATAAACCGTCACCGCAAGCGGGCCGGCAATCACAATACCGGTAAAAAAATAACCCCGAATGCGCTGGCTGATCGTAGGACGAACGGCGGCCATTGGCGTGAACGGGCCAACCTCTCTCAAGTCCGATGATTGATCATTCGGCATATTGATATGATCCACTCACTGAACGACCTTTGAAAACACCTATACCCCAGTTCCACGTAAAACACGCAGCCGATCTATTCCACCGTAACCGATTTTGCCAGATTACGCGGTTGATCAACATCTTTGCCCAATGCGACAGCTGTATGATAGGCGAGCAATTGGATCGGGACCGAATAGGCAATTGCTGCAAACCGTGGATTCATGGCGGGCATTTCGATTTTCGCCGCCGGTTCTAGTCCCGCACCCTCCATTCCCTGCTGGTCTGAAATCAAAATGATACGACCACCGCGGGCCGCGACCTCTTGCATGTTTGAAACCGTCTTCTCGTAAATCGCGTCATGGGGCGCAATCACGATAACGGGAAGCGTTTCATCAATGAGCGCAATCGGCCCATGTTTTAATTCGCCCGCCGCATAGGCTTCCGCATGGATGTAAGAAATCTCCTTAAGCTTCAGCGCGCCTTCAAGCGCTAACGGATAGCTGGTTCCACGGCCAAGATAGAGAACGTCTGTAGCCTTTGCCATGTCATGGGCGACATGCTCGATGTGATGTTCTAATTTTAACGCCTCGACCATCAATCCGGGCGTAGCTATCAGATCGTTCACAAGTGTTTCTTCTTCACCGGGCTTTAACGTCCCGCGTGCAGACGCCGCTGCAATCGCCAAACAGGCCAATGCCGTGAGCTGACATGTAAAGGCCTTTGTTGAAGCAACGCCGATCTCCGGACCCGCGAGGGTTGGAATAACGACATCGCTTTCGCGCGCAATCGACGAGGTAGTAACGTTCACGATCGAGAGAATATGCTGACTCTGCGACTTTGCATAACGCAGTCCGGCCAATGTATCCGCCGTCTCACCCGATTGAGAAATAAAGATGGCTAAGCCATTTTTATCAAGTGGCGCCTCGCGATATCTAAATTCCGATGCGACATCTACTTCAACAGGAATACGAGCGAGCGCTTCAAACCAATATTTTGCAATTTGCCCGGCGTAACTTGCTGTGCCGCACGCCGTAATCGTAATGCGCTGTAGCGATTTCCAATCAAAGGGTAAGGCTACAGGTAAATGAACTTTTCCAGCACCCAAATCGAGATAATGCGAAAGCGTGCGGCCAACAACTTCCGGCTGCTCCGCGATTTCCTTGGCCATAAAATGCCGGTGATTTCCCTTATCAATGAGATAAGCGCCCGCGCCACTTTTTTGCACTGTGCGCTGGACAATCGCGTTGGTGCGATCGTGGAAAACGCCACCCTTACGATTGAGCACAACCCAATCGCCTTCTTCAAGATAGCTAACCATATCGGTAAAGGGGGCCAAGGCTAACGCATCGGAGCCGAGATACATTTCATGATCACCGTAACCAACGGCAAGCGGAGCGCCTTGCCTTGCACCGATCAGCAAATCATCATGACCGGAAAATAGAAACGCTAACGCAAACGCACCACGCAATTGAGGTAATGTTTCTTCAACCGCCTTAATCGGATCACCCGTACGTGCCAGCGCGCGATCCACCAAATGCAAGGCGACTTCCGTGTCCGTTTCGCTCTTAAATACGACACCGGCGGCAACTAATTCATTCCGCAATTCGCGAAAGTTTTCGATGATACCATTATGAACAACCGCAACCCGATCAGTTGCATGGGGATGCGCGTTATCTTCTGTCGGTTTACCGTGGGTAGCCCACCGCGTGTGCCCGATCGCGCTATGACCATAGAGAGGATGACCGGATAATTTGGCGGCCAGATTCTTGAGCTTTCCCTCGGCCCGTAATCGCTCGATCTTGCCCCTGTCTCCAAGAGAGGCTACGCCCGACGAATCATACCCTCTGTATTCGAGCCGTTTAAGCGCTTCGATAACCTGAGCGGCGGCTGGTTCTGACGAGAGTATTCCGACAATTCCGCACATATGAACTGACTTCCTAAGGTTTAAAATACTAGAGCTTGGTAGCGACGTTCTCTGCCGTTAGGCAAATCACGTTCAATAACAAATCGTGACGGGGTTCACGCTTTTCCGGATTTCTTTTTTGCCTCACTGGTGGCCCTGAATTGCGCGCCCCAACCGTCCTTGGCGATTTGTTTGCCGCGAGCGACCGCCAATTGATCAGACGCAACTTCCTTCGTGATCACCGAGCCGGAACCAACATAAGCGCCCGCGCCTATCTTAATGGGAGCGACCAAAGACGAGTTAGCGCCAATAAAAGCGCCCTCGCCGATCACCGTTTTATATTTGAAGAAGCCATCATAATTGCAGGTAATGGTACCCGCGCCGATATTCGCTTCCGCTCCAACATCAGCATCTCCAATGTAGCTAAGATGGCTGATCTTCGCTCCTTTGCCGATATTGGCTTTTTTAAGTTCAACAAAATTGCCGATTTTTGCGTGTTGACCGACGCTGGAACCGGGCCTTATCCGCGCAAATGGCCCCACCGAGGCGAATGAATCAATTGAAGCATCTTCGATATGGCTGAAAGCATGGATCTGGACCTTATCGCCAATCACGACATTAAGACCAAAAATGACATTGGGCTCAACAACGACATCCCGGCCTAATTGTGTGTCAAAAGAGAAATAGACCGTCGAAGGATCGGCCAACGTCGCACCGTTCATCATCGCCTTTTTCCGAAGGCGGTTTTGCAGCACACCCTCTGCAACAGCCAATTGGGTTCGGTCATTGACGCCCAAAACGTCCGACTCAGGTGCCGTTTCGTAGGAGGTTTTCGCCGAAGCCTTCCGCGCAATCTCAACGATGTCGGTAAGGTAATATTCCTTCTGCGTATTTTGATTCTCGACCGAATCAAGCAGCCCGAGGGCCAATTTACCGTCGATGGCCATAAGACCGGAGTTGCATAGCGTCACGCGCCTCTCCGACTCACTTGCATCTTTATGCTCACGAATGGCAACCAACGAGGCTCCGTCGACCAAAAGGCGGCCATACCCGTGGGGATTTTGCGCCTCGAACCCCAACGCGACTACCGTGTTTCCCTCCGAGAGACGCGCACGCATCGCCAGTAGCGTTGCTGGCTCGATCAACGGCGTATCCGCAAAAAGCACCAACACTTCATCATAGCCCTGCCTAACCGATTCCCGAGCCGCTAAGACAGCATGGGCCGTTCCGAGACGCTCCGTTTGGATGTGGAGGGAGGCATTCGGTGCAATCTTGTGAATTTCTGCGGCAACATCGTCTCTGTTCGGGCCAATAACAACGGCAATATCGGTAATTCCCGCCTCTTGGACCGTGTTCAGAACGTGGCCTAACATCGACCGCCCGGCAATCGGATGGAGAACCTTGGGCATATCCGATTTCATTCGGGTGCCCTCACCAGCCGCAAGAACGACCGCAATACATTTTTTATCTGTCATCTTTGGGCCTACCGTCTCACCGATCCGAACCGAATCCATTCATTTTCTTCCTATAAACCTGATAGGATGAACAAGAAGTGACCATAATTAAGCCGTTAAGAGACAGCGCGGCAGTTTAACCTATTGACCCGGCGGCACGAGCCCTTTAGGCAAGCCACGAGCGAGCGCGTAGCTCAGCCGGTAGAGCAATTGACTTTTAATCAATAGGTCCTGGGTTCGAGTCCCAGCGCGCTCACCACCTTCGTCCGCACCGGCCGGCCGAAACCTTCAGCGATACTAATGCAACCGATCCGATCTGGTTCCCGAGACGACGGGTTCGTCCGTCGCAATGTCAGCCTCGACATCCTCGGATTGCATGCCGCTTGCATCACCACGGGTTGACTGCTCGTTATCGCCTATGCCTGCACGAATGGCTTGGCCCGCTGCCGTGAGCAGATCGAGCGCGTCGACGGGATGGTGCGTAAACCCCACAATGTAGGACATCTCGATCATTAACCGCGCAGCGAGGGTTGTACCAGAAACGCCCGCAGCCTCAGCCAGCGACGGCAAAACATCGTTGGCCAGCGTATCCACCAGCTGTTCAATCCGATCCTCTTCACTTTCCTCAAGATCGGTAAGAGCGACTTCGATGACCGTGGAACTCATGGGCGAATCTCCTCTGTCTTTCACCATGACAGCATGGATTACCAATTACGTCGATTGGATGACGTAGGGATTTCTACCCCTAACCCATTGCGCGATGTCAAGGAAGTCCGCATCGCCATGTGTATGATCCTTCCCGCTCCCGAGAACATTCAATTCGCTTTGGGCGAATTAGCCCTCATAAGGAGGATAACCATGCGTTCTTTAATCCCATCGTTTCTAACGAGCGACATTCAGACCATCCGCGATCCGTTCCAGAGTCTTCGCCGAGAAATGCAGGACATGATGGGCTATATCGATCGGCGCCTCCCAACAAACGGCAATAACGGCTCGGATATGACGTTACCTGTGATCGATATTGCTGAAACGAAAGACAATTTAGAAGTCTTGGCCGAATTACTCGGGGTTTTGGATAAGGATATTTCGGTGACGCTCGATCGTGATCGGCTCATTATATCGGGGGAAAAAAGGCGGGAAACCGAGCAAAAGGGAAAAGATTTCTACTTAATGGAAAGGAGCTTCGGTTCGTTCCATCGTGTTATTCCCCTCGATTTTGAACCCGATTCAAAAGCGGTGGATGCTCATTTTGAGAAGGGTGTTTTAAAAGTTAGCGTTAAAAAACCGCCGGAGATGACTGTAAAGAAACAGCAAATCCCAGTCCGTACTGCCGCAAGCTAAGGAAGTATTGACAGTCAAATAGAAGAAGGGCACGCCGGATCGGCATCTTCGCTGATCCGGAACCTTGATCATGCTTTTACCACCCTATTCAGCCGTTATTTTAGCCGGCGGCGTCGCCCAAAGGCTTGGCGGTGGCGACAAACCCTTGCGGCAGCTGGGCGATAGAACCATTTTGAGCTGGATTATCGAACGGATTGATCCGCAAGTTCAGCATCTCGCCCTGAGCGCGAACGGCGATGCGAGCCGATTTTCGGACCTGAACTTACCTGTTTTGCCGGATCGGTTGGCCAGTCTTGGGCCGATGGCAGGGGTACTATCGGCTATGGAATGGACAAAAAGGAACAATCCTGAAGCAAGCCATGTCCTCACGCTTTCGGGAGATACGCCCTTTATTCCTCGTGATTTGGTACAAAACTTAGCTAAAATCGTCGATAGCGAACAAAAGATGATCGCATCAGCATCGTCCGCTGGGCGCCCCCACCCGACCATTTCGTTTTGGCCGATTGCGGCTTTTGATCAAATCACAGACGCTATTCTTAACGATAAAGGCCGACGCGTGTTGGATTGGCTGACGATATTTCATAGCCGCACCGTCGAATGGGATCACCAGCCATTCGACCCATTCTTCAACATCAATACGCCTGACGATTTACGAGAGGCCGAAAAGATTATGATTTTAGCGCGCTCACCGCTCGTTTGAGAGCGATAACAAGAGCCCTTGAATCGGCATTGCATGCTTTTCAACGCAATCCGCAATCTTGGCAGCATCGGCCAGATTATAGGTTGGCAGGCCTGCAACGTCTGACGGTATATCCGTTGCAACGCCAATAATCGTGGGATCGTCAGGATAGATAAAGGCCTTGCCGTTTTCGGCCCGATGCACTTCGATTTTTACCAATGGCTCAGGCTTATAGCCCTCGACAAGCACAAAATCGACGGGCGAAAGCAGGCCAAGGAGGTGCTTTAAGTCTGGTTCGGGTGCGCCACGCAATTCGTGCATCAGGGCAAACCGCTCGCCTGAGGCCACCAAAACCTCCCGCGCGCCCGAGATGCGATGCACATAGCTGTCTTTACCCGGATGATCGACATCAAAACGATGATGCGCATGTTTGATCGTCGAAACTGAAAACCCACGCCGTGATAACTCGGGTATGAGCCGAGAGATCAATGTCGTTTTACCGGCTCCACTCCAACCCGCCAGACCTATAACCCTCATACGATATTCCCAACATCAAACTGCGCTGCGGTCTTTTGAACGAATTTGAAACAGACGTCGAGCACTGCTCTTTCATTCAGCTGAGACGGCGCGTAGAATTATCCCATGAGTGACCATCATTTAGATTTAAAAGGGCTCAAATGCCCGCTTCCCGCGCTTCGCACAGGCAAGGCACTAGCGGGCTTGGCACCGGGCGAGGTGTTACACGTCACCTGTACGGACGGCATGGCGGCGATTGATATTCCCCACCTCATCCAGAAACGCGGCGACCGTCTCTTGGAATATGAGGCGGCGAAAGATCATCTCTATTTCATGATCGAAAGAATGCCGCTGATTGAGCCCTCTGCAGAGGAATAGTTATGCGCGGCAGGAGCCGCGCGGTCCAACGCTCAACGGACCGCGAGCCTCCCGGCTCGCAACACTTTACGCCAAATATGGTATGCGCGGCAGGAGCCGCGCGGTCCGGCTCGCACCACTTTACATCAACCGCGATAGCGCCTCTGTCAGCTTGCTTGAACGCTCGGTAAAATCTGACCGGCGTTCATGCTGCTCTTCGACGATCTCTTCGGGTGCACGCGCCATAAAATCGGCATTGCCAAGCTTGGCGTCGATTTTGGCCACTTCCTGAGTAATTTTCTCAAGTTCTTTCGACAGGCGCCCCTTCTCGGCGGCAATATCGATAATGCCTTCGAGGGGAAGAGCCGCAACCTCGCCGCGAATAACCATTTGGGCCGATTGCGGCGGGGCTTGATCGGCGAAGGAAATATCGGAAAGGCGGGCCAAACGCTTCAGCATATCGCCCCAAGCGCCAGCGCGTTCCCGCGTGGCGGACGATGCACCCACCAGCACCAACGGCACCAAAGAGCCGCCTGGCACATTGATTTCACTGCGCGCCGATCGAATTTCAGTCACAAGGTCAACGAGCCAGCCGATCTCGGCCTCGGCATCGGGGGCCGAAAGGCCTTGCAAGCTCGGCCATTCCGACAAGCACAACAAAGCATCCCGTTGCGGGCCCTCCTGCCCCTTTACCGCCCAAAGCTCCTCGGTAAGATAGGGCATAAAAGGGTGGAGTATTTTTAAGATACCATCAAAGACATAAGCCACGCTCGCCCGCGTCTCGGCTTTAGCCGCCTCGTCCTCGCCCATAAACAAAGGCTTGGCGAGTTCGAGATACCAATCGCAGAACACGTTCCACGTAAAGCGATAGGCCGCATTCGCCGCGTCGTTAAACCGGAACGCTTCAATCGCGGCCGTGACGTCTGCCGTTGCATGAGCAAGCTCGCCAATGGCCCAGCGGTTAAGCTGCAATTTGACCGCCTTTGGATCAAACCCTTCGGCGCGCGCACAACCGTTCATCTCCGCAAAACGCGCGGCATTCCAAATCTTGGTCGCGAAATTGCGATAGCCTTCAATGCGTTGCGTCGAAAGCTTGATGTCGCGGCCTTGGGCCGCCATCGCGGCGAGCGTAAAGCGCA
>CAIRGA010000198.1 GCA_903877935.1 uncultured Hyphomicrobiales bacterium
CCGCACGATCATGATCGAGAACTAGCATGGGCGCACCTCGCAAGAGAGAAGATGAGTCATATCGCGGTTGACTCCTCTGCCTTGGCGCGCGCGGCCAACATGCCTTGATATTTGGCACGGAACTCTGGACGATCTTTCGGTGTGTCTTCCCAAATGCCGGTTGCGTGTCCGGTGCCAACGCCTTCAAAGAACTCTTTCATCGTGTCGAAGCGTTCTTTGTTGGCGATGGCCGCATTGATCACTTGTGCGAGCGAACCGGCGCCTGCGGGTCCCATCAAAGGACGCGCTGAGATAAGGTTCGTGAAATAAAGCGCTGGAATGGCCATCTGCTTGGCCTTTTGGACAACAGGTGTCGTACCAACGGCGAGGTCGGGTTTATAAAACTCCATCGCGGCCAAGTCTTGTTCAAGCGATGCGCGGAATTTAACTTCTACCCCACGCGCTTCAAGCCATTCGCGATCCGCATCCGACCATTTCGTGCGCGGACAGGCCGAGCCAACATAATGGACTTCTGCACCGCTTTCGATCAGTAGCCGCGCAACTAAAAGTTCCGAGCCTTCATAGCCTGAGACCGTGATACGTCCCTTGATAGGCTTAGCCGCTAGAGCGCCTTTGATCGCAGGAAGAATCATATTTTGCGCGGTAGCAATTTTGTCAGCTGCGACACCACACGCATCACCGATGGCCGCCAGCCAATCCGCCGTACCATCATAACCGACAGGGGCGGAACCGATGACTTTGCGACCCGCATTTTCAAACTCGCGGATCGACGCCGTATAGAAAGGATGAATGGCGGCAACGGCTGCGCAATCAAAAGCCGTGAACAATTCACGCCATTCGCGCGTTGGCACAACAGGACCAGCGGCCAAACCCATCGGTTCCAATAGACGCCCAATCACAACCGGATCAGCCGGGAACATTTCGCCCAAAAGCGTTACCGTCGGTAGGCTGCTTTTTGCCGTGCGCGGTGCTGCTACAGGGCCTTGGCGAATTTCGTTTGCAGCATATTTAAGCATCGCACCGGCGAGAACATCTTTCGCTTCGGCGTGCGTTGGCACACCGAAACCCGGCACATCAATGCCGATAATGCGGACGCCGTTGATTTCCTTCGGCAGTAATTGCAGCGGAACACCGGATGCGGTTGGCACGCAAAGATTGGTGATCACAATCGTATCGTAAAGATCAGGATCAGCCAGCTTGAAAACAGCGTCACGGATATCTTCAAAGAGCTTACCCGTTACTAGCGTTTCCGAATTAAACGGCACGTAACCGACGGTGCGGCGTGCGCCATAAAAATGCGATGTAAAAGTGAGGCCATAAACGCAGCACGCCGAGCCTGATAAAATCGTAGCCGTGCGACGCATGCGAAGACCTACGCGCAAGGAGCCAAAAGCAGGGCACATGCTTTGTGGCTGATCATGCGGACCCACCGGATAATCGGCCGCATATTGCGCCAGAATTTCTGATTTACCCGCCGAGGCCGCAGCCTTTTTCAACTCGTCCTTACCGCCATGGCACGACATTCCGCTCACGTCCGGCGTTGCCGCTGTAACGTTTTGGGTATGGTCATGAGTCTTGGCGGTTTCGAGGGTCATGGCTTTGCTCACACCGTGTCGTAAACAACTTCGAGGGATGTGAATTCTGGAATTACGCCGCCGCACATATCGGCTTCGGTTGCGGGCTGAAGAACAACACCGCGACCAACCGCATCGCCCTTAAAAAGTGCCAACAGGCCATCTTGATCGAGTGGCGTTGGATGCTTCGGCGGAGCCGCAACAACATTGTCGGCGAGGTCTTGGAAGAGCGACGCCCATTCACCACCCGGGCGACCGACGATTTCGTAATTCGCGCTCTTGCGGCGAATATCTTCGTTTTGCGGAATAGCAGCTAAAACCGGAATACCGACTTGCTCGGCAAAGGCATGCGCCTCACCCGTGCCGTCATCCTTATTGATCACAATGCCGGCCACACCGACATTGCCGCCAAGCTTGCGGAAATATTCCACCGCCGAGCATACATTGTTCGCGACATAGAGCGATTGCAGATCGTTTGAACCGACGATGATCACCTTCTGGCACATGTCGCGTGCAATCGGCAGACCGAAGCCGCCGCACACCACGTCGCCCAAGAAGTCGAGTAGAACGTAATCAAAGCCCCATTCATGGAAGCCTAATTTTTCGAGCAGCTCAAACCCATGGATAATGCCACGTCCGCCGCAACCGCGACCGACTTCTGGTCCGCCCAGCTCCATCGCGAAAACACCGTCGCGGATAAAGCAGACATCACCGATTTTAACCTCGTCACCGGCAAGCTTTTTCTTGGCCGATGTCTCGATAATCGTCGGGCAGGCGCGGCCACCAAACAAGAGCGAGGTCGTATCGCTTTTCGGGTCGCACCCGATCAGCAAAACGCGCTTGCCGGTCTGTGCCATCATGTAAGAGAGATTGGCAAGGGTGAAGGATTTGCCAATGCCGCCTTTGCCATAAATGGCGATGACTTGCGTTTCTTTTTTGATCTCGCCCGTATGCACCGGATCGGGCTCGATTTCAGCCTCCTGACGGAGCTTGGCTTGGCGGACGAGATTGACGTCGATCGTGTTCATGAGTGATGTCTCCAGTCGAGAACCATCTTGAGGCAGTGAGGGTCGGTGAAGGCTGTGCGATAGGCATCGGGTGCCGATTCCGGTGCCGCGAAATGCGTGATCAAGCCATCAAGATTAAGCTTGCCGGAGCTGATCAAATCCGTGACCGCGTCGATATCGCTACGCGCCCATTCGGCGGCGATGCGGATACGGGCTTCGCGCATAAAGGCGGGCGGGAATGTAAAGCTCAGCGGCTCTTCGTAAAAACCGGCGAGTGTCACTTCGCCGCGTTTGCCAAGCCGGCTGATCAATAAATCGAGCAGGCCTTGTGCGCCGCTGGCGTCACAAATCGCGGAATAATTCCGGCGCTCATCGATCGTGGGGTCAATTACGTCATACCCGATATTGCCCGAGCGACGCAGCGGATTGGTTTCCCACACCGTGGGTGCTTCACCACCGAGCGCCAAGGTAATGCGCGCAATCAGCCTGCCGACAATGCCGTGACCGACGACAAGCTCAGGCAGGCGCGCGCCCTCCCCCGCAATCGCGTGATAGGCCGTTGCAGCCAAGGCAATCAAAACACCATTTTCGCCGATATGCTGCTCAATCGGCACAACGCGCGCCGCCGGAACAACGAGGCGCGAAGCTGCACCGCCAAAAAGCCCGCGCACTTCGCCAAAACAATTCGCCCCCGGCACAAACACGCGGTCGCCCTCATGCAAGCCTGATCCGCGAGAGGTTTGCTTCACCCGGCCCACTGTCTCGTAGCCTGGCACCAAAGGATAAGCCAATCCGGGGAAAGGCGGCATCCGCCCGGTCCATAACAGCCGCTCGGTCCCCGAACTGATGCCGGACCATTCGACATCGACAACGATATCGTTGGTGCCCACCTCCGTGAGATCCATCGCCCGCAAGGCCAAATGCTCTGGCTTTTCTAGGACGACCGCGACCGTCTGCATTTCACTATCCCTCTTGGCTCCCGGGACCTTCTGAACTTTCAGGAGTCCGTGCCCTTCCTAATGTGTCATCTTATAGTGACACTTATAAACGTCAAGTGATTGTGACGCTATTTTGTGCCATGTCAAATGCGAAGCACAAGAATTCCCGTAATAAGCGGGTTTTGGGTTGCGACGACCCGCGCCGAGCGGAAGCCGATCTTTTGCCCAATCGCTATGATCTCCGCGGTCGTCCGGGTCTTGCCCTGCCCCATTGCCGCGAAATAGAGCCCAAAATAGGCATCCGTTACCGGTTCAATGGAAGGGATGCCGGAAAACGGCTCTGCGACAATAAGGACACCGTCCGGCTTTAGCGCGCGGAAGGCGGCACCCATAATTTTGGCCACCGACTCATCATCATGGTCATGCAGCACCCGAATAAGCGTTGCGACATCGGCTGAGTCGGGCAGCGGATCGGTCAAAAACGAACCTTCCACCACCGCAACCCTACCGTCTAATCGGGCTGACAGAATACGCTCCCGGGCGATCTGGCTCACCGCGGGCAGATCAAACAGCGTAAAAGCGAGCGCTTTATGCCGCTGAGCCGCCGCGAGAATAAAACTGCCATTGCTGCCGCCAATGTCCAAAAGGTGACGGTGGGCGCTGAAATCATAGGCGCTTAGAATTTCCCGCGCGACAGCCGCTTGGCTTTGACCCATCAGATCGGTATAGGCCGAAACATCCTTGGCGTCGGTCTCCTGCCCGTGATGGTCGGCCGTATAGGCCCAGTAGGACTGCAGAGCGGTTAGTCCTTCGCCGCCCCTCACGACGCTGATCGGGTCGGCCAAATCCCGATAAAGCAGCTGATGGTGCTTGATAAAGCCCGCAATCCAGGGGTTACCGATCAAAGCCGCGCCATGAATGCCTAAATCATAATGGCCCCGGCTCGTCCGCTCCAAAATCTTGAGCGATACAGCGGCCTTCAACAGTCTTTCGAGGCGATGCTCGGCAAAGCCAAACGCGCGCGCCAATTCGTCAAGGCTGGCCGGTGAGCGCGATAATCGCTCGATCAGCCCCAATTCAACGCACGCCACCAAGGTTTGCGAATAGGTAAATCCGGCAATCAGATCAAAGAGTTGGCGCGATCGCCGGCGAGCGATCGGTCGCGTGAGAGGAAACGCCGTCGCAAAGGTTTGAAACCCGACACGCCCCATTAATTGGTTGCGAAACCGCCGCCAACCATCCTGAATCCTACCAAAAACGGACATTGTAGCCGATCAGGCCGCAACCGTTCGCGCGCTCAGCCCCGTTACAAGGCTGCGCGATACAGCCGCAATTTGCTTGGCCAGAGGCTCGGCACCCGGGCAGGGCGGAATAGCGGCCAACGCATCGGCCAAGAGATCTTCGAAGCGTTGCATGGCGCCGTCAAATCCCAACGCCGCTACTGCATTCGGGCGGTGATGGGTTTCGTCTTGCCCTACTGGCTTGCCTAGGTCCTGTTCGGAACCCGCAACATCGCGTAGGTCATCGGCCACTTGGAAGGCCTCGCCAATCGCATAGCCCAAGGCCTGCCACGCCTGTGGCTCATAGCCTGAGGCAGCAGCGCCCGCCATGGTGCAGGCGGCAAACAGCGAGCCCGTCTTGGCGCGCTGGTAGCGCACCAGATCAATCGCGTCCTCGCATTCCCACGCCTGTCCGGCCGCAATGCCCGACGGCCCGCCGACCGCAGTCGCCACAATTTTGACCAAAGGCGCCAAGCGTTCCGGTGAAAGGGCCAACCGAACCGCAAGCTGCTCGAAAGCCAAGACAATCAACGCGTCACCGGCCAAAACTGCGATTCGCTCGCCATAGGCCAAATGCACCGAAGGCTTACCGCGCCGCATGCCCGCATTATCAAAGCACGGCAAATCATCATGAACCAGCGAGGCGCAGTGTAACAATTCAATCGCCGCACCGGCAGCCGTTGCCGCGATCGGGCTCTTGTCGCCGCACGCCATCGCCACCGCAAGGCACAGACGCGGCCTGATCCGCGCGCCGCCCGGGAAAACGGCATAATGCAGCGCTTCAGCCAAAATGGGGGGGCAATCCGAACCGGCGGCGCGGGAAATGGCGGCCTCAAGCTCTTGCTCAATGCGCAATGCGACGTCCATCTGCTTTTCTCCCTTCACAACCGGTTGTACATTTTTATGGTCGCTTTATAGTGTCATGAAAGATTGACATATTTCAAGTGGACACGCAACAGGAGCCTAAGCGCGTGCGGAACAAGCCGATTATCATCGCAGGCGCGGGTATTGGAGGCTTGTCAGCGGCTTGTCTTTTGGCCGCCCGCGGCGAGGACGTCGTGCTCATCGAACGCCAAGCCGCCCCCGGCGGCAAAATGCGGCACATCCCTATTAATGGCGCGATGATCGATGGCGGCCCCACCGTTTTCACCATGCGCTTTATTTTCGACGCGATCTTCGCCGAGGCGGGCACGACGCTTGAGGCGGAGCTGGGATTAAAGCCCCTTTCCGTTCTGGCGCGCCACTCGTGGGGCCGTGGCGCGGAACTGGATCTCTTTGCCGATCCCAAACAATCGGCAGACGCCATCGCACAATTTGCAGGAGCAGATGAGGGCAAGAATTTTTTATCGTTTCACGCTGAATCACGGCGCGTGTTTAATGCTCTGAAAAAGCCCTTTATCGAATCGCAACGCCCGAACCCTTTGAGTCTGGCAACCTCAAGCGGTCTAAGCGGCATGCTTGAGCTCATGCGGATTAATCCGTTTGAAACATTATGGTCCGCCGTTTCGCGGCACTTCAAAGATCCAAGGTTGCGGCAACTCTATGGCCGTTATGCCACCTATTGCGGATCATCTCCTTTTGAGGCGGTAGCAACCTTGATGCTGATCGCGCATGTCGAACAAGATGGCGTCTGGTCGGTTGAAGGGGGCATGCATGCCGTTGCGCGCGCGTTTGAGCGCGTCTTCTTAAAACTCGGCGGCACCATTCGTTATCATCTCGCTGTTTCCGAAATCGAATTGAACCGAGGTAGCGTTGCGGCGATCATAACCTCAGAGGGCGAACGTATTGAATGCTCCGATCTTATTATCAACGCGGATGTGAACGCTGTAGCATCAGGCCTCTTCGGCCAGTCGGTTAAAAGGGCCGTGCGTCCTGTGCCGCTTCAATCGCGATCGCTTTCTGCGATTACCTGGGCGGCGCATCTTAAGACCGAAGGCTTTCCGCTCGAGCATCACAATGTTTTTTTCTCAGGCGATTACAAAAAAGAATTTGATGAATTGGCGAAGGGTTACCCCTCTGATCCGACCGTGTATATTTGCGCTGCAGATCGGATTGACCATAGGAATGGGCCGGAGCGATTGCTCATCCTCGTGAACTCACCCGCCAATGGCGATTATGCACCGCAAGCCCATGAAAAAATTGAATTGGCGATGCGGCTGAAACTCGCTCAATGCGGCTTAAACATCGAGTGGGATGAAACGCGGGTGGTAACCACACCGCCTTCGGGATTTGCTGGATTATTTCCGGCAACCGGGGGCGCGATTTATGGAAGGGCTTCGCACGGATGGTTGGCATCGTTTCAAAGAGCGGCAGCGAAAACGAAAATACCGGGCCTCTATCTAGCGGGGGGCAGCGCCCATCCGGGCCCGGGCGTGCCGATGGCGGCCATGTCGGGACGACTAGCAGCCGACGCTTTGATGGCGCAGCGTGTTTCGACGCGCCAGTTCCATCGGGGGGCTATCACTGGTGGTATCTCGACGCGCTAAGCGATGATAAAAAACATGGTCTCGCTATTATCGGATTTGTGGGCAGCGTCTTCTCGCCCTATTACGCTTTAGCGCGTCGCTTTGGTGCAACCGATCCCGAAAATTTCTGCGCCATCAATGTTGGGCTTTACGGTGAAACGGGTCATCGCTGGACGATGACAGAGCGTGGTAAAAATAGTCTTCACCGCACATCAAAAAACTTCACGATTGGCCCCTCCAGCATGGCATGGGAAGGCGACTGTCTTGTCGTGACTATTGATGAAATAACCGTGCCCTTTCCTTCACGCGTGAAAGGCAAAATCCGGCTCTACCCCACAATCTATTCGGACCATCACGCCAAGCTTGATCCCAAGGGCGACCATCATTGGCGACCCCTTGCACCGCTCGCGCGTGTTGAAGCAAATTTTGAAAAGCCAAATCTCAAATGGGCCGGGACCGGCTACCACGATATGAATTGGGGAAGCGTACCGCTTGAAGATAGTTTCTCAAGCTGGTTTTGGTCGCGAACCGCCACCCAACGAGGTGCGCATATTGTCTATGATCGAACCCTTCGTGATAAAAGCACCGCTGGCTTCGCCCTTGAAATCGATCGCTCGGGACACGCGACAGAAATTCCCCTGCCTAAACCCATCGAACTCGGCACAACGCCCTGGCAAATGAAACGGCCAGCCCGCGCCGATCATCCTGTCTTTGTCGAAGCGACATTAGAAGATTCCCCCTTCTACACGCGCTCATTGATCAAAACCGTGATCGACCATGAAGCCGTCGACGTCTTTCACGAAAGCCTATCACTTGATCGATTTAGAAACCCGCTGATTCAAATGATGCTACCCTTTAAAATGCCGCGACGGGGGTAGATGAGGAAAAGTTTGGACCGCGAGCCTCCCGTCTCGCATGGCTTGCGGGCGAGGACGCCCGCGGTCCGGTTTGTTAATCCGTTTTCTCTAATCGGATAAAAAGATTAGTGACCCATTCGGCGCGCTCGTTTAGCGTCTCGGGCAAGCGTTTAGGCTCTGGCGCCGCAGCAACTGCATCAACAATAAAGGCAGCTTCTTCGAGAACGGGATAGGGCTTAATATCGCTCGCAAAAAGGCTCGCTTGGATCGCCTTTGCAATCAAAACGAGCTTCCGTTTTTTTGGTACAACAGCGCGTTGACTGATGCTGTCATATCCGTTTAAGCGAACCTGATGACCGATCGCGGAATAAAGCAGTCGCGAGGCGTGAATGGCAGGGCGGCAGCGCTTCGGTAACATCGCAATGCCGGAAATAGATCGCTCATAAAACCGGTCCGCCTCGGTTAAAAGACGCTCAATCACAATCGTCAATTCAGGTGATGGTCGTGGATCATGAACGAAAGCATCGGGCTCTATGCCTACTTCGCGCAACCAATCTTCGGGAAGATAAAGCCTGCCTATTTTTGCGTCCGCTCCGACGTCACGGGCAATGTTGGAAAGCTGCATGGCAACACCCAAATCGCAGGCGCGCGCAATAGCCTCCGGTGAACGCGAACGCATAATGATCGCCATCATCGCGCCAACTGCTCCCGCCACTCGAACCGAGTAGGCATAAACATCACTCGCCGTCTTGCACCGTCGCCCCGATGCATCCCATGCGAAGCCTTCAATCAAAGCATCAGGCAGACTGCGCGGTATGGAATAGGTCAAAGCAAGATCGGCAAAGGCACGATCGGCAGGATGAGGGTCCGGGTTTAAAGCATAGATGGCATCGAGCCGAAGACGCAGGCTTTCGACCGCCGCTTCAATGTCATCGGATTCGTCGACGACATCATCCGCCACGCGACAAAAAGCATAGAGCTGGCGGGCGGCATCTTGGATGCGTTGGGGGAGGAGTTTCGAGCTTGTATAAAACGTCTTGGAACCGGCCTTGATCATAGCGCGGCACTCGGCCAGATCAGCAGGGCTGACCAATGAGCGGGCAAGGTCGGAATCGTAAATCAATTCATCGTTTCCTCTACTCGAACCGCGCTTCGGACTACTCGAAAGGCCGTTCTGATTACCTCAACTGCCGCGCTTATTCAGCTCAATCTGATCGAGTATTAGACAAAGGATGCGTCCAAGCAAGATCACGCGTTGCGGCGATTCCAAAAGGCACCTTCTCCCGCCTTGCCGCCGCAATAATGCCCCGCGCCGTCCAAGGCATTGAAATCATTGGCCAAGGATCATGAGAAGCGAATGTCACGTCCTTGGTGTTCCACAGCTGCTTTAGATTTGACCGAAAACGCGGCCAATTGCCAAAACTATCCTGCGTTTCCTGAACACAAGACCAAAATTGCATCAATTCCCGCTCTTTTCGGAAGGAAATCGTCGATTTTTCGCCCAAAATGACGGGAGCGATATCCTCGGTCACAAAAAAATGCAGCCCGCTGGTCGTCCTAGGGTTGCACTCGATGGCATGAGGAATACCCTCAAAATCCACGATAAAGTCAAAAGAAATGAAGCCATTCCAATGGGTTGCGGCAACAAACCGGTTGACCCACTCGTCAATTTTTGGCGTCTCGACCCGCTCAAAAGCGCATGCCACTGTCCCAGATACCATCGTCGCGCGATAAATCGCCGTACCCACGATTGTGCCATCAATCGCGATTGAACAGGTGCTTTGCTCGGCACCCTGCACAAGCTGTTGAATTACATCGGTTTTTTCAGCTTTTATCGCTGCACCTTTTGCAAAAATCTGGACGCCATTACCGGCGCAAGAATGCCTCGGCTTAACAATAAAAGGACCCTTTCCAGCAATTTTTTGGGCTAATTCTGTGCTAAATGATG
Source organism: uncultured Hyphomicrobiales bacterium (assembly GCA_903877935.1). Classification (GTDB taxonomy): domain Bacteria; phylum Pseudomonadota; class Alphaproteobacteria; order Rhizobiales; family Beijerinckiaceae; genus CAIUPE01. The sequence continues at coordinate 10,070 of CAIRGA010000198.1, forward strand.
CTGATTCCGGGACTTTAAGGCCAAAACCGGCGGCCATTTCAATAAAATCGAATTTATCGTGAACAGTTTGGATCATTCCCGCCGGCATCGCAAAAACAGGAACCGGTTTCCGCATAAATTTCGGCAATTCTGACACAAACATCACATCTTCCGACACCGGAACGACCAAATTGATCGATTCTTCGATGATAATTCGTTCTAAAGCAGCCAAATAGGCCTCAGATTGGGTCGCAGGGGGTGGAATCTGATAGCTTTTGGCAACCGAGCGAGAGACACCCATCAAATGCGAGCCGAAGGGATCGGCGACGATGACCCGCCAGCCTAAACTTGCAAAACTCCTTGCAATATCAAGGCCTTTCGGCAGCCGCCCCAAAGTGAGAAGAACCGAGCGGGTCACTTTAAACCGCTCTCACACGCACAAAAATTTGCTCGGTCGGACGGGTTGTGAGACGAGCCGCCGGCTGCACTTTTTCTGGATTAAGGACGGAAAAATCAAACGATCTCAATAGGCTAGCAATGATCAAGACAGCCTCGATGCTGGCAAAAGCCGCGCCTGCGCAAATGCGGGGGCCTAGGCCAAAGGGTATATAGGCGTTAGCCGGAATGTCGCGCTCTCGATCGGGAGAAAATCGTTCTGGATCAAATACATCCGGATCACGCCAATATTTTTCATGCCGCTGGAGTACCCAAGGGGACACGATCACCAAAGCGCCTTTCCGTATTTTTCGAGTGCCTAAAACGGTGTTTCGAGTAGCCACACGCGGAAGAAAGGTGATCGGGGGATACAATCGGATAGTTTCACGAAAGACATTTCGGGTGAATATCAGCTTTTTGGTATGTTCAAACGTAATCGGACCACCGCCGACCAATTCCTCCACCTCCGCACGAATTCGGGCAACCATTTGAGGCTGTTGTGCCAATAAATAGAAGACCCAAGTCAAAGCGCTAGCGCTGGTCTCATGACCCGCTAAAAATAAGACGCCAAGCTGGTCAATCAGTTCCTCTCGACTAAAACCTACCCCTTCGGCGTCCTTTGCAAGGGAGAGCGCCTCGGCAATATCATCAAAACTAATCCCCTGTTCGGCCTGTTTACGATCAAGCAAATCACCAAGGTGTTTTCTAATAATTCGGCATGCTTCCAATACTTCAGGCTTCTGAGGGGCCTTGGTCCACGCTTTTTCAGTAACGAGACGCATAATTTCGACCTGCGCCACGCTGCGCTCAAACAGCGTAAATGCGTCAAACACGTCATGGGCCGCACTGACCTCAAGACCAGTAGAAAAAACCGTTCGGCAAATAATATCCGCCGTTAGATGGGACATCATCAAATCTAGGCTGACAGGAGCAACCGATTCGGCATCTCGTTTCAACGAGGCAAGGCTATCGGCAACGCCCGCCTCCATCGACGGGAAGGCACGATTGATCCGCATCATCGTTAAAGCCGGGTCAATCATGTCGCGTTGACGCCGCCACGTAGCACCGGACGATACAAAGATGCTGTCGCCAATCAGTGCCTCTAGCGCGTTGACCATGAGGTCCGACTTTGGAAAAATCTCCTCGGGATCCAGCAAGACTTGACGCACAAGGTCTGGCTGATTGACGATGTAGGTTGACCGTCTTGACCAGCCAAGTGGCCCCATATCCATGCAATAGGCGGTGTCTGGAAGCAGATTCAAAAGATTGCCATCGCCGCTCGAAATCGCCCGGATAAGCGAAGCAAGCGCGTTTAACGGACGGGGTCGAGGAGGCTTGAACACAGCGCGGCTTCCGGCGTTTTCCAGTTTTCTTTACAGGAGATCATGTCAAGTGTTACGACTTTTCACAAGTAGGCAGGCCTTTGATCATGATCCACGATCTGTTTCGTATTTTAATTGCACTTCACATCACAACCGGTGCAATCGGCGCTATAAGCTTTTGGATTCCTGTCCTCGGGCGCAAGGGGGGCGCATCTCATCGGCGTTGGGGCAAAATATTTACCCGCGTTTTGCTTGCAACCGGGATCTTTGCCATCGGCATCAGCCTATTAACCCTCATTGATCCATATACGACCCATCCGCAGTTGGTTGGTCAATTTGATACCGATTTCATCCGTGGTATTTTTGGCTGGATGATGCTGTTTCTGGGAACGCTGACCATCAATCTTACTTGGTATGGATGGCTCTGCGTACGGCATAAACAGGATCGATCGGCGATGCGTGAATGGCGTAACCTCGCTTTGCAACCATTGCTTATTTTAGCGGCGTTAAATTGCGCCCTTCAAGGCCTATCGATTAACCAATTCCTGATGGTGGCTATTTCCTTTGTAGGCTTTGCAACTGCTTTCACCAATCTCTGGTTTCTTTATAAACCAAAGGCCGGCCCGAAAGATTGGCTAAAAGAACATCTAAAGGCGCTAGTCGGCTCGGGCATTTCTGTCTACACAGCCTTTATGGCCTTTGGCTCTATTCGAATTTTTCCGGCGCTCGCCTTAAACCCGATTATGTGGGCAATTCCGTTGACGACCGGAGTTTCAATCATCATTTGGCATTGGTGGAAGCTTGACGGCGGATATCGCTATTATGTCGGACTGGTCGCCCGCATCTTTCGAAAGACGTCTGCATCCGGCACCTGATCAGATACTACTTTGGCCGATGAGATAACGCCCGGAAGCCCCGCACCCGGATGGGTCCCTGCTCCAACAAGATATAGGCCTTCCACTTCCTCGCTTCGATTATGTGGACGAAACCATGCGCTTTGAAAGAGCTGCGGCTCGAGCGAAAATGCTGCTCCCTTATAGGATAACAGGCGGTCCTGAAAATCGATAGGTGTGAGCATATGTGATGTAACGATACTAGCTGAAAGCCCCGGCAAGACTGTTTCTTCAAGACGTTTTTCAATGGCTGTTCGATAGGGTTCAGCCTGCGTCATCCAATCCGTTCCGCTATCGAGGTGTGGAACCGGAGCCAAGACATAAAATGTATCACATCCATCCGGTGCAAGCGATGAATCTGTCATTGTCGGGCGATGTAAATATAGACTAAAATCTTTTGCCAGTATTTTACGTTTAAATATATCGGTCAGTAATTGCTCATAACGCGGTCCTAAAATCATCATATGATGATAAACATCGTCATACCGCCGATTGGTGCCAAAATACCAAACAAATAAACTCATCGAATAGTTTGCACGGGCGAGCTTACGATCGGTCCAGCGCCTACGCGGATGATCTTTTAACAATGAACGATAGGTTGTAGCGGCATCTGCGTTTGAAACCACAATATCTCCATCGACAACTTCACCGGATGTTAACCGAACACCGCTGGTATGCCCGCTTTTAACGAGTATACTCTCAATTTGAGCATTATAGCGAATGGAGCCACCCTTTCGCTCCAAGAGGTTTACCATCGCTTTGACGAGGGCTCCCGTGCCACCCATTGCAAAATGGACAAGATGCAACCGTTCAAGATGCGCGATAAGGCAGTAATAGGCGGTTGTTGTGAGTGGATTTCCGCCAATCAACAGAGGATGAAAGCTAAACGCTACCCTTAATTTATGATTGGTGAAATAGTCGCTTACGACGCTAAAAACAGAACGATACCCTTTTAGCCGAATGAGATCCGGAGCGGCTTTAACGACTGACAAGAAATCGTTAAAAGGTTGATCCGCCAATTCAGTAAAGGCAACATCATAAATATCTTTACTTGCTTTCACAAAACGATCGAAGCCGTCGACATCCTCCGGCGCAATACGTTCAACTTCTTTCCGCATACCGTCGAGATCTGCGACACATCTTATGACGTCGCCATCGTCAAAGCGGATCGTGTAAAAAGGATCAATCGGTCGAAGATCGACATCGTCAGAGAGCCTCGCACCGGCTGAAGCCCATAATTCTTCGAGCAAATATGGAGCAGTGATTATGGTTGGACCCGCGTCAAAGGTGAAGCCGTCCTGCTTATACACGTAAGCACGCCCTCCAGGAGAATCGAGCTTTTCAAGAACGGTCACGCGCCAACCCTTAGCCGATAGACGAATCGCCGCCGCAAGGCCACCAAAGCCAGAACCGATAATAATCGCATGCGGTTGATGGTCCGTTGCCGTCATTTCCGGAAATCCTTCTCGAGAGCCTTATGAAATCGCCAAAGTCCAAACGCTACAATTCCAACGACAATGGGTATGGAGACTGCAACAATTATATCAGGGTTTAAGTCCACTGCGTTGGCTTTTAGTCCTTTAGCGGCATAGCCAACGAGACCTACAATATAATAGCTAATCGCGGCCACCGAGAGCCCTTCGACCGTCTGCTGCAAGCGCAATTGTAAATTGGCGCGACGGTCAAGAGATTGCAGGACGGATTGGTTTTGCCTTTCACGCGTTACATTAACGCGGGTGCTTAAAAGTAAAGTCGTTCGACCAATTCGTTCTAGAAGTGCTTCATGCCGAGCAAAAACAGCACGGCATGTCGCCATTGCTGGCGACAGCCGGCGATCATTAAACTCTCGAAATGTTTGTAAGCCTTCAATGCGGCTTTCACGCAATTCCTCAACGCGGCTTTGAACAATATCATAATAAGCGTTTCCGGCTGCAAACCTAAAATGGGCATCCGAGCGGCGGCTTTCAACTTGTGCCTCTAAATGTGTTATTCGATCGAACAAAATTGGCTCATCTTTTTCTGTTGCGTGTTCCATGCCGCCAATAATATCAAGCAACTCTTGCTCAGCCTGTTGCAAGAACGGAGTAAGAGATTTTGCAATTGGAAAAGTCAGAAGGGCCATGGCGCGATATGTATCGATTTCCATGACACGTTGAACAAGGCGCCCAGATTGGCGCGGCGCTAAACCGTCATCATAGAATATAACACGACCAAAACCATCACTTCGAATTCTAAAATCCGTTAATACAACACCTTTACCACCCGATGTTGTTGAGCCAATTAGCGCGTTGCCGGAAAAAACATCATCAGCAAGTTGATCCGTTCTAACCGGTCCATCGGGCTTTGGTAATAAAACGGCATGATTAGCAGCAATGATCATCCCAGGTAATTTGGCTAGCCACTCCTGCGGCACAGCGTTTATTGCTGGATTTGCAAATAATTCAGGATCCGCACCCGATACAAAAAATTTATACCGAACGAACTCATTGTGCCGCTCCCATTTAACGCGGAAAGCCCCAAAGTAAGCGCTATAATGATTTTGGTCGCCAGCCAGTGCCTTGCCACCCATAAGATTGATGAGATCCTGAATGGCACCGATATCATCATCGCGATTACCATTCGAAAATAAAGCTAAGTAGGTAAGGTGTAATGGAGCGCTCAATTGCTCCGGTGGCCGTGCGTGAATTTCATCATTAAGCGCGCGGCGCTGAGGGTGCTCTGTAAGCATTATATATCTCCCCGGGACGTGGCATCCTTTTCCTTCGAGACGCTAATTAATGATTCTGGATTCGAAATAATAGCAACGGCAGCCGCCGGATCCTCTTCATGCGAAAGATGACCCAGTCCCTTCATCGTGATGACTGCTGAATGCGGTGCTAACCTCACTACTTCATCGGCTGTGTCAGGGGTGACTGTCCGGTCTTTCGTTGCTTTAATAAGATAGAGCTTAGTATCTAACCGCCTCAACATTGCACTCATTCCGCCCAGCTCCCACGACGCCATCATACGCAATGTGCCACCGACATGTCCTTCGTCACTAAAAAGCCGTTGGTAATATCGAATTCCTCTTTCATCTATCCGTGAGCCTGTATCATTCAAGAGCCGCTCTATGGCCGGACGATCGGCCATGCTGACAATAATTTTTTGCATAAAGCCAAAAGAGGCTATAGCTTTAGCAAGCGGCGAGAAAAACTGCCCTATGAATCCGGCAATCGGAAAGAACGCACCATTAAAACTTATTATAGCAGCTGGTTTTAAAAACTCTGCTTGGACCATTTCGATCAATATGGCCGCACCTGCCGAATGCCCGACAACACGATCGGGCTTTAGTGCTAAAGCCATCAATAATTCGTTTATTGCTTTAGCCATCCCTTGAAGTGAAAGCTGCTCATTATTCGCATATTTGGTGAATCCGTGACCAGGGAGATCGAGAGCTATAACCGTGTGGCTTTTAGCCAATAATGGCATCACGTCACGCCATGTATGTGTTGATGATCCAGTGCCATGAAGGAGTAAAACGGATGGCCCCTCGCCCATTATTTGAACATGAAAAGATATGCCACATGCCTTTACAAACCTGCTTGCTGAACGATTTGGCCAATCAACTCCGTCACGGTCCCATTGCAATGTAAACGTCATCGCGAACCTCGCTCCGCTTTCATCGCAACGTTTACATTTTGTGAAATACGGGCTGCATCCGCATAGGGTAGTGGCAGATGAACACCACCCATAGCCAGTGCTAATTTTCGGGCAGCGCCATCCCGATTTTCTGATAAATCGATCATCAGTGCTTGAACACCGGTGCTGCGCAATGCCTTGGCGGCTTCCTCAGATTCAGCGGATGCCTTCGCGCGATCGGCTGTACCATCACGGGTAATATTGGCGCGGCCATCCGTCAAAAACACGATAATCGGCGTACCACCGCCGCGACGAACTTGTTCGGCTAGAATGATGGCTGTATCGATGGCCGCCGGAAGTGGTGTTCCGCCGCCACCCGGTAAATCCGCGAGACTGCGGCGCGCGCGATGAAGTGAGCGCGTAGGCGCTAGCAAGATGTCTGCCGTTTTACCGCGGAATGCAATGAGAGCCACCTTATCGCGCCTTACGTAGCAATCCGCTAAAATATATTCAACGGCACCCTTTGCTTCCGCCATTCGACGAATAGCTGCGGAACCCGATGCATCGACGACAAAGATAGCCGTTGTCTCGCGTTTTTGCTTGTAGCGGTTAATACGAAAATCTTCCTTACTGACAATAACACCTTTGCGGTTGGGCTGCGCTCGCCGGCGTAAATTCTGCCAAGGTGCGGCGGTGCGTAAGGTTTCAATCACGTTCAACCGAGAGCCTTGGCGGGGGTCGCCGCGTCGCGAGCCGGCGGGACGACCGCGCATTTTGCCTGCCTTTTGTGACATCGAGCCCGCGCCTGATTTGGCCGATTTTTGGATTAAAGAGGCGTGATCTAGTTTCTCCAAAAGGCCCGTTGGTAAAGCGGCGCGAACCGCTTCAAGAATAACATCAGCCAATTCGCCTTCCGTTGGGGTTGCGGGCAGCTCATCCTCAGGCCGTGGCTCATCCGATTGTGGAGGGGGGCTCTCTTGTTGCTCGTCCTGCTGGTCCGTTGCTGGCAAGAATCGCGCACGATGGGCGAGTACAAGCGTTGCTGCGATTTTGGCATGGTCTTCGCCGACGGCGTCGGCAATATCCAAAGCTGCAATTAATCGCGCAACGCGAGCCGCAAAGATTACGGGGCGTATCGATAAAATGCCGAGCCTCACCGCGGTGCCGCTTAGCGCGAGTAGAAGCTCATCCGGCAGGGCGAGGTTTGCCGCACGTTCGATAATATTCGAAACATCGTCGGCATCTATATCGTCGAACGCTACACAATCATTTAAATCGATGCGGAAGGCCATGCGTTCAGTCAAAATTGAAGATGTCTTCTCATCCTCTTCAAGGCCTTCATCGCATGCAATAATGCCAAATCTCACCGCTGTTTGGTCATCCAATGCGGCAGACAAATAAGACGCCTTGTCTAGCGCAAAGCGTTCACTCGAAAGGAGTTGCATTACGCCGCCTGCGACATGCGAAAGCAGACTGCGCTCGGAAATAGCTTTACCAGATGATAACGTCGCTGCAACATCAAGCCCGCCAAGCAAACGATCATTGGCTATATGATGAGGTACTTTGATGAGAGGCTTCTCGCTTGGTAAAATCCGGCGAAACATGGCAATCCAGCTATCGCGTACAGGACCCGCCGGTCCATGCAGAACGACCCCACCTAAATTTGACGGATCGCTGGCAAGTAAACGGCCAATCAGGACGGCATGTACCGATGCAGCTGAATCGGAGATGCCATCCGTTATCATGTGCCAAATACTTCTGCGACTGCGCGATCGATACGCGTGCCCGATCCGGCTTCGTCTAGTGGATTGCGCCGAAGCCGATGACGTAAGGCCGGGCCAGCCATTCGCTTGAGATGCTCGTCTGATACCGTTGACTTGCCTTCATAAGCAGCAAGCGCCCGGGTAACACGCATCAAAGTCAACTGACCACGAATGCCATCCGTTTTTAAATGGATACACAGCTCCGCAGCGCGCTGCATGACCGAGTCAGGTGTTATGACGTTCGCCAACCGCTTGCGACCTGCGACGAGTTTTTTCTGCAAGGCAATTTCGCTTTCGGCCCATTGATCGATAAAGCCTTGTGGGTCAGCTTCGTAAGCCAGCCGTCGTTTAACGATCTCAACCCATATCGCGACGTCGGCAGGTGTACGAACGTCAATTGATAGTCCAAAACGGTCAAGAAGTTGAGGGCGTAATTCCCCTTCTTCCGGATTACCGCTTCCAACAAGAACAAATCTCGCCGGATGCCGAATGCTCAATCCCTCACGCTCGACAACATTTTCACCGGAGGCTGCTACGTCGAGTAAAAGATCAACGATATGATCTTCCAACAGATTAACTTCATCGACATAAAGGTAGCCGCGGTTAGCGGACGCTAAAAGACCGGGTTCGAACGACTTTTCTCCATGCGACAAGGCCCGTTCCAAGTTTAGCGCACCGATTACCCGATCCTCGGTTACGCCAAGGGGCAAATCAACAACGGGGATCTTTATATGATGGGTCTTCGGTTTGGCATTCGTACGGCATGTGTCACACATGGTTTGTGGCGATACGGGATCGCAATGATATGCACAGGTTGTCGCTTTAATGTCCGGCAAAAGAGCCGCCAGCGCACGAACGGCCGTTGACTTACCGGTTCCACGATCACCGAGCGCGAGGAGCCCGCCGATCATGGGATCAACCGCAGTTAACAACAATGCCAGTTTTAATTCATCTTGACCGGCAATGGCAGAAAAAGGGAAACGCGCCGACATTATAGGCCTTATCTAACAATCTGCTCCAAAGCGACATCGCTATTTACGGCATCGTGGCCGATGCTGATTTGAGATGCAAGGGGCTTTCCGATCATTATCCGGCGCGCGCCGCTATAACACGCGTGACAATTCCTCTTGGATCGAGCCCTGCATCTTTATATTGTTCAGCAGGTGTACCATGCGCGATAAAGCTATCCGGAAGCGTAATCGGAACTATTTTAGCCCTTCCCAATAGATTTTGGATCGCAAGATGATGAAGAACATGGGAGGTAAAACCGCCGATCGATCCCTCTTCGACAATGACCACCGTCTCATGGGCTTTGACTAAACGTTCGATCAAATCGGTATCAATAGGCTTGGCAAAACGTGCATCGGCCAACGTTGTTGAAATTCCCAGCGCTTCGAGGTCAGATGCCGCCTCAAAACACGCGGCCATCCGACCGCCCAAATTGATGATCGCAACATCATTGCCTTCAAGAACAATCCGGCCTTTTCCGATTTCTAACGGGCGCCGCTCAAGCGGATCATCGATGCCTGAGATATCGCCTCGCGGATAGCGAAATGCGATTGGACCATCGTCATAGGCAACAGCCGTCGACACCATACGCCTCAATTCAACCGCATCCGATGGCGCCATCACGACCATGTTCGGTAATGCAGACATATAGCAAAGATCGAACGAGCCCGCATGGGTTGCGCCGTCTTGGCCAACGAGACCCGCTCGATCAATAGCAAATCGAACCGGTAGATTTTGCAATGCGACATCGTGCACCACTTGATCATAGCCCCGCTGCAAAAAGGTCGAGTAAATTGCACAGAATGGCTTCATCCCTTCGGTTGCCATTCCGGCAGCAAAGGTTACAGCATGTTGCTCGGCAATCCCGACGTCAAACATCCGGTTTGGAAAGACTTCCCCAAACTTATCCAATCCTGTCCCGGACGGCATCGAAGCCGTAATTGCCACGATCTTCTCGTCATCCTTGGCGTGCTCAATCAAACTTGATGCAAAGACACTTGTGTAACTCGGAATTTTTGCCTTGGGCTTTGCAAATTCTAACGTATCCGGATCAAAGGGAGTGACCGCATGATATTTCTCTGCGTCAGGCTTTTTAAAGGGATGCCCCTTGCCCTTTTCGGTAACAACGTGAACGATAACAGGTGTTGTTGATGAACCATTGCGCAGCATCTTCAACGTACGTACCAGCTGCCCAATATCATGCCCATCAATTGGACCAATATGTTCAAAACCAAGGGTTTCAAAAAAACTGGCGTTTTGATTCCCTTTATTGAGGCGGGAGTCAGATTTTAAATCATTGAGATGGCGCGATAAGGCTCCAACTGCCGGAGCAATCGACATACCATTATCATTGACGATTACAATCAAACGGCTGCCCTGAGTGCCCGCGTGATTCATAGCTTCATAGGCCATGCCTCCGCTGATAGCGCCATCGCCAATAATCGCAATTACATGATTGTGCTGGCCTTTTAAATCACGCGCCACTGCCATTCCGAGGCCAGCCGAAATTGAAGTCGAGCTATGAGCTGCACCAAAGGGATCATATTCGCTTTCGCTACGCTTCGTGAAACCATAAAGCCCGCCACGTTTCCGGATAGAGCGCAAAGCCTGACGCCGGCCGGTCAACACCTTATGCGGATAGGCTTGATGACTAACATCCCAAATCAAACGATCAACGGGAGTGTTAAAAACATAATGCACGGCTACAGTTAGTTCTACCACCCCAAGACCTGCGCCAAAATGGCCTCCGGTTTGAGACGCCGCGGATATGATTTCGTCTCTAACTTCCCGCGACAGTCGCTCGAGATCGCGTTCATCTAGTGCACGAATATCAGCAGGGTTGATAATCCGATCAAGAATGGGTGTCAGCATATCCATTGGATTGTCCTCTCTAGGACTATTCGGCCGCGAGTAGACGTCTATCGGCTTTATCAAGGCGATGACGAATTTGCGTGACGAGCAAGGATTGATCAGGTGTACAATTTTGGTAGGTCAAATAGCTACCGGAATTAATTGGCTTGATCACCTTGGCACCTTCAGCCAAACCAAGCGGAAGGGCGCTTTCCGTTTGACCTTGTTCATAGGTGACAGCCCAAGCTCGGTATTCGGTCTCGCCAATCTTGCCGAGCGTTTCGCCGACCTTAAGATCTCTTTTTGCAACTGCAATGGCTTCTGCCACAGGCCGGTCTAGTGGGATCATATCAGCGGTACCGTAAAGAACAGCGCGGGCAGCCGACAATGGCGCTTCGAGGCTTGTAAGATGGTAGGGTCTAAAGAGCGTGAAATAAGGTCCCTTGCCAACTTTCAAATCGGCCATCCGCTCAACAATGCGCGGATGATCGGACTCGACGACACAAAATACGCCGGGTGCTACACCCTTTCCGGTCGAATAATCGACGCGGCGCTTGCCACTCAATACGCCACCGTCTTTTGACGGAATTAAAATATCGGACAGATTTTCGCGCGGCGCAGCGGGGCCGTGCATACCTGGACGGTCAGGAATAAGTCCTGTTGCATTCGCAATCGCGACCATCTCAACCATGGTCTTTGATCCATCGACAAATTCCACCAGCATGCGCGGATTCATGTTACGAGCCCGTGCCTCGACTTCATAATCAGCAGGCACCGCATCAAATTTTAGTGGGTTATTTTTGCCCTTTCCGGCACAAACGATATCAAGCCCCAAAGACTGAGCAAAACTGATGAGTTCAATGGCAGCAGCCGGCTCGTCGCCCGCGGCACCCGTGTAAACCACACCTGCCGAGCGCGCTTCCGTATGCAGGTAGCGACCAATGGTAATGTCGGCTTCGACATTCATCATAACGATATGTTTGCCGTTCCGGATTGCTTCGAGCGCAATCAAGGTTCCCGTATTCGGATTGCCTGTCGCATCAATGAGCACTTCAATGCGTCCGGCGGCAGCCAAGGTCGCGATATCGCCCGTGATTGGCAAGAGGCCGCCTTCGATCGCCGAGTCAATGTGGGATGGACTTTTAGCCTCAACAACCATGTCGCGGCGATATCCGTTTTCGATAGCAACATCGATGGCATTCGCAATGTTTCGTACGGCGATGGCACCCAGCCGGATACCCGGCATCCTATTAAGCTGCACGATCAGATCGGTTCCCATCTGGCCGACACCGATTATACCGATCGTCACCGGCTTTCCAGCAGCTGCCCGGGCCTTAAGCGCGGCGACCAAGGAGGAAACATTCTCGATCATGTGTCAATTTTTCCTGACATTATTAATCGTCAACATAAGTTTACAATATCAATTGTCGCACCCTAAGCGCGGTAGGGGCTCGCCGACAAGCCCTGATTTTTGATCATTTTTCGGAACAAAAGTTTTGTTGCGCCGTCGCGAACGTTGTGAAGGTCACAAAAAGCTTAGAAGGTAACACATGGGGAACACGTAGTTTGCCGGCTCGATTAAGGGGTGAAGTTTTCTGTTGCTTGGGATAAGAAACATAAGACGAATCAATATGTTCCGATCCGAAATTTAAGGGCCCAACCCGATCATGAACGAAGAAGACCGCCGCACCGAAGCCGCCGACGCCTATGGCGCTGAATCCATTAAGGTTTTGAAGGGGTTAGACGCTGTCCGCAAGCGTCCGGGGATGTATATCGGCGATACCGATGACGGCTCGGGCTTGCATCATATGGTGTATGAAGTCGTCGACAACGCGATCGATGAGGCGCTTGCTGGTCACGCTGACCTTGTCACGGTGACGCTCAATGCCGACGGATCGGTGACGGTAACGGACAATGGTCGCGGTATTCCGACCGATATCCACCCTTCCGAGGGGGTTTCCACCGCAGAAGTGATCATGACTCAGCTCCACGCGGGCGGGAAATTCGATCAAAACTCCTATAAAGTGTCGGGCGGTCTACATGGCGTGGGTGTTTCTGTTGTTAATGCGCTCTCCGAATGGCTCGAGTTGCGGATTTGGCGCGGCGGGCAAGAATATAAAATGCGGTTCACCCATGGCGTTGCGGACGCCCCATTGGCCGTTATTGGGCCTGCTGACCGGAGAAATGGAACGGAAGTGACGTTTAAGGCGTCACCCGAGACTTTCACCATGGTCGAATATGACTACGGCACGCTTGAGCACCGCTTGCGCGAATTGGCCTTCCTCAATTCGGGCGTCCATATCGTGCTCACCGATGCGAGACATTCCGAAGTGGTTAAGCTGGATTTGGTCTATGACGGGGGGCTGCAGGAATTTGCCCGCTATCTCGACCGTGCAAAATCCCCACTTATAAAGGATCCGATCTACGTCACGACGGAGAAAGACGGAATTACCGTTGAAGTCGCAATGTGGTGGAATGATAGCTACCACGAAAATGTCCTTTGCTTCACCAACAACATCCCACAGCGCGATGGCGGCACGCATCTGGCAGGCTTTCGTGGCGCGTTGACGCGGCAAGTCACGAGCTATGCCGAAAGCTCAGGCATCACTAAGAAAGAAAAAGTCTCGTTGACCGGTGATGATACCCGGGAAGGGTTAACTGCCATTCTGTCGGTTAAAGTGCCGGATCCTAAATTTTCATCACAGACCAAAGATAAGCTGGTCTCATCGGAAGTGCGTCCCGTTGTGGAAAGTGCTCTTGGCGAGGCTTTGGCCGTTTGGTTTGAAGAGCATCCAGCCGATGCTCGGACGGTCGTTGGCAAGGTAGTGGAAGCCGCTGCAGCTCGCGAAGCTGCCCGGAAAGCACGCGAGCTCACACGGCGCAAAGGGGCGCTTGACGTGGCTAACCTGCCCGGAAAGCTCGCGGACTGCCAGGAACGCGATCCGGCCAATGCCGAAATCTTCATCGTCGAGGGTGACTCTGCAGGTGGATCGGCCAAGCAAGGGCGTAACCGCGAATATCAAGCTGTCTTGCCGTTGCGTGGTAAAATTTTGAACGTGGAACGCGCGCGCTTTGACAAAATGCTCGGTAGCCAAGAAATCGGTACGTTGATTACGGCACTGGGCACAGGCATCGGCAAGGACGAGTTTAATTGCGACAAGCTTCGCTATCATAAGATCATCATCATGACCGATGCTGACGTCGATGGCTCGCATATTCGCACGCTATTGCTCACCTTCTTCTTCCGGCAAATGCCAGAGTTGATTGAACGCGGGCATCTCTATATTGCGCAGCCGCCGCTCTATAAGGTTGCACGTGGCAAGTCGCAGCAATATCTGAAAGATGAGCGCGCACTTGAAGATTATCTGGTCGACAACGGGATTGAAGGGGCTGTCTTGCGTCTCGCATCCGGTGAAGAGCGGACGGGGCTTGATCTCAAGCGCTTGATCGATGAAGCGCGTTTGGTTCGTACTGTGCTGGGTGGTCTGCATTCGCGCTATAACCGAGACATTGTTGAACAAGGTGCGATTGAAGGTTTGTTACGCCCTATCACTGACACAGCGGTTGCAGAAGCTTTGGCGCAAAAACTGGCTATTCGTCTTGATGCGATGGCGGAAGTGGCCGAACGAGGCTGGTCTGGCCACGTGCGCGATGGCGGCTATCTCTTGGAGCGTACACTGCGTGGCGTGAAGCAAGTCGCCATATTGGATGCCGCTTTGCTCGCCTCCGCCGATGCCCGCAAACTTGATGAACATTCAACATCTCTTGGTGAGATTTACTCGGCACCGGCAATACTTACTCGTAAGGGCGATGACAGCCAGGTGAACGGTCCGCTGGGATTGTTTGAAGCGCTCACCGCTATCGGTCGCAAGGGTATAACAATGCAGCGCTACAAAGGCTTGGGAGAAATGAACCCTGAGCAATTGTGGGAAACGACACTCGACCGCAACGTGCGATCTCTCTTGCAAGTGCGCGTGCGGGAAGCAGCAGATGCCGATGACATCTTTACGAAACTCATGGGCGATGTCGTGGAACCACGCCGTGAATTTATCCAGAGCAATGCGCTTAGCGTGGCGAATTTGGACGTTTAATTTCGACGAAGACGGACTATTATTGTGACAACAAAAACCTCCGCCTTCGCCTCGCGCGATTACCGCGTCTTTTTCACGTCCCGCGTACTCTCCGCGCTCGGCCATCAGATGGAAGTCGTAGCGCTTGGATGGTTGGTCTATGAAATGACCAACAGTGCCTTCGCGTTGGGTTTGATTGGGCTGGCTTCGTTTCTGCCTGTACTTTCAATGTCGCTGATTTCAGGGCACGTTGCAGACCGGTTTGATCGTCGTTGGATTGCCATTATTTGTTATGGCTTGATTGCCATCGGATCGGCCGGCTTGATCGCCTGCGCCATTATCGGCAAACCAGCGCTATATGCGGTTTATGGCATCACCATTTTATTGGGCTTTGCGCGCTCATTTTCAAATCCAGCAACGCAGGCCCTGATGCCAACGCTCGTCTCGCGCGATGCATTACCGAATGCGATTTCATGGAGTACATCGGCTTGGCAATCGGCTTCGATTGTTGGACCCGCATTAGGTGGTATTCTTTATATATTCGGACCGGGAACGGTATTTGGCATTGCAGGTCTGATGTTTATTGGTTCCGCTATCAGCCTTTATACGATCCATGCGCGGCCAGATCCACAGAAGCGCGAACCGGCCACGCTTGAGGCGGCACTCGCGGGCATCCGGTTTATGCGCGAAAAACCAGTCATTTTGGGTGCTATATCGCTTGATCTATTTGCGGTTTTACTGGGCGGTGCATCGGCACTGTTACCTGTTTATGCCCATGATATTCTGATGACGGGGCCATGGGGTTTGGGTGTCCTGCGTAGTGCCATTTCGGTTGGCGCTATTTTGATGGCCATCGTGTTGGCGCGTTTTCCGGTCAATCGGAATTCAGGTCGCCTTATGCTCATATCCGTCGCCATCTTTGGCATAACGATTATCGTCTTTGGTCTTTCGACCAATTTTTGGCTCTCGCTGGTGGCCCTTTTGGTGATGGGCGCCTCCGATATGATCAGCGTTTATATTCGTCAGACCTTGGTGCAATCAGAAACACCCGATGCCATGCGAGGCCGTGTCTCAGCAGTTAGTACCGTTTTCATTGGTGCATCTAATGAGCTGGGCGAATTCGAGAGCGGCATGATGGCAGCAGCACTTGGGACCGTTCCGTCCGTCGTCCTTGGCGGCATTGGAACGCTGATTGTTGTCGCGCTTTGGGCTAAGTTTTTTCCGTCCCTGCGGGACCGCGATCGATTGCTTTCCGATCACGCGGAGTAACTATTCTGCAGACTTAAACGGCAACAGATCGCCCATGCGGCTGCCGTCTTTGACAAGTTCTGGATTGGGCGAATCCAGTTCCATATCGGCGATACGCGTTCCACGACGAATAATGGCGTCGGTTGATTTCGTGATCAGGCTCACATCATCATTCGCTTGACGGAAATGCGTATCGAGCTTGCCAACGCGCTCATTGAGACGTCTGACATCCTCAAGGATACGGCCCACTTCTTGCTGAACAAGGTTCGCTTGCTCACGCATTTTAGAATCCTTCACGATGACTTGAAGCATCTGAATGGCCATCATCAATAAAGAGGGCGAGGCGATCATAATCCGCTGCTTTTGTGCCTTCTGAATGAGATCATCAAAAAATTCGTGCAGATCGGCATAAATGGATTCAGAAGGTACAAACATGACGGCGATTTCCTGCGTCTCGCCAGCGATAATATATTTCTCGGAAATATCCTTGATATGGGTCGTGATGTCCGTTCGGATACGTGCGGCTGCTAGCTTCTTCTCCTCCTCGGTCCGGGCATCGCGGAAGGCGGTGACGCTTTCAAGCGGGAATTTCGCGTCAACCACCAACGGCCTCGGATCATTCGGCAGACGAATAATGCAATCTGGCCGCTTGCCGCCTTTAAGGGTTGCCTGAAATTCGTAGGCATTGGGTGGCAGTGCATCGCGGATGATCGCTTCCATCCGGCCTTGGCCAAACGCACCGCGTGTTTGCTTATTAGAAAGCACATCTTTTAAGGTGAGCACTTCGCTGGTCAGTGACGTCAGATTTTTTTGGGCTGCATCGATCACCGCCAAGCGTTCATTCAGCTTCGAAAGATTTTCAGTCGTCTCTTTCACATTTTCCTTGAGCCCGTCACCTACGCGGTTTTGCAGGCTATCAAACCTTTCACCAACGCTTTGCGTCAGTGTCGCGATACGGCCTGTCACTTCGGCCTGTAGCGCGCGAACATCCGACATCTGTTGATCAAGGTGACGTTGACGCTCGAACTGGGCTGCCGCTTCCATCATCCGTTCGCGACTACCTCGCGAAATGACGAGGCCCACCCAAACCAGCAAACCGAGTGCGGCTAAACCGATCATTAGCAGCAGCATTTCGAACAATCCTGACATCCCGCTCACTCCCATTTATTCCGTCGATGAATTGCTAGCAGATTTATCCAGTCCTATAAAGAACAAAAGATGAACAATTTGACGAAATCCCCTATATTGATTATGTGCTCGAAACCATGAGCATCAGACCTTTAATTATCCTTCCCGATCCATTACTCCGCACCGTCTCCGGCGCGGTGGCCAGTGCTGATGGAGCAACGAGGGCGCTTATCGATGATATGTTTGAAACCATGTATGACGCGCCGGGCGTAGGTCTTGCGGCCGTACAAGTGGGGGTTACAACCCGAATTGTTACGATGGATGCAGCCCGAGGCGATGATGAAAAGCAGCCTTTGGCCCTCATCAATCCCGAGATTATTTGGGCGTCAGACGAAATGAATGAATACGAAGAAGGTTGTTTATCGATCCCTGAATTTTACGGGGTTGTCACGCGTCCAACCAAAGTTGGGGTTCGCTTTCTTGATCTTGATGGAAAAGTGCTTGAACGCGAGATGGACGGCCTTGCCGCGACCGTGATCCAACATGAAATCGATCATCTGAACGGCAAGCTATTTATCGATCATTTGTCACGCCTAAAGCGTGAACGCGTGCTCAAAAAATTTCAAAAACAAGCGCGCCGCGAGGGTGGCGAGTGAACGGATTGCGCATCGTCTTTATGGGCACGCCTGATTTTGCCGTGCCTACACTGTCTGCTCTTGTTGGCCACGGGCATGAGGTTGTCGCCTGCTACACCCGAGCACCCGCGCCCGCCGGTCGCGGTATGGCCTTGCGCTTCTCCCCCGTTCATGAAGCGTCCAATCGGTTTGGGATTCCGGTATTAACGCCATCGACACTTAAAACGGACGAGGCGATCTCGGAATTTAAACACCATCAGGCGGATGTCGCGGTCGTGGTAGCCTATGGCATGATCTTGCCGAAAGCTATTTTGGATGTGCCACCGCTTGGCTGCCTGAACCTGCACGCGTCCCTTCTGCCACGATGGCGCGGCGCCGCACCCATCCAGCGCGCCATCATGGCCGGAGATGCCGAAATGGGCGTAGCGGTTATGAAAATGGCCGAGGGTCTTGATACGGGCCCTGTTGGCATGACCGAGAAACTGACCATCACACCAAACCTGACCGCGGGTGACGCCCATGACCGCTTGTCTATCTTGGGTGCCGACCTCATGATAAGGGCCATCGCAGCGCTTTCTCGAGGCGGTTTAACCTTTATCGAGCAGTCCCAAGATGGCGTCGAATATGCGAAGAAATTGACCAATGACGAATGCCGGATTGATTGGTCGCAATCTGCCGAACAGGTCTATAATCAAGTGCGCGGTCTTTCACCATTTCCCGGCGCGTTTACGATGGCCAACTTTGGAAAAGGTCCTGAGCGTTTGAAGGTCTTGCGCGCAGAGCTCTTGCAAACATCGGGGCAACCGGGTCATGTGCTTGACGAGCACTTAACCATCGCCTGTGGCAAGGGATCCATTCGTATCAGTGATCTACAACGGGCAGGATCAAAGCCAATGTCAGCGCAGGAATTTTTGCGTGGCTCCACGTTAGCCATTGGTACGGTTATCGGCTGATGCCCCGCTATAAAATGATCGTTGAATATGACGGAACCGGCTTTCACGGTTGGCAACACCAACGTGACGGCAACACCGTGCAAGAATCGATAGAAACAGCGATTACGACCTTCTCCGGCGAAATCCGCCGCGTTCAAGCGGCAGGGCGGACTGATTCAGGTGTCCACGCGACGCACCAAGTTATCCATGTCGATCTCGAAACCGATTGGCCTAAAGATACGGTGCGTGATGCGCTGAATGCGCATCTCAAAGGGCAAGGTGTTGCTATTCTTGAGACAAGGCGCGTGGCGGATAGTTTTGATGCAAGAATGTCCGCCCGTAAACGCCATTATGTTTACCGCATTACCAATAGGCGCGCGCCGGTCGTGATTGATAAACATCGCTCTTGGCACGTTAAGTGGAAAATTGACCCCGCGCTTATGCAACAAGGTGCTGATCAACTCATCGGCAAACATGATTTTACAACTTTTCGTGCAGCGGAATGTCAGGCAGCAAGCCCTCTAAAAACGCTTGATCGGTTGGATGTTGTGGCCAATGGTGAGGATATTCGCGTATATGCTTCCGCTCGCTCCTTTCTTCATCATCAAGTGCGCTCGATGGTTGGTTCATTAATTTTGGTAGCGACAGAAAAATGGACGCCGAAAGAGTTGCGTGATGCGCTTGATGCTTGCGACCGCTCCCGATGCGGACCCATGGCACCGCCCGATGGGCTATATTTGATGGGTGTTGATTATGAGGGTGCCGATGCCGAAATCTGATCCCGGAATAATCGCGCGCACGGCGGTAACCTTAGCCCAATGTGTGCGATTTTATTCGCGCATTCCTGTACCAAAGCTACCCTTCGAGACGGACCCGCATGGTGCGCCTGATTTTAGTATTGTGCCGCGTGTCTTGCCACTCGCCGGTTTCGTGATCGGTTTACCTTCGGCCTTCACCGTTTTAACTGCGGCTGCCCTTGGGATGGGAGGCTTACTGACCGCATCGTTGGCCATAACGGTTGCCATACTCGCAACCGGAGCCATGGCAGAAGATGGCCTTTCGGATGTGGCAGATGGATTTGGTGGTGGCCACACCATTGAGCGTCGCCTTGAAATCATGGCCGATAGTCGGCTGGGAGCATATGGCGCGGCGGCCATGGTTATGTCGCTTCTGATCCGCGTCATTGCCCTTGGTAATCTCATCGACTTTATCGGGTATGGTGCTGGCGCTGCGGCCATCATGGCTGCGGCAAGCGTGTCGCGCGTATCGGGCCTATTGCCGTTGGTGTTTTTACCATCGGCTAGACCCGGTGGAAAATCGGCAAGCGTTGGACGGCCTACCGCTGTGACAATCTCTTTTGCGCTGATCTTATCCATCCTATTAGGGGCCGTCATTTTGTTCATTGGCGGATTTCACGCGCGCGGAATTGCCTTGGCACTAATCCTGTCGCTTTTTGCCGCTCTTCCTATGATTGCTCTGGCCCAACGCATGATTGGTGGGCAGACAGGTGATGTCGCAGGCGCCACACAACAGGTCGCGGAGATTGTGTTTCTTATTACCCTTTTTGTGGCATAAGGTGATCATGAACGTTTCCACGCCCTGCATCAAAACATGTGTCATCGATCAAGTAACCGGCTTTTGTATCGGTTGCGGCCGCACGGGTGCCGAGATTTCACAATGGCCTTTTATGCCGGAACACGAACGAATTTCGGTCATGGCAACGCTTGCTGATCGCCTAAAAGGCATGTCGAGCCGTACGGCTCGCGGCGGCAGAACGCGGGAGCGGGTTAGGCAGCGAGGCTCCATAGGAACCTGAGGATTACGGCCAATAAAAAGATGCCAAATCCTAATTCAAGCTGCCGCTTCGGTAATCGATGCGCCAGATTAACGCCAAGCTTCACCGTCAGCATGCTCATTGGCACAAACAGTGCAATGCCAATCAGCGAAACAAAGCCCAAAGAAAACGGTGGCAAGACATCCATTTTTGGCCAGCCGGCATAGACATATCCCAACGCGCCGGGGATAGAAATCAGAATGCCGAGGCCGGACGAGGTCGCGACTGCTTGATGGATGGGGCGGCGATACAACATCATATACACATTGCAGAGCTGACCACCACCAATCCCCATCAACGATGATAAGAGACCGATGACCACCCCGTAAATCTTAAGTGGCCAGCCGGTCGGCATATCACCCTTGAGCACCCAGCTGTCTCGCGCAAACAACAGACGAATGCAGGTAAACGTGGCAATTCCAATAAACAGCGCCTTAAACACCATTGGCGGCGCAACGCGGGCCACCAGCGTGCCTGCCAAAACGCCTAAAACAACCGGCACGGCCCAGGCTTTGAGCAAATCAAGATCGACAGCTCCTTTGGCATAATGCGCACGAAACGATCGGATCGACGTTGGAATAATAATCGCTAGCGATGAGCCAATGGCTAATGGCATGCGCACATCTTCCACAACACCGGTTGCGCGAAAGAGTTCGTACAGAACAGGAACGATCAGAATCCCACCGCCGACGCCAAAGACACCTGCCAAAATTCCTGTCGCAGCACCGGCGGCTAATAAGCCTGCAATGAGAAAAAGGAGATCATTCACGGCGAAGGCATCAAACATTGGGGAAACTTTCAAATGTGGGATCAGGCTGCATGGTCAACAGTACGATCGACATGAGCAATCGCATCGCGAAGAACGTCCAGATTTGCACCACGTTTAACACCCTCTGTCGCAAGATGTCGACGAAATGCCCGCGCGCCTGGACGGCCTTGAAATAGACCGAGGAGATGGCGTGTCATCGTATGCAAAGCCGTTCCTTCGACCAAGCGGGCTTCAATATAGGGATAGAAGGCTTCAAGGGCCGCGTAAGCATCGGATATCGGGGCGGGACTATGATAAAGCTCCGGATCCACCTTCAGTAACATTTCTGGATTGTGGTAGGCTTCACGCCCGATCATGACACCATCGACATGTTTAAGGTGGGTTTGAATATCAGCAAATGTAACAATGCCGCCGTTGATTGCAATCGGGTAATCACCAAGCCGCTTTTTGAGTGCATAAACGAGCGAATAATCGAGCGGTGGGACTTCCCGGTTTTCTTTCGGTGACAAACCTTTCAGCCATGCTTTACGCGCATGAACCGTAATGGAATCCGCACCCGCAGTGATTACCGCATCGGCTAGCGCATTAAGTGCCACTTCTGGATCTTGATCGTCGACGCCAATACGGCATTTAACCGAGACCGGAATCGAAACAGCAGCCTTCATCACGGCTATGCATTCGGCGACCAGATGAGGCTCTAGCATCAAGCAAGCGCCGAAACGGCCTTCTTGCACGCGATCAGATGGGCAACCCACATTAAGATTGATTTCTTGATAGCCATAGTCGGCAACAATTTTTGCTGACTCTGCCAATTCAGCGGGATTTGACCCGCCAAGCTGCGCAATAACAGGATGTTCAGCTGCATCGAAGCCTAACAGCCTATCCCGTACACCATGTTTAATGGCTGCAGACGTTACCATTTCTGTATAAAGCACCGCATGACGCGTGAAGAGGCGATGGAAAAACCGGCAATGCCGGTCCGTCCAATCCATCATTGGGGCAACCGTGAAACGCGGAAAACTTGACTGCATCACCGGGTTTCTAACCTTCCGAGGCGCGCGGTGTAAAGACTTTATGGTTCAGTGATGGAGAGGCCGCAACCAAAGAGCGCGTATAGGCATGCTTTGGCTCTGCTAAGACTTTTGCGGTCGGCCCCTGCTCTATCACCTTACCGTCCTTCATTACCAATAGATGGTCTGCAACACGGCGGGCCACGCCCAAATCATGGGTAATGAAAACCATAGCGAGGCCGTGGTAACGCCGGAGCCCATCAAGCAGATCAAGAATTTGCGAGCGGACGCTAATGTCAAGCGCGGAGACAGGTTCATCAAGAACCACAATATCGGGCTTGATAATGATTGCGCGTGCGATGGCGGCACGTTGCGCTTGGCCACCCGAGACTTCGTGCGGGTAACGCCCCGCAAAACTCGCGTCGAGACCGACCTCTTGCAATGCTTGGACGATACGCTGCGTTCGCGTTGCAGGGGCCAATTGCTCTCGGTGGAGTGGCTCGGCAATAGACTGACCCAGCGTCCACCTTGGATTGAGCGAGCCTGAAGGATCTTGAAACACCATCTGCACAGGACATGGCAATTTAATCGCTTCGATCCGTCCAGCGCATGGTTTTGAAAGCCCTGCGATTATCCTTGCTAAGGTTGACTTGCCTGAACCCGATTGGCCAACAATGCCTAGGCATTCACCGCGATGCAAAACGAACGACACATTTTCAACCGCGCGTTTATCACGGTAAGAAAATGAGAGACTATGCCCACGCAAAGCGACTTCACCGCTTTTTATTTCGGCCCGCGAGTCCTGCAGCTCTATGCTTGCAAAGAGCCCTGCTAATCGCGGCGAACGATGTGGAGTAATATCCTGTATGCCCACGGATTCAATGATCTTACCTGTTTCAATGAGAGCAATATGATCGGCAATCGTCGCAATGGCTGGAAGATCATGACTTACAAGTAAAATTGCCATGCCATCTTCGCGCGCAAGTTTGCGAAGCAAATTCAAAATTGCCGCTTCGGTTGTAACATCCAAAGCGGTGGTTGGTTCATCTGCAAGAAGCAACTTTGGCGATAGGGTAATGGCAGCAGCAATCATAGCACGTTGCCGTTGTCCGCCAGAAATTTCATGCGGATAACGACTAAACGCATCAATATCGTTAGGAAACTCTGCGCGGTTTAACGCTCGCTGTGCCTCAATACGAGCGGTCTTGCGATCAAGCCCAAGATGCCACCGAAGCGGCTCAGCAACGTGATCGCCAATTGTCATTAAGGGATCAAAAGCTGCTGCTGAATCTTGAAAGACGATACCGATATCGCGACCCCGTATTTGGCCAAGCTTTTTATCGCCAAGCGAGAGCAGCGATAAGCCATCAAGCATAATTGTTCCGGTTATTTCCGCTCCCCTCGGGGGTAAGCCAATGATTGAGCGAGCGGTTAACGACTTTCCCGAGCCAGAAGCGCCGACAAGGCCCACTATTTTTCCGGGCTCCAAAATTAAATTAAGACCATCGATGAGGCGACGACTGTCGAGCGTCAATGAGAGGTCGGTGATGTCGAGGAGCGCCATGATCAGCCCCGCCCCTTTCGAGGATCAATCCATTCGCTCAATGCATCGCCAAGCAAAGTAAAGCCAAGCACTGCTAGAACAATTGCAAATCCGGGAACAAGCACCAAGCGAGGAGCGATGCCGATGAGCGTTTGCGCCTCATTCAACATACGACCCCAGCTCGGCATAGGCGGCGTAACGCCTAGACCAATATAAGAAAGCCCCGCTTCTGCCAAAATGCCCAGCCCTAATTGAATAGTAGCTTGTACGATGATCGTACCCAAAATCAGCGGCAAGACATGAAGCATCGCAATGCTAAGATCCTTGCGCCCCGTCAAACGCGAGGCCTTAATAAAATCGAGAGTCCATATCGATTGCGATCGATTAAAGGTCACGCGGGCAAAGACGGGAATATTAAAAATACCAATCGCAAGGATTGCATTTTGAATCCCTGATCCGACGGTATCGTGTAGTAATATTGCGGTCACCAACGCCGGAAACGCAAAGATAAAATCGTTAGCTCGCATAATAACTTGGCTGAACCAATTCTCACGCGCAGATGCTACTATACCCATCGGGACTCCGATACCTACCCCGATTGTAACAGCACCGATCGCTACAAGGAGCGAAGCGATGGTGCCGCGCATCGTAAGTCCCAAAAGGTCTCTGCCTATTTGATCGGTTCCAAGCCAATGTTCAAACGATGGTGCCCGCATCCTTTCAGCAACACGAATGGTTGTTGGATCAGACATCCAGGGCATCATCGATAATAACGCAATGCAAATAAAAGAGGCGATGATCGCTAAACCAATCCAAAGGCCTCGATGATAGGCGCTAGGTCGGTTCATAGCCTACGCCTTAAACGCGGATCAATCGCCAGCGCCGCAAGATCAACAAGAAACGTTACAATGATTACACTGGCAATCAGAAGCATAGACGCACCGCTTACCACCGCAAGATCGCGCTGATTAACGGCCTGGAAAATCAGACGACCAAGGCCGGGCAAATAAAACACATTTTCGATAATAATCGTGCCTGCTAACAAAAAAGAAAACTGTAAACCCATAATCGAGAGAACCGGAATCAATGCGTTGGGTAGAGCGTGTCGATAAAGAGCAGCGTTTTCAGAAAGGCCGCGGGCCCGCGCAGCTATCATATAGGTGTCGTCGAGATTTTCGAGTAATGCCGAACGGGTAACTCGGGCTAAGATCGCGGCTTGAGGTGCAGCAAGCGCAATCGCCGGTAAAATCAAAGAGCGAACGGCACCCCCGCCATTGTTCCATCCTGAAAAGCCTCCGGCGGGAAGCCAATGGAGAGTGATAGCGAAAATAAACACCAGTAACATTGCTAGCCAAAAATTCGGGATGGCAAGTAAGAGCTGTGTCTTCATTCGGATCGCACGATCCAGCCAATTATCATTGTTCATCGCCGCCAAAATACCGCCGGGAATACCAAATAGAACAGCCAAAAGAAGAGATGCGATAGCCAATGGTAAACTTACCGGTAAGCGCTCTCCAATCAATGCAGCAACGGGTATATGATAAGTATGGCTTGTCCCTAAATTGCCAACGAGCATTCCGCTAATCCATTGTAAAAATTGAGCGGGTAGAGGCTGATCAAGTCCCAATTCGTGACGAAGCGCAAAAAGCGTGTCCGGACGTGCATCAGTCCCGAGGATCAGCTGCGCTGGATCGCCCGGGAGAATTTCTAACATAGCGAAGATCAGCACGCTCGCCACTGCAAGTGTGGCAAGCAAGCCAACCAATCGTCGAATGATCAAGATCAACATAACAGCCGATTAACGCCGTGCACGGTTCAGCTTTTCATCAGCCAGTTGCAAAATCGTTTTCAACCCTGGCTCGACAATTGCCTCGTCGGCATCCTCAAAACTGAAGGTCTGGATTTGGCGCAGTCCCTTTTCTTTGAATTCTTCAGCCCGCGATTCAATCTTTAAAAGATAGACTGAAACATTCGCCAACTCCCAATGGCCTGAGCGACGTTTCCAAAATAAATAGGATCCAATCGGACGTTTTACCATTTTTCCGATGAAGCCACCTTCTTCATAAGCCTCCATCGCCGCAGCTTCAGCCCGCGAGAGGCCCTTAATAGGATTGCCTTTTGGAATCGACCAGCGACCGGAGTCCCGCGTCGTAATCAGCGTGACTTTCCAAAGCCCCCCCGGCTCGCAGACAACGGGCAGCGCGCCGATCTGTTTCAGCGTCGTAGGCGTAAGATCTGTTGAGGTCGGAAGAATGGGCTCCATCCGACAATCCGAATCCAATTTGCCCCACGGGTCAACTGTTGATTGCAATTTTTATACATAAGAAACTTCCAGCAACCCACTTATCTGCGATAGACTGCTCAAATGCGGCCTTCTGATCTCCTTATTCCCCTTCCGGCCGGCCTTTATTGCCCGCCTGCTGATCTTTATATTGATCCGGTGCGCCCGGTGGATCGTGCTCTGATCACTCACGGCCATTCAGACCATGCGAGGGCTGGGCATGGCTCGGTTCTGGCGACCCAGGATACGCTTGGTATTATGGGCATTCGCTATGGCGAGCCTTTCGCGAGAGCGACGCAAGCAGCTCAATTGGGTGAGCCCATTACGATAAGCGGTGTGCAGTTTAGCTTTCATCCTGCTGGCCATGTTTTAGGTTCGGCACAAATTACGGTCGAGGCGAACGGTTTAAAGATTGTCGTTTCTGGCGATTATAAACGAGCGTCGGACCCAACCTGCCTACCCTTTGAACCACAGCGCTGCGATGTCTTCATTACCGAAGCAACCTTTGGCTTGCCGGTTTTTACCCATCCGGATACGGCGCATGAAGTTCAAAAACTGCTTCGATCCGTTGGACTATTCCCAGAACGGGCGCATTTGGTTGGTGCCTACTCCCTTGGCAAGGCTCAACGCGTCATCGCGCTTATTCGGCAAGCAGGTTATAGCGCGCCGATTTATCTTCATGGCGCCTTGGAAAAACTAACGGCCTATTATGTAGCCCGAGGTGCGCAACTTGGTTTGCTCAAGCCGGTTGCCGGTGCCCCTAAAGCAGAGTTGGAAGGCGCGATTATTCTCTGCCCTCCAAGCTCTATTCAAGATCTGTGGGCGAGAAAATTTCCAGACCCTGTTACCTGTTTTGCGTCCGGCTGGATGCGAATCCGTGCAAGAGCGCGACAGCGAGGCGTCGAATTACCTTTGGTGGTTTCAGATCACGCCGATTGGCCCGACTTACAACGAACAATCCGTGAAACAGGCGCGTCGGAAATCTGGGTTACACATGGCCAAGAAGATGCTCTCGTGCATTGGTCGCAAAGCATCGGACTTAATGCCAAGCCGTTAAATATGGTGGGCTATGGTGATGAGGGAGAAAGTGACGCGGAGCCTATCGCCTGATGAATCGGTTTGCAGAATTATTAGATCGATTAGCCTATGAGCCGCGCCGTAACGCAAAGATCAGGCTCCTTTCGGATTATTTTTCAACGACACCGGACCCCGATCGCGGCTTTGGACTTGCTGCAATAACCGGGACGCTCGATTTTCTTCACGCCAAACCGGCAATGATCAGGGCCTTAATCGCAGAGCGGGTGGATCCAACCTTATTCGAACTATCCTATGACTATGTGGGTGATCTATCCGAAACCATAGCACTCCTGTGGCCCGAAAAGGCACCGAAGCCGACAGATGGTTCCCTCGGTCTGGGAGAAATCGTCTCTCTGTTATCGAGGGCTAAAAAGGTCGAAGTTGCAGAGTTGTTGGCCATTCTTTTAGATCAGCTTGATGAAACAGGGCGCTGGGCCCTTTTAAAATTGATAACGGGCGGTTTGCGGATCGGTGTTTCATCGCGGCTAGCTAAAACGGCCCTTGCCGAAATGGCGGGGCTTGATGTCGATGAGATCGAACAGGTCTGGCATGGTTTGGAGCCACCCTTCGAATCGCTTTTTCGATGGCTGGAAGGTAAGGGTCCCTCTCCCACAACCAACAATCCCGCACCTTTTCGTCCGGTTATGCTCGCGCATGCGTTAGAGGAAAATGAATTCCGATCGTTAGAGGCATCCGATTTCATTGCGGAATGGAAATGGGATGGCATTCGGGTTCAAGCCTCCTCGGGCCTGGACGAAACTGGCTCGACTATAACGCGACTATATTCGCGAACGGGCGATGATATTTCCAACGCGTTTCCCGATGTGGTTGATGCTTTAGCAGGACTTAACGGAACCATTGATGGTGAATTGCTCATCATTCGCGATGGTCAGGTCGAAAGCTTCAATGCGTTACAGCAGAGATTAAACCGTAAAAAACTTTCGATAAAACTACTCGATGAATACC
>CAIRGA010000199.1 GCA_903877935.1 uncultured Hyphomicrobiales bacterium
AGGTAGCGAAGTTAGGCGTAAATAAGAGGTTAAATAGAATAAGTATAACGAGCGCTACTATATTACCGTAGCGGCTGAACCACGAAACAGATGGCAACTTAAATTCAAATGCGTCTGCTGACTTATTCAAAGCGGCCATCTGACGTTGATTCCCCTTGTGCCATTGCTGTCATTACGGCTATCTCGCTCAGCGCATCGCGCTGTAAATCTGCGACAGTGCGTCCGTCGCGTAAAACAAAGGCATGGTCACAACCCTCAATGATTTCCTCTAGCTCTGACGAGATCATTAGCACTCCAAGCCCTGCGTCAGCTAGCTCCCGAATTAACATCTGTATGTCCGCCTTCCCGCCCACATCGATGCCGCGCGTTGGTTCGTCCAGAATAATGAGTCGTGGTTCCATGCAAAGCCAGCGGGCTAGCAAGACTTTCTGCTGGTTTCCTCCAGAAAGTTCTTTGATTTTTTGCTCTGGTCCGGAAGTTTTAATGCCCAAGCGTTTAATGAAGCGATTGACAATTTCTCGTTGCCGTACCTCATCAACTATACCCGATCGCGTCAGTCGGGGTAGGATCGCCAACGTTAAATTATCACGTACTGACATTTCGGGAATGATACCCTCGACCTTGCGATCCTCTGAACAAAAACCAATGCCTAGATTGATTGCATCGATGGGCTCGCGAAATCTGACTGGATTACCCGCAACAGTGATTGTTCCAGCATCTATCTGGTCAGCTCCAAACATTGCCTTTGCGACTTCAGTGCGGCCCGAGCCTAGCAGGCCTGCAAGCCCGACGATCTCGCCGGCGCGCACAGCTAGGCTGACATCCTTGACTTTCGTGCCTGCCTGCAACCGTTTAGCTTTGATCAGGGTATAGTCTGTCACATGGCTCGTGCCATAGAAGCTCGTCTGACCCTCACGCCGCACCGTTTGAATATCGCGGCCAAGCATGGCAGCCACGAGCTCAAGCTTCGTAATTTTAGTCATCTCGCTAGTCGCGATAGTGTGGCCATCGCGCATTACGGTGACACGGTCACATACTTTGTAAAGTTCATCGAGTTTGTGGCTTACGAAAACAACCGAGAGCCCGGCATCGCGAAGCTGACTAATAACACCGTAAAGGGTATCAACTTCGTGATCGGCAAGCGATGAAGTCGGCTCGTCCATAATTACCAGTTTTGCCTTAAACGAAACCGCCCGTGCAATGGCTACCATTTGCTGAATGGCAGTATTGTAAGCAAACAAAGGCTCTCGAACGTCGATCTGGATATCAAAACGGCGTAAAAGTTCCTTCGCTTCATGGTTCATTCTGGACCAGTCAAGAAAGCCAAATTGTTGTGGGGCGTGGCCAAGAAAGATATTTTCTGCAACCGATCTGTAAGGTATAAGGTTAATCTCTTGATATATAGTCGCGATGCCGCTATTTTGAGCTTCCTCAGGGGACGCAAATTCGACACGCTTGCCATCAAAAGTGATCTCGCCGGAGTCCTTGCGATAGGCGCCGGTTAGGATTTTTATAATAGTCGATTTGCCGGCGCCGTTCTGTCCTACCAATGCGTGCACTTCACCTCGCGCAATTTGGAAGTCGGCTTTGGTCAATGCGGCAACACCGTTAAAATGCTTATCGATGGCTTCCATCCTCAGAAGCGGAGATAGATTGCTCATCTAGTTCCCCTTATCAAAGGTCCGCGACCGGTAGTAAGGCCCGATCGCGGCCGAGTTGGCAACGGATTAGAACGCGCTGTTAACATGCTCTTTGGCGTTGCTGGCGTCAAAGAAACGATCCTCATTCTTTATAAATGTTGGGAGGGCTTCACCGGCGGCATAGCGCGCCATTATCGCGAAGGCACCAGGCCCAAAGCGAGGATTACACTCGCATGTGGCCCCCATTTTTCCCGCGATGATCGCTTCAAGTGCAGCTTTTTCTCCGTCGACACCGACAACTATGATATCCTTTCCGGGTACTTTTCCTGCAGCTTCGATAGCCGATATCGCCCCAAGCGCCATCTCGTCGCTGTGAGCATAAACGGCGGTGGCATCAGGATGCGCCTGATACAGGGTCTCCATTACTTGGCGGCCCTTGTCACGGGCGAAGTCACCAGACTGACTGGCAAGGATCACCATGCCTGGATGACCCTTCATAAAATCATCAAAACCCTTGCGCCGGTCATTGGCCGGCGACGAACCCACTGTGCCCTCGATCTCGATGATCTTAGCCTTACCACCCATGGCTTTTACCAGCCACTCGGCTACGCGTTTGCCCTCGTCGACAAAATCTGACCCGGTAAAGGTGACATAGTCCTCTCCTGGCTTGGCAAGGGAGTGATCCACGTCTCGGTCAACTAAAATAATAGGGATTCCAGCTTTCTTAGCGTTCATTATAGCTGGAATCAGCGGTTTTTCTTCGCGAGGAGGTAAGAAAATAACATCAACACCCTGGGCGATCATACTGTTGACGTCGGCAACCTGCTTAGCGGCGGAGCCAGCAGCGTCGGTATAGACCAACTGATGGCCAAGTTTTTTGGCTTCATTCTGCATGCTCTCTGTTTGAGCCAGTCGCCATGGATTATTACTTTCCGTCTGAGCGAAACCGACTTTGTAGCTATTTTTTTTCTTTAAGGCAGGTAATGCTGCCCAAGCAGGCCTCATTACGATTCCGAGCGCCATTCCTGCTGACGCAGTTAATAGCGTACGGCGAGAGATAAATTCCAACATTGTTAGCCTCCGTTTTTA
>CAIRGA010000200.1 GCA_903877935.1 uncultured Hyphomicrobiales bacterium
CGTGATTTCTCCGGTATCGCTGCGACAGAAGCAGCCGTTGATGCCGAGATGAAAGCGGTCTGGAACACCAGCTCCTATTTGCTTGATCCGCACACCGCGATTGGTGTTGTTGCCGCCCGCGAAGAACTCGTCAAAGACAAGCACACGCCGATGGTTGTGTTGGGCACAGCACATCCCGCAAAATTCCCGGATGCGGTTGAACGCGCAACCGGTGTCCGCCCTGCATTGCCGCCGCATCTGTCCGATTTGCTGGAACGCACCGAGCGTTTCACGCGTCTTGCCAATGACCAGAAGGCGGTCGAAGACTTTATCAAGGCGCATGTTCGCGCTGCCCAAGGAGACGCCTAGCGTGTCGGAAGTCGATCGTACCGAGGCCGTTCGTGTAACAACGCTCCCTAACGGGTTGCGTGTCGTCAGCGAGCATATGCCGAGCTTGGCCACAACCGCCCTTGGTGTGTGGAGTGGCGCAGGTTCGCGCCATGAGCACGCCGAAGAACAAGGCCTCGCGCATCTCCTCGAACATATGGCCTTCAAAGGCACAAGCCGCCGCAGCGCGTTGCAAATCGCCGAAGAAATTGAAGCCGTTGGTGGTGAGGTGAACGCCGAAACCAATACCGAATACACCGCCTATTATTCGCGCGTACTGGGCCATGATTCAGGATTGGCGCTCGATATCATATCGGACATTTTAACCGATCCGTCGTTTGATCCGGTTGAACTCAAACGTGAAAAAGGCGTCATTCTGCAAGAGATCGGTTCCTATGAGGACACGCCCGATGAGGTCGTGTTCGACATGTTCATGGAAACCGCCTATGCGGGCGCCCCGATTGGTCGGCGCATTCTCGGCACGCCGAAAACCGTCAAAGCGCAAAACCGCTCCTCCATGCGCGGCTTTATGGACCGCACCTATCGCACGCCGTCGATGGTTGTTTCCGCAGCCGGTGCGGTTGAACACGAACAGATTGTCGAAGACGTCAACATGCGCTTTGACTCCTTCGGTCAAACACCCGCCCCGCAGGCGGAAGCGGCAACCTATCAAGGCGGTGAACAACGCCGCCAGCGCAAGCTTGAGCAGTCGCACATCGTCTTCGGTTTCAAAGGCCTCGGCTGGAACGATCCCGATCATTACGCCATGCATGTATTTTCGAATTTGCTTGGCGGCGGCATGTCCTCGCGCCTCTTCCAAGAAGTGCGCGAAAAGCGCGGGCTTTGCTACGAAGTCTATTCCTTTTTCTCGCCCTTCTCGGATTCAGGCGTGTTCGCCGTTTATGGCGGAACGGGCGATGCACAACTCACCGATTTCGCGCCCGTCGTGTTAGACACCCTCGTTGCCGCCGCATCCTCACCAACGGAAAGCGAAGTCGCGCGCGCCAAAGCGCAGATGAAAATGTCGCTCCTCACGGCGCTCGAATCGCCTGGCCGTCGTGCCGAGCAAATGGCCCGTCATATGTTGGCCTATGGCCGCGTCATGCCGAGGCTCGAAATCATCAATGCGATCGACGCCATCACCGTCGATGATGTGAGCCGGGTTGCTCAGGGTCTCGTGTCCGCGACACCGACGCTCGCCGCGATTGGCCCGATCAAAAAGCTGATGCCGTTTGATGCCATCGCCGCCCGCATCGGCGCGCCGTCCTTGGGCCAGTCCTAAAAGCGAGGGATGCGATGGGACTGTTCGATCGCTTCACCAATCCCGACAAAAGAGGTACCGAGCGGGGATCGGGCCTGATGATCCGCCCGCCGACCATGGATGATTTTTCGCAATGGGCCGTGCTACGCTCCGAGAGCCGGGATTTTCTCGTCCCGTGGGAGCCCAAATGGGCCGATGATGATGTGACACGCAGCGCCTATCGCCGCCGCTATTTCAACGATACTGATCCCGATTTCCTGCATCCCTATTTTATCTTTGACGAAAAGACCGGCGCGCTTTTGGGCGGTATCAGCTTTGGACATGTGCGGCGCGGTGTCGCACAAAGCGCCATGATGGGCTATTGGATGGGGCAGCGTCATTCCGGCAAGGGCATTATGACCCACGCCGTGCCGCTGGCGTTGCGCCAGGCTTTCGGGCCTTTGGGCTTCCGCAGGATCGAAGCAGGGTGTGTTCCGCGCAATACAGCCTCCATCCGGGTACTTGAAAACAATAATTTCATCCGCGAAGGCTATGCCCGCGAATATTTGTGCATTGCAGGGGTGTGGGAAGATCACGTGATTTACGCCCGCCTTAAATCCGACAAAGGACCGGCCTTTGCTCTATCAGCCGGCCCGCCCGCTCGGTCATGAATTCACAGCCAATCATTTTACCTGACCAATCGACGTGCTATGGTGTCTGTTCAGGTTCAAGGAAGTGTCAGCATTGAAGTTTCATCGACTAATCTATTTGCTGATGCTTCTCGTTGTTTGTCTGGCCGGCAACCGCGCCGCCTTGGCCGTCGATGTGGTACGCGTGCCCCCCGAGGCGGAAGCGATCAATCTTCTGCCCTTCATTGATCCGCATCGCTCGGCCGGCGATGAAATCCTCATTTCAACCGCGCCGGGTTCCGATGGCATCGTGCGGCGTATCGCGGTTAAGTCGAAAAACGAGGGCAGCCAGTCGGACTGGATCGTCTTTGCGTTGAAAAACGACGGAGCCGACACGCTGACGCGCTGGGTCGTTGCCCCGCATCAGCATCTCGTCGGCTCAGGCATTATTTGGCCGGATTTGGGCGCCAGCCGACTAACCAATGTGACCTCCAGCCAAGGCACGAGCCCTGAGCGTCAGCCGTCCGGCGAGGCCGATATTTTCCAGATCACGCTTGAGCCCGGCGCAGCCGTCACCTTTGTAGCCGAACTGGCCAATGTGACCCTGCCGGAGCTCACTTTATGGGCGCCCGATGCCTATAAAGACAAAACCAATGGTCTTACCTTTTATCACGGCATCGTCACCGGGATTATCGGGTTGCTCGCGCTGTTTCTGACCATTCTTTCGCTCATACGCGGCACCATTATTTTTCCATCGGCGGCTTTGCTTGCCTGGGCTGTGGTGGCCTATGTCGCTGTCGATTTCGGATTTATGGAAGCGGTATTTTCAACCACGCCGGAAGGCGAGCGACTTTATCGCGCTTTAGCGGAATCGGTACTTGCGTCAACGCTTTTCGTTTTCCTCTTTGCCTATCTGGATCTCAAACGCTGGCGGGTTCGTTACCATCACATCACAACTGTCTGGGTTCTTTTCCTCGGCGGCCTCGTTACCATCGCCTTCATCGATCCCGCCGTTGCAGCGGGCCTCGCCCGCATCTCGATTGCCGGTGTCACCGCCACCGGATTTCTGCTGATCGTCTATCTCGCAACCCATGGCTATGATCGTGCCGTTTTATTGGTGCCGACTTGGCTCGTTTTATTCGGCTGGGTAACGGCCGCGGCCTTCACCTTGATCGGCCAAGTCACCAGTGATCTGGCGGCGCAATCATTGATTGGCGGCCTTGTCCTCATCATCATGTTGATCGGCTTCACGGTGATGCAACATGCCTTCACGGGTGGTGGGTTAGCGGGCGCGGAATTAACCGACGCTTCCCGCAAAGCCCTGGCGCTTACAGGGGCAGGCGATATTATTTTCGATTGGGATGTGGCGCGCGATCACGTCCGCGTCGGACCGGAAGCCGAAGCTATATTGGGATACTCAAAAGGTTACCTCGAAGGTATGCCCTCCGACTTTATCGATCATCTCCATCCTGCCGATCGTGATCTGTTTACGGCGGCTGTTGATCGCTTTTGTCAGCAGCGCCGTGGGCGGCTTTCGCTTGACTTGCGGCTCCGCGCCAATGATGGCCATTTTCATTGGTTCCGCATGCGCGCCAGACCGATTGTCGGCGATGAAGGCGTTGTCTTAAGGTTGATGGGGACATTGTCGGATGTCACCGATACGCGGATGACCGAAGAGCGCCTCCTGCATGATGCGATTCACGATACGCTAACGGGACTTCCGAACCGCCGCCTCTTGATTGATCGCATCGATCTGATGTTGGCCTTGATGCGCGAAGGCGAAGCACTCAGACCAACGGTGGTTGCTGTTGATCTGGATCGGTTCCGCGAGACCAATGAAGCGCTTGGGTTGAGCAGTGGCGATGCTTTGTTGCTAGCAGTTACTCGGCGTCTTTTGCGTCTTATCCGTCCGCAGGATGGTCTTGCCCGCATTGGCGGTGATCGCTTCGCCATTCTGCTGTTATCCGAGCGTGAACCGGGTCCTATCACGGCCATGGTTGATTCAATCCGCAAGAGCCTTGCAACCCCGATTACCATTGGTGAGCGTGAGGCTAATTTGACCGCGTCGATTGGTATAGCCCTGCCCGATCAGCGCAGTGAAACCCATGCGGAACTTTTGTTACGCAATGCCGAAATTGCGATGATGCACGCCAAGAAATTGGGCGGCGATCGGATCGATGTGTTCCGTCCGGCCATGCGCGCGCAAGGCAGTGAACGGCTTGCGATGGAAATTGATCTGCGTGACTCGATCCGGCGCAATCAGATTGAATTAAATTTCCGCCCCGTTGTTCGCCTTGCTGACCGCTCTATATCGGGCTTTGAAGTCATTCCGGTTTGGAACCATCCGCAACAGGGTGCGATCAATCAAACGGAATTTATGGAAATTGCTGAAAATGCGGAGCTCGTTGGAACGCTTGGACTTTATATTTTAGAAGCTACCGTTCAAGAACTTAACGTGTGGCATAAGCTCATCGATATTGATCCGCCGTTTTTTGCAACCTTGCCAATTCCGGTTCAAATGCTGGAACGCCCTGAATTCGTCAAAGATGTGAAGTCGGTTTTAAGCCGGAGCACCGTTGCTAAATCATCGCTCCATATTGAACTGTCTGAGCGGTATTTGATGGACCATCCGGAGCACGCGATCCATACGTTAAACGGTTTGATTGATCTTGGAACAGGTCTCGCAATTGGTGATTTTGGACAAGGCTATTCATCGCTCGGCTATTTAGAGCGGTTCCCGTTTAACTCCATTCGATTGTCGCGCATGATCACGCGCTCCGACCCATCTGGCCTTCGTCCAGCCATCTTGCGTTCGATTGTCTCGTTGTCGAACGAAATGGATATTGAACTCGTTGCCGATTCCCTAGAAACGGAATCCGATGTGATTCAATTTTCGCAAATCGGCATTGCCTTTGGTCAAGGCTCCGTCTTTGGTCCGGCATTGGATGCAACCAATACCCGCAAACTCATTAAGGGTTAATCAGGCCCGGCCCGTATCGGTCGATAACATGCCAAGATCGACGCCTATCATAGCAAGCGCGCGCTCATATTTCGTTTCAAAATCATCATCGAATAAAAGGTCATCCGATGATGGGCAAAGGATCCAACCATTCTGTTGAATCTCTGCTTCCAATTGTCCCGCATCCCATCCGGAATAGCCTAACGCAAAGACAACACGCTCGGGACCATCGCCCTTTGCGACAGCGTGCAAAATATCCATATTGGCCGATAGCCTGATCGTACCATCAATTTTTACCACACCTAAAATGGGTTCCGGCTCAAGGGTGTGCAACACAAAGCCTCGGCTTGTTTCAACCGGCCCACCATGCACCACTTGGATTTCGCGCGCCTTCTCAGGCAAATTGATTTGCCCGTCTTCCTCGATAATTTTGAGTTGGCGTAACACATCGATAAAGGCAATTTCATCCGCTGGGCGGTTGATGACGAAGCCCATTGCTCCCTTATCGGTATGACTGCAAATATAAATAACCGTGCGATCAAACCTAGAGTCGCCAATGCTAGGCATTGCAACCAGTAATTGTCCGCTCAACGAAAATTCCGATGCGGATGAAGGAGGCGATAAACTTTCCATGATGATCAGAATAATACCTTAGCCCGACGATTCAAGATGTGTTTTTTGCCAGTGGTGTAAAAGAGCTGCACCCTCTATGAAGAAGGCATGTGGATGTTCAATCGCGTATCAACCTGTTCTTTAACGAATTGGCCAAGGTTAGGCCTTCTTTTGAGCCTCGCCTTCTGGATGGTGGCCGAGGCGCCAAAGGCTGATGCATCGACGGAGCTTCCGCACGCCTCAGTCCGCTTGATCAATGGCGGATCCACGGATCAAACGGCCTTGGCAGGCGTTGAAATTGCAATGGGTCCAGACGTTAAAACCTATTGGCGCATGCCAGGCGATTCCGGCTTGCCGCCGATCTTTGATTGGTCCGCGTCGGAAAACCTCGCCGACGCATTGCTTCAATGGCCGCTGCCCGAACGAATCGCCGATCCTTCCGGTACAATTTATGGTTATCACAATACCGTTATTTTTCCCGTCCGTATTAAACCTAAGGATCCAACAAAGCCCGTGCGTTTGCGGCTTAAATTGGACTATGCCGTTTGTGGTGATGTCTGCGTCCCTATGACCGGAAAGACCGAGCTTTTACTCGACCCTTCAACGCAACATTCGGCGGATATTGAACGCGTTAAAGCCTTCCTTTCGCGCGTGCCCTTGCCATCGACACTTGGCCAATCCGATCGCCCCAGCATTTTGTCGCTTGAGCCGCAAGCTTCAGACGCCCTTCGTGTCACGACCACGCAGCCGATCACGGACCTGATCGTCGAAGGTCCCGACGGATGGTATTTTGGGGATACCCAAGCGCAAACATCGACAATCTGGACCGTTAAAATCCTTGAACGGCCCACAAAAGCGAGTTTAGCGGGGCTTGCGATAACGGTAACGCTCGACGCGCCAACTCAGGCGACAGAAACGGCTCTCGTGCTCGACGCATCCGGATCAATCCGCTAGACGTTTCTTTCGTATAATGGAATGACGCGTAAACAATTAAGGAAACAGCCATGCCTATTTCAGTCGGTCAAAAATTACCAGAATTCTCCTTCGCGGTTCCAACGGCGGATGGCCCGAGCGCCCGCACGACGGATCAGATTTTTAAGGGCCGCAAGGTCGTTCTGTTTGCGGTTCCAGGCGCCTTCACGCCAACCTGCCAGAGCAATCATTTACCCGGCTATTTGAACAATCTCGACGCGTTCAAAGCCAAAGGCGTTGACGAAGTCGTCGTCGTGTCGGTCAACGATGTGCATGTGATGAAGGCATGGGCAAAGGCCAATGACGCGATGGATAAAATCGGCTTCCTCGCCGATGGCAGCGCTGTTTTCGCGAAAGCCGTTGACCTCGTTCTCGATGGTAACGCCTTTGGCATGGGTACACGTTCCTTGCGTTATTCGATGCTCGTCGAAGATGGCGTCGTCAAGATTTTGAACGTCGAAGACAGCCCCGGTAAAGCCGATATTTCAGGTGCCGTGGCGCTTTTGGGGCAAATTTGAATTTGGATTAGCGAATGGTGAATGGTGAGTGGAATACCCCCTTTTCGCCATTCGCAACTCACTATTCGCTTCTACAAAGCCCTAAACCCAATGTCTTTGCGATAAAATCCACCCGGCCACTCAATCGCATCAACCGCCGCATAGGCGCGGTCGCGGGCTTCTTTAATGGTCGAAGCCATTCCGGTAACCGCCAATACACGCCCGCCATTGGCCACAAGCGTGCCATCGTCACGTCGCTTGGTACCTGAGTGAAAAACCGTCACGCCTTGCAATGCTGCGGCTCCATCAAGCGAGCCGATTACGCTGCCCGTCTCTGGCTTTACTGGGTATCCCTTCGCCGCATAAACAACCGTCAAAGCGGCATCATCCGACCACACAAGATCGCTGGGACGTAATCGTCCTTCAATCGTGGCGAGCAACGCCGATAAGAGGTCGCTCTTTAACCGCGGCATCAATACTTCGCATTCCGGATCACCGAAGCGCGTATTGTATTCAATGAGCTTTGGCCCCGCCGATGTCATCATCAGCCCCGCGAACAAAACGCCCTTAAACGGCGTGCCACGCTTGGCCATCGCCGCCACTGTCGGGTTGATAATCTCCGCCATCACACGCGCTTCAATTTCCGCTGTCACAACGGGCGCAGGCGAATAAGCACCCATGCCGCCGGTATTAGGCCCCGTATCGCCATCCCCTACCCGCTTGTGATCTTGCGCAGAGGCGAGTGCGACCGCGTTGGTGCCATCGACGAGGGCAAAGAACGAGGCCTCCTCACCGAACATGCATTCCTCAACAACGATTTCAGCCCCCACAATCCCGGTGCCTAAATTATCGTCGACCGCAGCCAGCGCCTGCTCAAGCGTATCGGCTACAACCACGCCTTTGCCAGCCGCCAACCCGTCGGCTTTGATGACAATCGGCGCGCCTTGCGCCCGCACATAGGCCTTGGCTGCCTCGCAATCGGTAAAGCGCGCATAGGCGGCCGTTGGAATACCGGCTTCAACGCAAAGCTCTTTGGTAAACGCCTTCGAGCCCTCAAGCCGCGCCGCCGCCTTTGACGGTCCAAACGCTTTAATGCCAACGGCATCAAGATCATCCACCAAACCGGCAACCAAAGGCGCTTCCGGCCCAACCACCACAAGATCGATGTGCTCTGTTTTGCAAAACGCAATCACATCCGCATGGCGTGTTACCTCCAGCGCAACATTGGTACCGCATTGCGCCGTACCCGGATTGCCGGGCGCAATGAACAGCGCGCCAAGAAGCGGGCTCTGCGCCAGCTTCCACGCAAGCGCATGTTCCCGCCCGCCAGAACCGATCAATAAGATACGCATGAAAACACTCCGATAAAGGTCGCAAAAACATTAGCGTTTTCGTGATACTGAAAGAAAGATCATCATGCCATCGCGATAACCAAGCCGTCACCAACTTCCTTCTCCTTTGAAGGAGAAGGTCCCTGCGGCCCCCTCCCCAACGACCGATTCGCGCGCTATGGTCGCGCCATGTCTGATTTGCTTGCTTCCAATACCCCCGAATGGTCCGTCTCTGAGCTCTCCGGCGCGTTAAAGCGTATGATCGAGGGCGAATTTGGCCATGTCCGCATCAAAGGCGAAATATCGGGCTATCGCGGCCCCCATTCCTCCGGCCATGTTTACTTCTCGATCAAGGATTCATCGGCCAAAATCGATGCCGTGATGTGGAAGGGCGTGTTCGGTCGCGTCAAATTTCGCCCCGAAGATGGCATGGAAGTCATAGCCACCGGCAAGATCACGACCTTTGCAGGTAAATCGAGCTATCAGATCGTGGTTGAATCGCTTGAGCCCGCCGGTGTCGGCGCTTTGCTCGCGCAATTGGAGGAGCGCCGTCAGAGGCTCGCCGCCGAAGGCCTGTTCTCGGACGCGCGCAAACAACTCTTGCCGTTTTTGCCGACCGTCATCGGCGTGATCACTTCGCCAACCGGTGCCGTTATCCGCGATATTTTGCATCGCTTGGCCGATCGCTTCCCGCGTCATGTTCTGGTGTGGCCCGTCCGCGTCCAGGGCGAAACCAGTGCAGCAGAAATTGCCAACGCCATTCAAGGCTTCAACGCGCTGCCCGAAACAGGCGCTATCCCACGCCCCGATCTTTTGATCGTCGCGCGTGGTGGCGGCTCGCTCGAAGACCTCTGGAGCTTTAACGAAGAGATCGTCGTTCGTGCCGCCGCCGACAGCATGATCCCGCTGATTGCCGCCGTAGGCCACGAAACCGATTGGACCTTGATCGATTACGCCGCTGACCGTCGCGCGCCAACGCCCACCGGTGCCGCTGAAATGGCCGTCCCCGTTCGCGCCGATCTTGAAGCCACCACCACCGATCTTGGCCGTCGTCTGCATCTCGCTGTGCGCCGCTTAAACGATCGCCGGAAAGCCGATCTGCGCTCGGCCGGTCGCGCGCTACCGTCGCTTGATACGCTGGTTGCCGTTCCGCGCCAGCGTCTTGATCTTGCGGCATCAAAATTGGGCCGTGGCTTGGAGCGCAACGCCGCCCGCCATAGAGCCCTGCTCACGGAAGCGGCGCGCCGTCTGATAAGGCTATCGCCGCAAGCCCGCGTGGCCTCGCTCCGCGCGCGTCTTGATGGCCTCGGACAACGCCTCATTGCCTCGCAAGGTGCATCCTTGCGCACCGAGCGCCAAAGGCTCGACCGCCAACGCCAAACCCTGCTTGACCTCAAGGCTCGCTCGCAC
Organism: uncultured Hyphomicrobiales bacterium; assembly: GCA_903877935.1. Classification (GTDB taxonomy): domain Bacteria; phylum Pseudomonadota; class Alphaproteobacteria; order Rhizobiales; family Beijerinckiaceae; genus CAIUPE01. Next base: position 10,017 of record CAIRGA010000200.1, read on the forward strand.
CGCGCCTTAGCGGTCTTACTCGATCGCCGACGCTCACGGCTCAGCACCGCCAGCCAGCTTTTGAAAAGCGTCAGCTATCAAGGCGTATTGGATCGCGGCTATGCTTTAGTGCTCGACGCAAAGGGCAAACCTATTCGCACGGCCGATACCGTACAGCCGAAAACCGCGCTGACGCTGATCTTTAGCGATGGCAATGTGTCGGTCCACGCCGATTAAGGCCTCTGGTTTTATTGCCAAAAAGCCCGATTTAATGTTAGTATATTTTTACGAACTGTTTTGCAGGCTCTTATGAACCGTTTTGCAGGCTCTTATGAACCGTTTTGCAGGCTCTTATGAACCGTTTTGAACGCGCCCCTCTGCTGCCCGGCGAAGCCGTTGTCCAATATCTTGACGGCGATATGAAAGTCATGCGCCCCGGCCATTTCGTTCGCTGTGCGGTCACGGGTGCCAGCATCGCTTTAGAAGAATTGCGCTATTGGAGCGTTGAAAAGCAGGAAGCCTACGCCACGCGCGAAGCCGTTCTCCAATCGATCGGCGCGATCACGCCCGATCAATCCTGATCAGTTCCGCCGCAGCACCGCGGTGATCACATCGTCGAAATGTTCGATCTGCAACGAGACATCTAAAACCCGAATCGTGTTGAGGGCATCGGGTACAACTTCCGCAATTTTCACAGCGTCTTTTGCGGTTGTTACCGGTATTAAAAATTTTGCAGCCGCCTCCGCAATGATCGCGGCAATGTCGCGCTCCGTATAGCGATAATGGTCTGGAAACAAGCGCGTCTCGCGAAGCACGGCACCCGCCGTCTCAAGCGTTGAAAAAAACTTTTCCGGTCGCCCAATCCCCGCAAAGGCAAACACATTGAGCGCTCTTAACGCATTGGCTTGCGATGGCGACGGTACCAATCGGGCACGATAGGCGGGGATTGGCACCCGCTCCATCAGGGCATCTAGCGCTTCGTGATCGTCACCAATCAAAAGACATAGATCAGCCTTCGCCCATTGCGTCTGAAGCGGCGCCCGCAACGGCCCCGCCGGCAGGCACCACCCATTGCCGATGCCTTGGCCCGCATCAACAACAACAATTGAAAAATCCTTATGAAGGACAGGGTTTTGGAAGCCGTCATCCATCACAATCATATCGCCGCGTGTGGCAGCAAAATGCGCACCCGCCAATCGATCATGCGCAATAATGGTTGGGGCAATTTTAGCCAGCAGAAGGGCTTCGTCCCCCACATCCTTCGAGGAATGAAGGGCGGTATCCACGGCAACAGGGCCTGCTCTTCGTCCACCATACCCACGGCTCAAAAAAACCGGCGTTTTCCCTAATGCCTGTAGCGCCTTTGCCAAGGCAATCGCGGTTGGTGTTTTGCCTGCCCCACCCGCTACCAAATTACCGATACAAATAACCGGAATACCAACGCGCAAGCCATGGCGTTTCATCCGCGCCGCAACAATCATTCCGTAAAGCGCAGCAAAGGGCGCAAGGCTAAGCGCCAAAAGCCCTGCCGGTCGCCACCAAAAATCAGGCGCCCTTAACATATACGACCATCGTGAGAACAAGGCGACATGATTACGCCCCCAAATGCATTTTGAGGAGATAGGGCGCGATCTCGGCCATCGTCCTTTGCAACGCACCCCCCACGCCAAGAACCGCTTCATTGGCCCGCCTTGCGCTCGCCCGAAGCTCGGCTGTATCGGTCAATAAACGTGTAACGGCCCACGCCAAATCTTCGCTATCATGCACAAGGGTCGCGCCATTGGCCGCATCGATTGCGCTATAGACTTCTTCAAAATTATGCACATGCGGGCCATGCAGCAAAGCGGCACCAAGCTTGGCCGGTTCAATCGGATTTTGCCCACCATGCGGCACCAAGGAACCACCCAATAATACCAGCGGTGCGACGCGATAAAACAACCCTAATTCGCCTATCGTATCGGCGACATAAAGATCGGTCGCACTATCGGGCAATAGGCCAAGCGAGCGTTGCGACGCGCTCAAACCCGAACGCGCAACGAGGCTCGCAACTTCGCGCCCCCGCTCCGGATGACGCGGCGCTATAATCGTCAGCAAATCCGGAAACTGTTCCGCAATCATTCGGTGGGCTTGAATGATCATCGCCTCTTCGCCCGCATGCGTTGAAGCGGCGAGCCAAACGGGGCGCGCACCAATCATCGCTTCAATGCCCGATACCATCAGCGGCGCTGCCGGCGGTGGCATAGCGTCAAATTTGAGATTACCCGTCACGGTCACACGCGACGCACCAAGCCTGACGAGGCGCTCGGCATCTTGTTGCGTTTGCGCGAGACACAGATCAAAGCGTGAAAACAAAAACTTTGCCAAACGCTGCAAACCACGCCACCGCCGAAAGCTGCGATCGGATAATCGTGCATTGACTTGCACAATCGGAATGGCGCGCTCGGACGCTTCACACAAGAGATTAGGCCAAATTTCGGACTCGGCAAAAATAATCAAATCTGGCCGCCAATGATCCATAAAGCGCCGAGCATATAGGGTCAGATCAAGCGGAATATATTGATGCGTCGCCCCTTCCGGCAAACGTCGCGCCAACACATTCGCCGATGTCACCGTTCCCGATGTCACCAAAACAGAAACATCGTGACGCACCAATTTATCAACCAAAGGAAGAAGCGACAGACATTCGCCAACGCTCGCGCCATGCACCCAAATTAAAGGGCCCGAGGGTCGAGCGCGCGATGCCTCGCCGCGACGCTCCCCAAGGCGCGTACGGTCTTCTTTATTGCGCCGCGCCCGTTCCATCAAAACAAACGGCACCAGCGGACGCGCCAAATCCGTCACCGTCTTATAAAGGCTTATGCCATAAGGCGTTCGGCTCATCGGTTGATCACTTTCAAGGCCGCACCGGGATCAACCGTTCCAAGCGTTGCATAGGCATGGTCATGGATCGCATCGAGACGGGTTTCGAGCATTTGCCGCGCGGCTTCTTGGGTTGCTTCATCGGCATCACGCGCGACATGAATAGGCTCGCCCATCATCATCACACCGCGGCTAAACGGCAAACAAATGCTCGTTTTGTCCCAATTGTTGAGATCAACCCGTCGGCTTGTCGCCACAACAATCGGAACGATGGGGCGGCCCGATAAACGCGCCAAAGCGATAATACCAAGCCCAGATACACGTGCTACTTTTGGCACATCGGGTGTCATCACAACAATATCGCCGCCGTCAAGTGCTTTGATCATCGCGCGCAAGCCCGCCGCCCCGCCTTTGCGTTCCAGTTTACGTTGATCGCCACCTGACGCGCGAATGGGCTTAATCCCCATGGCTTCACAGGCCTTAGCAACGACGCCGCCATCGCCATGCCGTGTGATCAAAACCGAAACGGGAGCATCCTTCCACATAGCGAGCGTGATCATAAAATTTTGACCATGCCAGATCGCAGCAATAAACGGCGTCTGACCGCGCAACTGATCGATGAGATCAGCGGGCTCATACGTAAAGCGCGTCGTCATCCGCACCAGCTTTAAATAGCCGGCAAGCACCAACCCGATTGCGGTCTGAATCAATGGAAATCGGGAAATCGTTTTTAGCATTCGATTTTAAAACACCATTCTTGAGCGCTTAGTCATGCGCATGGGTGTGCGGCTCAAGCAAACGATGGAGATGGACAATAAAATATCGCATCTGCGCATTATCGACTGTTGCCTGTGCCTTAGCCTTCCAGGCCGCTTGAGCCGTCGCATAATTAGGGAAAATACCCACAATGTCGAGCCTTGCAAGATCGGTAAATGTCACGCTGTCCAAATCGACAAGCTCGCCTCCAAACACAAGATGAAGCAATTGTTGGTTTTCGCTGGCTTTATGAAGGTCTGTCATGGCTATATTCCGCTGGTTTGGTGGGCCTTGGATCATCACGTCTCGTTAAACATTGCCTCAACGCGGCAAAACGCATCAAAAAATGTTTATGCTCCGAAATGCCGCACTGCAGCATCAAGCGCAAGCCCTGCCCAGAGAATAAGTCCCGCATCGCGGTTGGACCGGAATATCGCCAAGGCGCTCTTTCCATCCACACGATCGATCTTTTTGACTTGCCAAGCGAGGTGAAAAGCAAAAATCAACGCGCCTAAAGCGGCAAAAAGGCCCAATTGGGCAAAATACAGCGCCGCGCCTACAAAGAGGACGGCAGCCAAATAAAATCCACCAACCGCCATTGGCGTCGCTTGACCGAATAAAAGCGCGGTCGATCGAATACCTGCTAAAACATCATCTTCAATGTCTTGAATGGCATAGATGGTATCATAACCCATGGTCCAAAAAATTGCCGC
>CAIRGA010000201.1 GCA_903877935.1 uncultured Hyphomicrobiales bacterium
GCCATAAAGGAGATGTTTAATGCCTTTAACGAGATCAATATCGTCGGGCTTATAATATCGACGTCCCCCACCGCGTTTTAACGGCTTGATTTGCGCAAATTTTGTTTCCCAAAACCGCAACACGTGCTGAGGCAAGCCGAGATCATCAGCCACTTCGGATATTGTGCGATAGGCGTCTGGGCTTTTATCCACTTAAAGCGCGCCCCTTTTTGTTACGATCAATCGTCTGCCATGCCGGACGCGTCCATCCCGTTCACGCGTGCTTTCATAATATTGGACGGCTTGAACACCATCACGCGGCGCGGTTCTATCGGAACTTCAACACCCGTCTTAGGGTTCCGTCCAATGCGCTGCCCTTTATCGCGAACGAGGAAGGACCCAAACGACGATAGCTTTACGCTTTTACCCGCCGCAAGCGACGATGAAATTTCGTCGAGAACCAATTCGACCAATGCCGACGATTCACTGCGTGACAAACCGATCCGTTGATAGACCGCCTCGCTCAATTCGGCTCGCGTAACCGTTTTTTGCGTCATAGAACTTCCCCCCCTCGGCACAAAGCCGAGGCCGATATTGCACATCTGAACTGGAAACTATTGCTCAGGACTGACGCCGTCAATCCTCTATTTACCAAGAAAAATCAATCATTTCCTTACCAACGCATCAGCGCTGAGCCCCAAGTGAAGCCCCCGCCCATCGCTTCAATCAAAACCAGATCGCCTGTTTGGATGCGACCATCCTGGCTGGCAACGCTTAAGGCAAGTGGAATTGATGCCGCTGAAGTATTCCCATGCAGATCAACAGTAATAACAACCCTAGCAGGATCAATATTAAGTTTTTTGGCCGTTGCATCGATAATACGGCGGTTGGCTTGATGAGGTACAAACCATTTTATCTCTTGGGGAGATATCCCGGACAACCGGAACGATTCTTCAACCGTTTCAGCCATATTGGCAACGGCATGGCGAAATACTTCCTTGCCCTCCATCCGTAAATGCCCCGTCGTCATTGATGTCGAAGGGCCTCCATCGACGAATAATTTATCGCGATATCGGCCATCGGAGCGCAAATGCGTGCACAAAATCCCACGATCGGCGTTTGTCCCCTCCCCTTCGCGGGCTTCGAGGATGATCGCGCCGGCGCCGTCACCAAACAAAACGCAAGTCGTGCGATCCGTCCAATCGAGAATACGTGAAAAGGTTTCCGCTCCAATCACCAAGGCACGCTTAGCCGAGCCTGCCTTGATAAAATTATCGGCCGTTGCCACGGCATAGACGAAGCCTGAGCAAACGGCTTGTAAATCGAAAGCCGCGCCGCCCGTGATGCCTAAGGCGGCCTGTACCTGTGTCGCGGTTGACGGGAATGTATAATCCGGCGTGGCTGTTGCCAAAACGATGAGATCAATGGTTTGTGGATCGATACCCGCGTGATCCAATGCTGCAATAGCAGCCTTGGTCGCCAGCATGGACGTCGTCTCACCTTCGGCGGCAAGGTGTCGTTGGCGAATACCGGTACGTTCAACGATCCATTCATCCGACGTGTCGACTAACCGGGTCATATCCGCATTGGTTAGACATTTTTCCGGCAGGTAATGGCCCGATCCGACAACGACGGAGCGTATGGTCACAATTAAATCCCCTCTTCCGATACGCCACGATCATCCGAATGAGCGGATACATCGCTTATCTTGATTTCATCGCCAACAGCGGTCCTGATCCTGTCTAATAGGCGATATTTGACCATATCGTAGCCAACGTCGATAGCGGCGGCAAATCCTGTCGCATCTGTTCCACCGTGACTTTTAATAACGACACCGTCGAGCCCTAAAAAAACGCCACCATTGACCTTGCGCGGATCCATACGGTCTTTCAGCGCCGCAAAGGCGGAGCGGGCAAACAAATATCCGATTTTGCTCATCAAAGAGCTGCTCATGGCCTGTTTCAAATAGGATGCGATTTGACGCGCGGTCCCTTCCGCGGTTTTGAGCGCAATATTGCCTGTAAACCCTTCGGTTACAACAACATCGACCGTACCTTGCCCAATATCGTCCCCCTCGACAAATCCGGCATATTCGAGCGTCGAAATTGCATTTTCTTTTAAGATTGTTCCGGCGAGCTTAATCTCGTCGAGGCCTTTGACGTCTTCTGTACCGACATTCAACAAACCGACTGTTGGACGTTCGATATCATAGAGAATGCCGGCCATTGCGGCGCCCATTAAGGCCATATTCACCAAATGGCGCGCATCGGCGCCAATCGTGGCACCCACATCCAAAACAATGCTTTCGCCGCGCAAAGTCGGCCAAATGGCAGCAATCGCTGGACGATTAATGCCTGACATCGTCCGCAAGCAGAACGTCGCCATCGCCATCAAAGCGCCCGTATTACCAGCCGAGACGGCCACATCGGCTTCGCCCTCTTTGACGGCCTGGATAGCCAACCACATTGAGGATTTGCCGCGGCCTCGCCGCAGCGCTTGACCGGGCTTTTCGTCCATCGCGATGAAGACATCACAGGCGCGGAATTCGGTAACAGCGTCGAGCTTTGGATAGGCGGACAACAAGGGACGGCATGCCGCCTCGTCGCCAACCATCAGAAAAGTAACTTCGGGATGCCGCTCAAGCGTCAGGGCCGCGCCCGGAATAATGACTTCCGGACCGTGATCGCCGCCCATTGCATCGAGGGCAATTCGTACCCGTTCCGTGGTCATTTATCGCGTTACCGTTTCCATCATATCGAGTGTATTGGAGACCCGTCGCCGTCCGGAAGCAAACTTTGCTCTGCCCAAGACATTAGCCGGACCAAACGCTTCGGCCAACCCCTTTTCAGCCCGATGCAGAAAAAGGACTTAAAGGATTATTCCGGCTTTTTAAGCGTTGCGAGCGCTCCAAATGCCGAAGGCTTAGCAATTTCTACGTCTTTTTTGTCCTTAAAATCAAAAACAGCGCCCGGCTTTCGGGGATAAGGGTCCAGTGCAAGCGCGGTGAATTCAGCCGTAATGGCACCGAGATCAATAATGCCGTCGATAATCGGATCAGGGGCTTCTTCTTCTGGACGTAATTCTAAAGCCTTCGCCGGATCCTCGTCAAAAGGCAGATCAACCGTTTCCCGAAAGGCTGTATCAAAGGGATCCAGCGTTAAAACACAGGTTTGCGTAAAGCTGCCCCAAATCTCTCCCGTAACCCGGGCCCGTGGACCTTTTTTGGTCACCAAAAAATCTGCTTTAATCTGCGCAATTCCCGGGATTCCGAACAATTTGGCAAGCCCTGCCCGTTCCGTCTCATTCGCTTCAACGTGAATGGCCGACCCATCCGACCGGATCGAGGCGACTTCTACAGGGCGGACTAACGGGAACGGTTCGGCTTCGGTCATCGATCTGGTCCTAACCTTATTCAATCTCAGCAAAAAACGGCGGATTAGCCGCGAAAAAATCCTCTAGCGTGGCTTTTGCCAGCGCTGAAGCCGAATGAATAACGTAATCGGTCATTTTTTCAACGGCCTCAGGAGCTTTGGGAGCCGTCCCATAGAGATTGCGCCCTAAAGAGTCGGACAATAAACCGCGATCGCCAAGGCGTAGGGCCTCATCATAAGCACTGGCACGACCTAAATAGGCGCTTGCCATCACCTTCATTCGTTTCGGAATCGAGATATCGCCGACGCCCATCTCACGAAGGGCAGCTTCAAATTGGGCGAAGGTTAGATCGACCAAGTCCTGGGAGATATCAGGGCCGGGTGATGCCATCGCTTTTAAACGGCGCGTTACGAGCGTCATATGAAGCGTAAGCAGTTCGAAACGTCCCTCAAGCGTATCGGGGATTCCGATCGTTTCATAAAAAACGGTTGCACGCGATTGTTCCACGATGGCCGTATAAAGCCGTTCGATCACTTCGCGATTTTTTCGACGACGTCCAAATAGGCCAAAAAACGCCATTATGACCTCTTGATAAGGGTTTTTGAGTAATCAAAAGCCACATTGGCTAGAGAACTCTTGCTTAAGATGCGGGGTACGGCATAAGGAAGGTCAAGTGCAAGTGAAATTCTGCTTAACCGATTAACCCTTCCGAAAGCGGGCAACCCCATGGCCGAACGGACTTCCCACCATTTGAACCGCCGCAAGGCATTTCTTTCACGTTTGAGCGTTTTAGCGCTTGGCGCTTCGCTTATCGCTCCGATCGCGGCATGTACAACCGCCGGACCGCAAGTCCAAGGCTATTTGATCGACGAAAAAGCCGTCGCCGAAATCAAGCCGGGGATGAGCGCTGAGCAAGTTCTCAAAATTTTGGGAACGCCGTCGACTGTTTCGACAGTGGGCAACCAGAGCTGGTATTATATCAGTCAGAACACCAACCGTACCTTCATGTATGACACGCCCACGATAACCGATCAGCGAGTCCTGACGGTTGTGTTCACAAAGGCGCTAAAGGTCGAGCGGATCGCCAATTATGGCCAGAAGGACGGGCTGCTCTTCGACTTCAACACCAACACAACGCCGGCGGGCGGCAAGGATCTATCAATCGTCCGCCAAATGTTGCGAATGGTCGGATCGAACTAAAACATTTTACCCAAATACCAAATAAAAACCCCCGGAAGATTAATCTTCCGGGGGTTTTCTTTGTCCAAGCACTGATTGCTTCGGCTTACGCCATATGGGCGAGGATCGCGAGAAGGAGCAAGGCCACAATATTGGTGATCTTGATCGCAGGATTCACGGCAGGACCTGCCGTGTCCTTGTAGGGGTCGCCGACGGTATCGCCCGTCACCGAAGCCTTATGCGCATCCGAACCCTTTAAGTGCTTTACGCCATCCTTGTCGACGAAGCCGTCTTCAAAGCTCTTCTTCGCATTGTCCCAAGCGCCGCCACCCGATGTCATCGAGATCGCAACGAAAAGACCGTTGACGATAACGCCAAGGAGCGAAGCGCCGAGTGCTGCAAAGCCCGAAGCCTTGGAACCAGAGATCCAATAAACACCGAAATAAGCAACAAGCGGGGCAAGAACTGGCAGCAATGACGGAATAATCATTTCCGCAATAGCTGCCTTGGTTAGCAAGTCGACAGCGCGGGCATAGTCCGGCTTTTCGGTGCCGGCCATGATGCCAGGATGTTCGCGGAATTGGCGACGAACTTCCTCGACCACCGAACCCGCTGCACGACCCACCGCGGTCATCGCAATACCGCCGAAGAGGTAGGGGATGAGACCACCGAAGATCAGGCCCGCAACAACATAGGGATTGGCAAGGTCAAACGAGACCGCACCGATATCCTTGAAGTATGGAACGCCTGCCTTTGTGAAGGCTGCAATGTCATTGGTGTAGGCTGCAAAGAGCACAAGCGCACCAAGACCAGCCGAGCCGATGGCGTAGCCCTTCGTCACTGCCTTTGTCGTGTTACCAACGGCATCAAGCGCATCGGTTACATGACGGACTTCTTTTGGAAGGCCTGACATTTCAGCAATACCACCGGCATTGTCCGTTACTGGACCGAAGGCATCAAGAGCTACGATCATACCGGCAAGGCCAAGCATCGTCGTAACCGCAATGGCGGTACCGAAAAGACCGGCAAGCTGATAGGTCGAGATAATACCGCCAACAATAACAAGTGCTGGAAGCGCGGTTGATTCAAGCGATACAGCGAGACCCTGGATTACGTTCGTGCCATGGCCCGTGACGGACGCCTGCGCGATCGAGACAACTGGGCGCTTGCCTGTGCCTGTGTAGTATTCGGTAATCACGACGATCAATCCGGTGACGACCAATCCGATGAGGCCGCAAATGAAGAGTGCCTTACCGGTAATATCCATACCATTGGCTTTGCCAATGACATCCCAACCGAGCTGATTGGTAGCAATCCATAGACCGCCAATCGAGAGCACGCCCGTGGCAATTAAGCCCTTATAGAGTGCGCCCATGATCGAATTATTAGCGCCAAGCTTCACGAAGAAGGTGCCAATGATCGATGTTACGATGCACGTTGCGCAAATCGTAAGCGGGTAGAGCATTGCCGAAGCAAGAACGCTCTGACCGGCAAAGAAGATCGAGGCGAGTACCATGGTCGCAACAACCGTCACGGCATAGGTTTCGAACAAGTCAGCCGCCATACCCGCACAATCGCCAACATTATCGCCGACGTTATCAGCGATCGTTGCAGGGTTACGGGGATCATCTTCCGGAATGCCGGCTTCAACCTTGCCAACGAGATCGGCGCCAACGTCGGCACCCTTGGTGAAGATACCGCCGCCGAGACGGGCGAAGATCGAAATAAGCGATGCACCGAAGCCGAGAGCAACGAGCGCGTCGACAACTTCGCGATCAGAGGGTGCAAGACCCATAGGACCGGTCAATAGCCAATAGTAAACAGCGACGCCCAAGAGAGCCAAACCGGCAACGAGCATTCCAGTTACCGCGCCTGCCTTAAACGCAACATCAAGGCCTGCGGCCAATGACTGCGAAGAGGCCTGTGCGGTGCGCACATTGGCGCGAACCGAAACATTCATGCCAATGAAGCCTGCAACGCCTGAAAGCACGGCGCCGAGCAAGAAGCCGATGGCAACCTTAAGGCCGAGAAGGAAAAGAATTCCGACGAACAAAACGACACCGACGATCGCAATCGTCGTATATTGCCGCTTGAGGTAAGCTTGCGCACCCTCCGCGATAGCGGCCGCAATTTCCTGCATGCGCGCATTACCGGCGTCCCGACTATTAACGTCGGCGATCGCCCAAATTCCATAAGCGAGCGCAAGAAGCCCGCCCAAGATAATTAAGCCCATAGTCATGATGCTGTTCCAATCCTCTGTTTTCTTTGGCCAACGAGCCGCGCGGAACGTCAGACTTTTTATTGTGACCTGATCGTTACCGGTTTCCGCCCTGTTCCGGCCATGTCTCTGCCAAAATTGAGAGCGTCTGGCAAATCCGACTTTTGAGTACCAACCTCAGGCGGGTTGCCGTGTTGGTGCCCTGCCAAAGATAAAAAGTGCAATAAATCCTGCCAAAACCAGCGGAAATACAACCATATTGACTGTTATCCAGCCAAAATCCATCAAAATACGGCCTGATGAGAACGATCCGATCACCATGGTGCCAAAGACAAGAAAATCGTTGAAAGACTGAACTTTCGTGCGCTCAGAGGGGCGATGGGTCTCGGTAACGAGCGCCGACGCGCCGATGAAGCCTAAATTCCATCCAAGGCCCAAGAGAATCATATTGGCCCAAAAATGGGGAACCGTCGTACCCATCAGTCCAACAATGGCCGCCAAGACAGTGAGCGCCATGCCTGCCAAAATAACCCGAGCCGAGCCAAACCGCGCAATCAACGAACCTGTAATGAAACTCGGCGCATACATCGCGATCACATGGAATTCGATCGCGAGATTGGAATCCGTTACATCATGACCACATAATTTCATCGCCAAAGGGGCTGATGTCATGAGAAAATTCATGAGGCCATAGCTAACAATGCCGCATATCACGGCTGCAATAAAACGCGGCTGGCGGATGATTTCAGGGAGCGGTCGCGCGTCAGGCGTGTTGGCAGGCAAAGGCGGCGGGGCTTTCACTTGCCACAGAACGAAGATCGAGAGAACCGCCACAGCCGATTGGAACAAATAGCTCGCGGCGAATAAATAAGGCGGCCACATGTCCATCGTGTGCGTCACGAGCTGCGGACCAATGACGCCCGCAAAAATACCGCCCACCAAAACCCACGCAATCGCCTTTGGACGAAACGACTCGCTGGCCGAATCCGCTGCAGCGAAACGATAAGACTGAGAGGCCGCTTGATAAAAGCCCCCAAAAAACGTGGCCAAACAAAATAAGGGGAAGGCGGCCGTAAGGACCGCGTAGCATGCCAAGACACCGGTAATAATGCCTGCCGAAGCCCCTGCCATAAAGGCGGCACGGCGTCCAAACGTGCGGGCAATCCAGCCAATCGGCAAGGTTGCCATGGCCATACCGACCACAAAAATCGATATAGGAAGCGTTGCTAAAGCGGGACTAGGCGCAATGCCGGCACCAACAATGGCGCCGGTTGCAAAAATAACCGTCGAATTTGCGCCTGCAAGTGCGGTCGCCATTGCCAAAAAAAGCGCATTCCGACGAGCCAGTTGATCGCCCGCGTTTAGTATTCCATCGGCCATACGGGCAAACTTTCAATCAAAAATGGCTATAAGACCCAATCCGAGTGACAAACGTCTCACCTTTATGGGTCACGGACAAGGGTGCATGGCCTTGTTTAACTTCTCCAATCACGGTGATCGGAATATTGCTAGCCCTTGCGGCCAGTTGCATCGCATCCCACCGTTCACGCGGAAGCGTGAAGACGACTTCGTAATCATCTCCACCCGTCATTGCATCTGCCATCAAAACAGGATGCATAGCGATTGCCTGTTGTACGCCGGATGACAAAGGAATTTTTTCAATTTCAATTGCACCCGAAACGCCAGAGGCCCTCAGCATTTTAGCGATGTCACCGATGAGGCCGTCCGAAACATCCATGGCGGCATGAGCGAAGCTACGTAGTCCGATTGCGAGATTATTTCTCGGCTGTGGACGAAGATACCGGTCTAACAAAAATGCGTAGTCTGCCTCTTTAAGCTCACCCGCCCACTCCGCTTCGGGCGTTGTGCGGATTTTAAGACCCAAGGCGGCATCACCTATACTGCCCGTGACCGCAATCAAATCGCCAGGCTTTGCACCCGTTCGCGGCACCATTTTACCGCGCGGAACGCTCCCAAAGGCTGTAATCGCTATTACAAGCGGACCGGAAGCACGCGTCGTATCGCCACCGAGTAAAACACATTGCCCGCGTGCAGCCGTTTTGCCTAAACCATTGGCGAAAGAGGCAAGCCATTCCTCTGACCAATCGATTGGCAAAGCGATGGCCAAGAGAAAGCCAATAGGATCAGCTCCCTTAGCCGCAAGATCAGAAAGATTGACGCCAAGCGCCTTCTCCGCAATGGCATCCGCCGGGTCGTCGCCAAAAAAATGAACGCCGGATACAACCATATCGACCGTGGTTACCAGTTCGCTTCCCTCAGGCAGCGAAATCAAAGCGGCATCGTCACGAAGTTTTAGACCGCCAGGTCCTGCAAGCGGAGCGAAATACCGTTCGATCAGCGTATCTTCACTGGGCCGGTTTTCATTTGCCGCCATAGCTACTTTCTCGACGGGTCCGCGGGACACAACAACTCGACCGTGACGCATCTCTTACTCAACCACATGAAACTAATAACTCAAAAATCGTCCGGCCGAAGCTGATGGGCTAGCCGGTCGAGCACCGCACTCACCATACCAACCTCCTCGCCCTCATAAAAGGCCCGAGCGATGTCGCCATACTCACGAATAACAACTTTCGCAGGTACATCCTTGCGACGGAGCAACTCAAAGCAGCCTGAGCGTAAAATCGCCCGAAGCACGGCTTCAATGCGCGTCAATGGCCAACCTTCGACAAGCGAAGCGTTGATGCTTTGGTCAATTGAGCGCTGATCGCGCACGACACCTTCAACAAGGCTTGTGAAAAACGCGCCTTCTGCCGGCTTCATCTCGATATCGTCGACGGTACGACCAAGCCAGTGAGCCTGAAATTCAGCAATCACATCGCCCAAATCTTTGCCCGCAATTTCCATTTGATAAAGCGCTTGAACAGCACCCAACCGCGCAGATGATCGCAATTCACCACGCGACATTCAGAGCACCCCGTCAATCGCCGCGCGCTTGATCCTGAGCACCGCCAAGGCGGCCTCTGCTGCGCCGCCGCCTTTGTTCATTTCTCCAACCCGCGCACGCGCCCAAGCCTGAGCTTCATTTTCAACGGTCAAAATGCCATTGCCAAGCGGCATACCATACGCCACCGAGAGATCCATCAGCGCGCGCGAGCTTTCACCCGCAACAATGTCATAATGGCCAGTATCGCCTCGAATAACGGTCCCGAGCGCGACGACGGCATCATAGGGCTTGCCATGGGCAGAAGCAGCTTCGAGCATAATGGTAATGGTTGAAGGTATTTCGAGAGCGCCAGGCACTGTAACAACCGTGCAATCGGCACCAACGGCTTTTATCGCCGCAATGGCGCCTTCCAGCAATTGATCCGCCAAATCATTGTAAAAGCGCGCCTCGACGATCAGGACGCGCGCGTCCTCAATGGGCTCTACATTGACTGCGGCTTGGCGGGATCCGGCCATCGATAAACTTCCTTTGTTACACGTAGAGCGTCTCAGTAGCCCTCAGCGCGCGCTTCCGCAAGCCGCGCGGCGTAACGGGCCATCTGATCAACCTCAATATGCAGCCGAGTTCCCGCTCCCACACCACCCCACGTCGTAACTTCCAACGTATGAGGGATGAGGAGTACCGTCAGAACATCCCGCTCCACCGAGTTTATTGTCAACGACGTACCCTCTAAGGCAACGGAACCTTTTTCGACAATATACTTCGCCAATTCTCTCGGCACGCGAATGGTAAACTTGGCCGTTGCACCCCAAGATGACCCCGATTTATCGGTAATATCATCGCGAGCAATCACTTCGGCAACGCCATCCACATGCCCAGAAACCAGATGGCCCCCGAGTTCATCGCCAATCTTAAGCGCGCGCTCCAAATTTAATTTCGTGCCAATTTGCCAGTGCCCCACGGTTGTGCGGGCCAAGGTTTCGGCTGCGGCATCTATTTCGAACCAGCAACCCCCTTCAGGACGAGGGCCTACGGCAACAACTGTCAAACAGGGTCCCGAACACGCAATTGATGCGCCTAGCGCAATGGTTGCAGCATCGTAAGACGCATGAATGCGAATTCGGCGCAGTGAACCAGCATGGTCTTTAACGCTTTCAATAACACCGACATCGGTCACAATTCCCGTGAACATCACTTGATCCTTGTGTAATGAATTAATCTGTCACGTCCTATTGCAACAGGTTCAGCCTTCGAAAAGTGGCGCTGATTTTCTATTTTTTCGCGCAAATGTGGCCGCACGGCTAACACACCCTCACGGCCCAGACGATCTGGGCTCGTATAAATTTCAACGCTATCGACTAAATCCTGTTCAACAAGAGCCTCCGCGAGCAATGGCCCGCCTTCACTTAAGATCCGCGTTATCCCCTTTTCCGCAAGAAGACGTAATGCATCGGGGAGATGGATATGACCGCTTTTATTGAGCGATACACGCTCAATTAAAACACCTTTTTCACGCATCAATTCAACCGACTTTTCCGATACGTTAGGACCGATGATAATCCACGTCGGAACCGTGGCACAGGTTTCCACAAGCCGACTGTTCATCGGTGTCGACAGATGGGTATCAATGACAATTCGGACCGGAGAAAATTGCATCATTCCCGGCAGCCGGCAGGTTAAATCCGGATTATCCGCCAACACCGTTCCAATGCCCACCATGATTGCATCATGATTGGCACGCGCCAAATGGACACGCTGCTTTGAACCCACTGAGGAAACCATTAATTGGCGGCCCGTAACGCCGGCATATCCATCCGCTGTTTGCGCAAGTTTTAAAGTGATCAAAGGCCGATGATCAACGATCTTATGAATAAATCCCAGATTAACGCCGCGGGCCTCGGCCGCTAATACACCCGTTACAACGGCAATTCCGGCACTCAGCAAAATTGCATGCCCTCCCCCATCTACTCGGGGGTCAGGATCGTTCATCGCAGACACTATTCGTGTTATGCCTGCACGAATAATCGCCTCTGCACAGGGGGGAGTTTTGCCGTGGTGGGCGCAGGGCTCCAAAGTTACCGCCATCGATGCGCCGCGGGCGGCCTCTCCGGCCATTGCGATTGCTTCAGTCTCTGCGTGAGGGCGGCCGCCGGGCTGGGTATAACCGCGGCCAACAATAAAGGGGTGATCGCCTTCCATGCGCCAGATGACGGCACCAACCGAAGGGTTGGGCCATGTCCGCCCAAGGCCCCGACGTGCGAGCATCAGGGCGTGTCGCATCATCCATTCGTCAATAGCTGGCGCGTTCATTCAGACGAGTTTCCGCTCGGACCTTCGTCTGCGTTGAGTTCGTCGAGCAATTCACCAAAGTCTTTCGCTTCACGAAAATTGCGATAGACACTCGCAAAACGGACATAGGCGACATCGTCGAGACCTTTCAGTCCCTCCATCACCAATTCGCCGATCGTCTGGCTCGTTACCTCACCATCGCCCATGCTCTCAAGCTGGCGCACAATACCATTGACCATGCGCTCCATCCGCTCTTGATCGACCGGCCTCTTGCGAAGCGCAATTTCAACCGAACGCATGAGCTTGTCGCGATCAAAAGGAATGCGGCGCCCAGAGCGTTTTAACACCGTTAATTCACGCAGTTGTACGCGCTCAAAGGTTGTAAAACGCCCGCCACAATCAGGACATACGCGGCGGCGGCGGATGACGGACCCATCCTCGCCAGGACGGGAATCCTTGACTTGGCTTTCAACGCTTCCGCAATAAGGACACCGCACCCGCTACCTCACTTAACCGTAGATCGGGAACCGCTTGGTTAAGGCGTGAACCCTTTCCTTGACCGAGGACTCAACCTCGCCATTGCCTGCTTCGCCATTTTTTGAAAGTCCATCGAGCGTTTCAACGATCAGACGGCCTACTTCTTGGAATTCCTCAACACCAAACCCACGCGACGTTGCCGCAGGTGTTCCAAGACGAATGCCCGACGTAATTGTAGGCTTTTCAGGGTCAAACGGAACACCGTTTTTGTTGCATGTGATATGCGCACGGCCAAGGGATGCCTCGGAAGCTTTACCCGTAATGTTTTTTGGGCGCAGGTCGACCAACATCAGATGATTATCGGTGCCACCTGTTACGATCTTGAAGCCGCCCTTGATCAACGTGTCTGCAAGTGCGGACGCATTTTCGACAACCGCGTGGGCATAGGATTTAAATTCCGGCGTCAACGCTTCTCCGAATGCAACCGCCTTTGCTGCAATCACGTGCATCAACGGACCACCTTGCATACCGGGGAACACGGCTGAGTTGAACTTCTTAGCGAGTGCCTCATCGTTTGAAAGAATGATGCCGCCGCGTGGGCCACGCAATGTTTTGTGCGTCGTCGATGTTGCGACATGGGCGTGCGGGAAAGGCGATGGATGCGCGCCACCGGCAACGAGACCCGAGAAATGCGCCATATCAACGAGGAAATACGCGCCAACCTTGTCGGCAATTTCACGGAAACGGGCAAAATCCCAGTGGCGGGCATAACCTGAACCACCCGCGATAATCAGCTTAGGCTTGGCTTCCATGGCCAAAGCTTCGACCTTGTCCATATTGATCGTCTGCGTTTCGGGTTCAACGCCATAGGAAACGACCTTAAACCACTTACCCGAAACATTCGGAGCGGCGCCGTGGGTAAGATGTCCGCCCGCGGCCAAATCAAGCCCCATAAAAGTGTCGCCGGGCTGAAGCAGCGCCAAAAATACCGCCTGGTTGGCTTGAGAGCCCGAATTCGGCTGCACATTGGCAAAATTACAGCCAAATAGCTGGCAAACGCGCTTGATCGCCAAATCTTCCGCAATATCAACGAACTGACAGCCACCATAATAGCGCTTACCCGGATAACCTTCCGCGTATTTATTGGTCATGATCGAGCCTTGCGCCTCCAATACGGCGCGAGACACGATGTTTTCGGATGCGATAAGCTCGATTTCATCCCGTTGGCGACCGAGCTCAAGCTTTACCGCTTCGGCGATTTCAGGATCGCGATCCGCAAGCGAGGCCGAAAAAAAGGAGTTTGAAAGGCGCGAGGCGCGGTAGGCAGCAAGATCGTTCATGATGATGTCACGCTTTCGAAAAGGGTCAAACGGCTGAGGAAAAGGTATAAATTGATCTTTCGATCCGTCTTACGACACATACGACCCATCGCAAAACACGGTTCATACCCCATCCCATCTCCCGCGGGCTCCTACCACGCCCAAAGGGCGGCGTCCAAATCGTTTTGTTTGATGAGGGGATTGCCATCCTAAATGCACTCAAGGCTCACGTTTAAGCGCCGAACATGCCGTTTCAACACGAAACGGGTCACAAAATCGTCATAGGTTAACAGGCATCATCCATCATCGATTCGTTCAATGATTCGGAGCTTGGATATGAGCCTACTTAAAGTAAGCCATGATTCTGCGTTGATGGATTGGCCCCAATATGAGGGAATCGCAGGCGAATCCGACGCCAGAACAAGCCTAGCGCGTCGGGAAAATTTACGACGCCGCGCTCGGCTTCTGTTAGCCAATTACCTGGCTTTAGGCGAAAACGAGGCGCAATTGCTGAAGCTGGCGGCTCAGGCCGAAACGGCTGATGACATCGATTTTGGCCGCTCAGACTGCGAATTCCTCTTTCGCGACTAAGACTTATACAAAACGGCAAAGTTTGAAAATTACCGCTCAGCATGGCTGGACAGTACCCCGCCTACCCACTATAACGCCCGCCTGTTCTGCGTTTTGACGCTGAACGCCCGGGTAGCTCAGTTGGTAGAGCATGCGACTGAAAATCGCAGTGTCGGTGGTTCGATCCCGCCCCCGGGCACCATTATAATCTCATCGTGTTGGTATTGAATTTCGTAATTGGCCGGGTGGGGGCAATATTTTATGTCTCGGCCGACGAATGGCGAGATTTATCCACAATGACTACCCTTTATAGTCGACGAGACACTTTCGGATCTGCTGCCGCTTTCGTTCTTGACGAATATTCGGCATGGTCCTCCCCTGAATGTTACCGAAGCCGGAGGCTAAGCTGACCGAAAACGTTTTCGACATCGCTATCATCGGCGGCGGAATTAATGGAACCGGAATTGCGCGCGATGCCGCCGGCCGGAATTTGCGCGTCTATTTGTGCGAGCAGGATGATCTGGCTTCCGGCACGTCCTCTTGGTCAACAAAACTTATTCACGGTGGGTTACGCTATCTCCAACATTACGAATTCCGCCTTGTCCGAGAGGCCTTGATTGAGCGCGAAATCTTATGGGGTATTGCGCCGCATATCATTTGGCCGCTTCGATTTGTCCTGCCCTATCATCGCGGGTTACGACCGGCTTGGATTTTACGGCTTGGCCTTTTCATTTATGATCATCTTGGTGGCCGTAAACTTCTGCCAGCGACACGAACGCTCGATCTTGCAACGGATATAACGGGTAGGCCTCTCAAAGCAGGATCAACGATCGGATTTGAATATTCGGATTGTTGGGTCGAGGACTCACGGTTGGTCGTTTTAAACGCCATGGATGCTCGCGCAAACGGCGCGACGATTGAAACGCGGCATAAGCTCATTTCCGCCGAACGTGAAAATGGCTTATGGCATATGGTCATCGTAAACCAAATAACCGGTCAGTCGAAATCCATTCGTGCGAATGCGATCGTCAATGCAGCGGGACCGTGGGTTGCAGATGTCTTGTCTGGCAAGATACGCGCAAACACACATGCTAAAATTCGCATGGTGCAGGGTTCGCATATCGTGGTCCCTCGCCTTTATGATCATGATCGTTGTTATATTTTTCAAAACAGCGATGGCCGGATAATTTTTGCTATACCCTATGAACAGGATTTTACCTTAATTGGTACGACCGATCGCGATTACATCGGTGATCCGGCTAACGTAAAAGCAAGTGATGAAGAGATCGATTATCTCTGCGCCGCAGCAAGTGAATACTTTTCAAAGCCGATTGAGCGTGACGATATTGTTTGGACCTATTCGGGCGTAAGGCCGCTATATGATGACGGGGCTTCAAAAGCTCAAGAGGCAACACGTGACTATGTCATCAAACTCGATGCACCAGCCGCTCAAGCTCCACTGCTTTCGATCTTTGGCGGCAAGATAACAACCTATCGACGCTTAGCCGAAGCAGCGCTTGAAAAGCTATCGCCCTATCTCCCGAATTCCGGCGAGAGCAATTGGACAGGAAAAAAGGCTTTACCAGGTGGCGATTTTGATCGAATGGGTTTTGCCGATTTAGTTACCCGCTATCAGCATCAATATTCCAAGATCAGAAAAGACATAATCCATCGCCTTGTCCGCGCTTATGGTACTCGAGCATTGGTTATTTTAGGCGGCGCTACAACAGAAGATCATCTCGGACCATTCTTTGGGGCCACGCTTTCCGCTGCTGAAGTTCGATATTTGATGACGCATGAGTGGGCGATGTCGTCGCATGATATTTTATGGCGCCGAAGCAAATTAGGTTTGCGTTTGAAAGCCGATGAGGTTCAGTCGCTGGATGCCTTCATTGCGTCTGAACAACAGAACTCATTGCCCGACACGATCACACCGAACGTAAATGGTGTTCTGCCGCATAAAGCGCCCTGAAGCGATCAAGGCGTGGTTTATAAAAGGCTTTTTCATCGGCATTAGGATGATAGCGAAGCCTAACGGCTGGCTTAAAACAAATTTCGGCTTCACTTGCCACGCCTGCGGCCAACATGCCCAATCGCGCCGCTCCAAGTGCTGCGCCGGTCTCAGCACCTGCCGGAAGTTCCAAGTTAAATTGAATGACGTCAGAAAGCATTTGCCCCCAAAACTGGCTTCGGGCACCACCGCCTACTAAAAAGCAGCTTTTGAGGTCAGCACCTGATGCGGCCAAGACATCAAAATCATCCGCAAAACAAAAGGCGACGCCTTCCATCACTGCATAAGCCATCGCGACGTGATCATGTTGTGCGCGAAGGCCCGCAAAAATACCATTCGCTTCGGGATCATTGTGGGGCGTTCTTTCGCCGCTTAGGTAGGGTACAAATATTGGCGCATTGGCGCGTTGAACGGGATCAGATGCAAACGCTTCGACCTCGGTAATAAGTTCAGCCATATGGTCGCCCTTACCAAGCATATCGGCAAACCAAGTGAGAGCCGATGCAGCTGATAAAGTCACGCCCATGACGTGCCATCGATTAGGCAAGGCGTGGCACATGGCATTGAGCACACGCTCTGGCTTTGTTACAAGCCGGTCGGTGACGGCAAACAACACGCCCGATGTTCCCATCGAGAGCAATCCTTCACCCGCCTTAACGGCACCGATGCCGACAGCCGCAGCCGCATTATCGCCGGCTCCTCCTGCGATCACGACAGAACCTTTTGCGAGCCCCCACTCGGTCGATAACGCATCGCTTAGTCTTGCCGATTCCGCCGAGCCTTCGACAAGATCTGCAACATAAGAACGATCAATGCCGCCCGCGGAAAGCAAAGTGTCATCCCATTTTCTACCCGCAATATCATGCCAAAGCGTGCCACCGGCATCGGACATTTCGGTGACATAAGCACCCGAAAGCCGGTAGCGAATGTAATCCTTCGGCAATAAAATTTTACGTGTTTTCTTGAACACTTCGGGCTCATGGCGGCGCACCCAAAGTACTTTGGGCGCGGTAAACCCAACCATTGCAAGATTAGAAGCCCGTGCGACAAAGTCTGGCACACTGTTTTGTAATTCCTCCGCCTCGCGGCCGCAGCGTCCGTCATTCCACAAAATTGCGGGACGAAGCACTCGACCATCGGCATCCAGAAAAACCGCGCCGTGTTGCTGGCCGGACAGTCCAATGCTGTGTAAGGCCAAAAAGCCTTCAGGGCCCGCATGCTTCACCTGTGCAATGGCCGTTAAACACGCTTGCCACCATTCTTCCGGGTCCTGTTCCGACCAAAGCGGATGGGGCCGCGAAATCGACACGGGAACCGATGCCTCCGCAACAACCCCTTGTTGTTGATTAACCAACAAGGCCTTGATTGAGGATGTGCCAATATCCAGTCCAAGAAATGTCGTCCGCGTCATTGCAATTCTATCCCTTTTCAATCGTGCAAAGGACGACCAAAAAAACCAAATCGATCTTTGGCAGGACCTATAATGATCCGCCTCATCGGTAAGGCCAGTTTATACGAGTTAACCGTCGATGTAAGCCTAGGCTCTACAGGAAAAAATACGTTCAAACCATTTTCCCTCTGGCATTAGCGACGATGCGCTATCCCAGACAACGAAGGTCCGTAGTCAACCACATTTCCCCGAATAGCTTAAAATCATACTTATAGCCGTAACGTTGTTCCAAAAAATGGAACCACGGTTTTTTACAGTCATGGAGATAGCGATGACCATTCCAACCTGGATAAAAGCGAGCAGTTTTGCTCTCATCTTAATCACGGCATCAAGCGTTTCTGCAATCTCGGCCAAAGCCGCCGATATCGTGGATACAGCGATGGCGGCAGGTAATTTTACGACGCTTGTCACGGCGTTGAAGGCGGCAGATATCGTAATGACCCTTAAAGGAAAAGGGCCGTTTACGGTTTTTGCGCCAACCGATGATGCCTTTAAAAAACTACCTGCAGGTGAGCTGGATGATCTGTTGAAGCCTGCAAATAAGGAGAAA
>CAIRGA010000202.1 GCA_903877935.1 uncultured Hyphomicrobiales bacterium
GCATCGAAAATTATTGCGAATGGCGAGTGACGATCCTTTGATGGCGTTAGAACACTCCGAAGAAGAGGTTTGAGTGGTGGAGCTGAGCGGAATCGAACCGCTGGCCTCCTCATTGCGAACGAGGCGCTCTCCCAACTGAGCTACAGCCCCCAAGGCACTAAAGCGCCCCAAAGCATCCCCCGCATAAAAGTTTTCGGGTGCTCATGCAAGATATGAGTTCGGCAAATATCGCTAATTTAGCACCGGCAATGCCTAATATTGAAGCGCACCTATTGAATTGGATGATTGATTCCCTATTCTATTACGTTGGGGTAATTGAGGCAGTTATAAGACCCGATGGGATATTGGGCCTAGCAGTGGGGCGATTTGGAGTTTTCGGTCATCATGATTGCAAATTTCATCAAACAGTCGGCGACTTTTGTGTTCGCCACATTTTTTTCATTGGTAATGGTCACGCCCGTTCTATTGGCGGCCAATCCGGAGACGCGTTACACCCTTGTCCAACGCGAAGCAGCCTTCGAAATTCGTGATTATCCGGCAATGTTTACCGCTGAAATCTCAATGCCTGGACAGCGCGATGACGTGCTCACGGCGGCCAGCAATGTGCTTTCCGCTTATGTGCAAGGCGATAATCTCAGCAAGGAAAAAATAGCAACAGTTAAGCCCGTTTTTCATCAGCTGGCGCCGCCTTTAACGTCCGCGATCCGGTCGACGACTAAAAAGAAATCTGAATTTGATCAG
Organism: uncultured Hyphomicrobiales bacterium; assembly: GCA_903877935.1. Taxonomy (GTDB): domain Bacteria; phylum Pseudomonadota; class Alphaproteobacteria; order Rhizobiales; family Beijerinckiaceae; genus CAIUPE01. The sequence continues at coordinate 742 of CAIRGA010000202.1, forward strand.
AACTGGTCGGTGAGCTTTTCCCTGCTCGGAAATGGACCACTCGAGGATTTTCCAAGACCGGGTGATCGCAGAATTGATCTGATTGAAATGCCGCCATGCCGAATGGCTGTTTTGCAGTTCTCAGGGCGATGGACGGACAGCAATCTCGACGAACATCGCGATGCTCTGGCGCGTTTACTAAAGGAGAAAGGGTTAAAGCCCGTCGGTAATCCGATTTTCGCCTTTTATGATGAGTTTTGGCAGCCCTTCTTTTGGCGGCATAATGAAGTGATGTGGGAAATTAGCCTAGATTGAGCGGACGATAGCGGGCCTTAACTTAGGAAATTTCACACAAAAGCATCGTCAAAACGGGTGTAGCGTCCTATAGAGAGGGCTTCGTCCGCTCCGGCTTTTGGTCCGGTTTCGTTAAAATTGAGGATAATGTTTATGAGCCTGTCGCTTTATGATCTTTCTGTTCCTGTCTTTACTCATTCTTTAACGGCGCTTGCCGAAGTGCTTAAAAAGGCAGAGGCGCATGCCGATGCTAAAAAGATCGAACATTCGGTGTTTTTAACCGCGCGCCTGGCACCGGATATGTTCGCCCTCACGCGACAGGTTCAATTAGCCACGGATTTTGCCAAAGGCGGCTCGGCCCGTGCGGCAGGCGTTGACGTGCCAAGCTATGCCGACACCGAAGTGACCTTCGCCGAATTGCATGCACGTATTGAAAAGACGATTGCCTTCATCACGGCAATTCCGAAAGATAAATTCATTGGTGCAGAAGACCGGGATATCGTTGTTCCGATGCGGCCCGAGCCAAAGACCTTCAATGCGCTTACCTATTTGCGGCATGGTGCATTGGCGAATTTCTTTTTCCATACAACCACGACCTATGACATCCTGCGTCATAACGGCGTCGAAGTCGGTAAGCGCGATTTCTTGGGCGTTTACTGATCCCATGGGCTTCCACAAAGCCTATCTTCAGAGCTTCATCGTCGCACTCGCCTTAGCGGGTGCGACGCTTAACACGGGCACCGCTATGGCCAATACCGAAGAGCCTGAGTTCACACTGGTCCTCAAGGAAGAGGCGTTCGAGTTGCGCGACTATGCGCCGATGATTGCAGCGGAAGTATCGGTTGATGGAGATCGGGATAGCGCGGTCAGTGCCGGGTTTCGTATTCTGGCGGGCTATATCTTTGGCGGAAATGCAGGCTCGGCGAAAATTGATATGACGGCGCCCGTCACCCAATCAAAAGGTGAAACCATCGCGATGACCGCACCCGTGACACAAACGGGAGCAGCAGGCGTTTGGGCCATCCGCTTTATGATGCCCAAAGCTTATACGATTGCGAGCTTGCCGAAGCCGAATGATGCCAGAATCCGGTTCGTCGAAATTCCGGGGCGTCGCGTGGCCGTCTTGCGCTTTTCGGGCCTCTGGAGTGACAGCAATTTGATGTCGCACCGCGAGGAATTGGCAGCCCTCCTCAAAGCCAAAAAATTAAAGCCGCAAGGCGAACCGAGCTTTGCCTTTTACGATCCACCTTGGCAGCCTTTTTTCTGGCGTCGCAACGAGATTATGTGGGAAGTCAGCAGGCATTAAGCCGCCATCTCCTCCATCAAATGATGCGTAATATCCTTGACCGAATGTTTGGTCAGGTCTTTGTTTATCTCGGCGACCACAAGCTTGGAAAATTCTTCAGGCATCGCACGGCGAAGTTCGGCCAAGGTACGCGGTGGTGCAACGATGACAATTCGCTTCAGCCTTTCGCGCTTGGCCAGTTCGACGAGGCCGGCGATGATATCATGGGCAAAGCGATCCTCCGCCATTTGATGCCAATCCACCGGTTCAGCACTGCCACTGCGCGGCCCAACGCTTGAAAAGACGCGACCGGGACGATCGGTCCCTAAATCATGGTTTGCAGGATCTTGGTGATTGAGAACCGTTTCAACGGTGAGTACCGGCAAGAGAGCGGTGCCCTCATTCAATAATATGAGTGCCTTTTTGCCATCGCCGACAACAATATGGGTTCCGGTCGCGAGGGTAGCATAGGTCATGTAATTCATCCCTACGTCATGAGTGACGCTGGGTTAATGCCTGAAGAGCGAACTCGGTTGCGTGAACAACTAAGTTATTTTGGCATGCCCGGCCGCCGTGTTGCCAAAGCCACGCCCAAGACGGTCAAGCCAAGACCAACGAGCTGGACGATCTGCATCGTCTCGCCAAAGGCGATCCAGGCTTCAATCGCGACACTCGGCGGCACAAGATAAATCAAGGCGGCCGCGCGCGACACAGCCCCTTCGCGGATCAGCAAAAGCAAGAGGCCAATGGCACCGAGCGAAAGCGCCAGAACGGACCAGGCCATGACGGCGATGAGGGGCAAACCCCAATCCAACCGTAAAGGCTCCAGCAGCAAAGCCGCAGGGGTTACGACAATAAAGGCGCCCGCATATTGCAGCGCTGTTACCGTCCGCAAATCGCCTTTAGGGATAAACCGCTTTTGATAAAAGGTGCCGAACGTGACCGAGACCATCGCCAGCATATTGATTGCGAGTGGCTCTAAGGTTTCTGCCAAATGTGCGGGGTCAATGACCGATAATTTTGGCTCAAGCACAAAAACAATGCCTGCAAACCCCAAAAAGATTCCCGCCCATTGGAGCGGCCCGATCCGCTCTCTTAAAATAAGCGGCGCGAGGAAAGCCGTTAAAATCGGCTGAATAGCGGCAACGAGGCCTGAAATACCGGTAGGCACGCCATGGGCAATGGCCCACCATACGCCGCCTAAATAGAGAGCATGGAGCAAGACGCCCGACATCATCGCATGAAGAATACCCCGACCCTTTGGCCATTCGGGACGCGAAAATCCAATAATGACAAGCATCGCGACGAAGGCCAAAACAAAGCGTGCGGATAAAAAAGTAAGCGGATCCGCGTAATCCGCGCCGTAGCGCGCCGAAACCCAGCCCGTGGACCA
>CAIRGA010000203.1 GCA_903877935.1 uncultured Hyphomicrobiales bacterium
AACCGGTATGCTGGATCGTTTCACTGGCGGTGGGGAAGACGTTAAAAACTACCTTGCTAACCTCAATGCACAAAAACGCATTGGTAAGCCAGAAGAGGTAGCCCAAGCGATTATTTATATCGCTTCGGAGGAAGCAAGCTTCGTCACCGGCCATATTCTGTCCGTTGATGGCGGTAAATCGGCTAGCTAATCCAACGGGGCCGGGCAGCACGCTCGGCCCCAACGACCCCAGTACTCATTTAATATTTCATTTTCCTTGAAAGGGGACGATCATGAAAAGCTGTATTAAATTATATGAATCGAGCGGCTCACCAAATTCACGCCGCGTTCGGATTTTCGTTGCTGAGAAAGGAATTTGTGTTTCCCGCATTCCTGTCGATCTAGGCACGAAAGAGCAAAACTCTGAAGCTTACGTTAAAATCAACCCGCGCGGGGTAGTTCCTACCCTCGTTCTTGACGAAGGCACGGAAATTGGCGAGGTTCCTGCCATCCTTCGGTATCTTGAAGAGGCCCATCCTACCACGCCGCTACTTGGCACCACTCCTGCTGAAAAAGCAGTGGTAGCTATGTGGGATCGCCGGATGGAGCTGGAGGGCTTTGCAGCGGTGATGGAAACCGTTCGCAATAAACTCCCGGGTCTCAAAGACCGAGCCATTGCTGGTACGCATGACTACAAGCAAATTCCGGCGCTCGTTGAGCGTGGCCAACAACGGGTGGCGAACTTCTATGCCGATCTCGAAAGCAGACTCAACGAGGTAACGTTCGTCGGTGGCGATCGGTTCAGCGTAGCGGATATCACTGCGGTGGTGACGGTCGACTTTGCGACAAAAGCATTATCGCTCGGCATCCCCGAAGGCAACAGCGCGACACGTAGTTGGTACGATAAAATTGCCGCTCGTTCTAGCTTCGCTGCTTAATCCAGTGCCGCTGTCTTCGCCCGAGACGACGCCCATTCCGAAAGCGACAGCAAATATCTTCTTCCAATAATTGAAAAGATCGAGAAACACCGATCGTCCTGTGTACAGCCACAGACCATCGAGAACGGCTAGGTAGCTTGCCAGCCCAATTGAAAAGGCCGGAAAAATGATATGAAAACTGACCGTGAACGCAAACTGCATTCAAGCCAAAGTGAGCGCGTCTAGGACAACCATGATCAAAACACCTCTTATCTTAAAATCGCCATAGGCAGGCTCAATGTTAACGCTTCACCGCTCCGCCGCGGGAGACCCAGCCGCCTGTACCGGGGGAGTAATGCACCACATCCGTTCGGCCCGCCGCCATGGCGGCTTGCAAAGCACGGGCGGAGCGTCCACCCGCCTGACAGACGAGAATAAGCGGCTTGCCGGTAGGCAGTTTGGCCGGATCAAACGATGACAGCGGATGGCTCATGGCACCCGGAATATGGCCTGCGGCATATTCATTAGGTTCGCGCACATCGACGATGTGGCACTCGCCGCTTTCAACCGCTTTCTGCATATCCTCATGCTCGATGGCAGGAATGCTCGACGAGCTGAACAGACGTGAAATGAGGCTGGCAATCGACATGGTACTTTCTCCTGATTATGCGGTTTTAAGTGCAGAAAACTGCGTGTAGGCGTCAAGCGCATGGCTTGCATACATCGCGGACGGACCCGCCCCCATATAGATCGCCATGCCCAGCGTCTCGGTAATTTCTTCGCGCGTTGCACCGTGATCAACTGCAGCCTTTACATGAAAGGCGATGCAATCATCGCAGCGAACGGCAACGCCGATAGCTAGCGCGATAAGTTCTTTAGTCTTTGCATCCAGCGCACTCGGTTGCAGCGCTGCTTGCGCCAAACCGGAAAAGGCTTTCATCACCTCAGGCGCTCCGCCCCGCAAATCGCGTAAGCCTTTGGATAGGTCTTTGGTCCATTCGGGCCAGTCACGGGTTCCAGCGTTCATGATCTTTCTCCTGTGTTCAAAGTTTAGCAAGCGAGATCGGTCGATCATCATCCCGCAGCACCACATAGATGGCGGGAATAACAAGCACCGTCAGCGCCGTTGACGAGATCAAACCGAAGACCATCGAAATTGCGAGGCCTTGGAAGATCGGGTCTGTGAGAATGAAGGCGGCGCCAATTACCGCAGCAGCCGCGGTCAGAAAAATCGGCTTGAAGCGCGTGGCTCCGGCCTCGATCAAGGCGTCACGCAAATTCATTCCACCTGACCGCGCGTTGCGGATGAAATCGACCAGTAAAATCGAGTTGCGCACGATGATGCCGGCTA
>CAIRGA010000204.1 GCA_903877935.1 uncultured Hyphomicrobiales bacterium
AAAACGCGCCCTTGAATTGGCAACGACCTTGGCGCTCGATCCCAAAGTCATGTTGCTCGACGAGCCTACACAAGGCATGGGGGCGGAAGATATTGCGCGGATTACCGAGCTCATTCGCAAAGCGGCCATCGGTCGAACGGTGCTCATGGTTGAACACAATATGTCGGTCGTATCCTCCATCGCCGATACGATCACGGTGTTGCAGCGCGGCTCGGTGATAGATGAAGGATCTTATGAAACGGTTTCGAAAAATCCAAAAGTGATCGAGGCCTATATGGGTGTCGAGGCGGAAGCGCTGGGGCATCATTGACCATGAACGCGCCGCTGCTTGAATTAAAAAACTTAAATGCTTGGTATGGCGAAAGTCATGTTTTGCATGGCGTTAATCTCGAAGTCCACAAGGGCGAAGTTGTTACCCTATTGGGTCGCAATGGCGCGGGCCGGACGTCTACGCTTCGCGCGATCATGGGGCTAACGGGTAAGCGGTCGGGAAGTGTTTCGCTTTTTGGCCAAGAAGCGATCAGTATGGCACCGCATCATATTGCGCGCCTTGGTGTGGGGTTTTGCCCGGAAGAGCGCGGCATTTTCGCGACGCTAACGACGGGTGAAAATTTAATGCTCCCGCCACGTGTGGCTAAGAATGGCGGCATGTCGGTCGCGCATATTTTTGACATGTTCCCCAATTTAAAAGAGCGCCTGAACAGTCCCGGCACCAAGCTGTCGGGAGGCGAACAACAAATGCTGGCGGTGGCGCGCATTTTGCGCACGGGCGCGCAATTGCTTCTGCTCGATGAAATTTCAGAAGGCCTGGCGCCTGTTATTGTTCAAACGCTTGGTCGCGTTATTCGTGATCTAAAATCACGTGGTTTTACGATTGTGCTGGTCGAACAAAATTTCAGATTTTCTGCGGGTCTTGCCGATCGGTTTTATGTGATGGATGGCGGCAAAGTCGTGCATCATTTGCGGCAGGATGAGTTGGCAGCGAATGCAACCATGTTGCAAGAGTTCTTAGGTGTGTAACGCGAAGACTACTCAACGAAGGAAAAGGGGAGACGAATGAAAAAACTAACGATTGAAATGATGCTTTCAGCCGCCGTTATTGCGCTTGGTGCTTTGGCATCAAATGGCGCAGCGCGAGCAGCAAATGATCAAGTGGTGATCGGTGATATTGATGACATGTCAGCAGTTTACGCCGACGTGATCGGTCAGGGCGGTGTCGAAGCCGTCAAGATGGCAATTGATGATTTTGGTGGCTCGGCGCTGGGTAAGCCCATCACGTTCATTTCGGCGGATCACCAAAACAAGCCCGATATCGGCGCTTCAAAATACCGTGAATGGGCCGATCAATCGGGCCTCACAATGTTGCTCGGGGGCTCCAATACCGGTGTGAGCCTGGCCATGGCAAAAGTAGCGGGCGAGAAGAAAGTACCGTTCTTCGCTGTCGGTGCTGCAGGCTCGTCGCTTACCAACAAAGATTGTACGCCTTATACTGTGCATTACTCCTATGATACGACCTCGCTGGCAAACGGTACAGCAAGCGCGATGGTGCAAGCGGGCGGCAAGAAATGGTTTTTTCTGACCGCTGACTATGCGTTTGGCACGCAGTTGCAAGAGGCTGCAACCAAGGTCGTCGAAAAAAGCGGCGGTACGGTTGTTGGTTCGGTTCGCGTTCCGCTCGGCACTACCGATTTCTCGTCCTTTCTGCTTCAGGCGCAAGGTTCAGGTGGTGACGTTGTTGGTCTTGCCAACGCAGGTACCGACTTCGTGAACTCGCTGAAATCCGCAAACGAATTCGGTATCTCAGCAACGATGAAGCCGGCTGCTCTGCTCGCCTTCATTTCCGATATTCACGCGCTTGGACTGAATACGGCGAAGGGCCTTTATCTTACGACCGGTTGGTATTGGGATTTGAACGATACGACGCGCACGTTTGGTAAGCGTTATTTTGCCAAGACGGGCAAAATGCCAACGATGAACCAAGCCGGTTACTATTCTGCAACGCTTACCTATCTCAACGCGGTTAAGGCAGCAGGAACAACCGAATCCGATAAGGTGATGGCTGAACTTCATAAAGCCAAGATCAACGACATGTTCGCGAAAGACGGCTATATTCGTGACGATGGTGTGATGGTCCATGAAATGTATGTCATGCAGGTCAAAACGCCAGAAGAGTCGAAAGCGCCTTGGGATTATTACAAGCTCGTCAAGACTTTGCCGGGTGAAGAGGCCTTTGGTCCTTTGAGCGATTCAACCTGCCCATTGGTTAAAAAGTAAGTCGTTAAAACGTTTCTGGCGAGGAAACGATTGAACAGAGACGCGCCAGCCTTTTGTTGGCGCGTCCTACCCTTTAATAGCGGGCGACCATGACAACGATTTTCGGATATCCTTTGCCGGTTGTATTGGGCCAGTTGGTGTTGGGCTTCGTCAATGGCTCGTTTTATGCGCTGTTGAGTCTCGGCCTCGCGGTGATTTTTGGTTTGCTGCGCGTTGTTAATTTTGCGCATGGCGCATTTTATATGTTGGGCGGTTTTGTCGCCCATCTTTTATTGATTTGGTTTGGCGTGAATTATTGGGGTGCGCTTATTCTTGCGCCGCTCATTGTCGGCGCGTTGGGTGTTGGTGTCGAGCGCGCTTTACTTCGCCATCTTTATACGCTTGACCCGCTTTATGGCCTTCTTCTTACCTTCGGTCTGGCGATGATGTTCGAAGGGTTTATGCAGCAACAATTTGGCTCATCGGGCATCACCTATCCGGTGCCTGCTGCGCTGACCGGATTTTATAAACTTGGATTTATGGTACTGCCGATCTATCGCGCATGGGTGATTGTAGCGTCATTGACGGTTTGCTTTCTGGTCTGGATCCTGATCGAAAAAACCAAGCTCGGCGCAACGCTTCGGGCGGCCACCGAAAACGCATCGCTTACTCAAGCCTTCGGTATCAATGTTCCCGTGATGGTGACGCTAACTTATGGCGCGGGCGTTGCCCTTGCGGCTCTTGCCGGCGTGTTGGCGGCACCCATTACGCAAGTTAGTCCGCATATGGGCACATCGCTTGTTGTCGTTGTGTTTGCCGTTGTGGTGATCGGCGGCATGGGCTCTATTTTTGGATCCATCATCAGCGGCTTGATGCTGGGCTTTGTCGAGGGGCTCACCAAAGTGGTTTATCCGGAAGCTTCTACCACGGTGATTTTTGTGATCATGGCCATTGTCTTGTTGATCCGGCCAACCGGTCTATTCGGGAGGGATTGATGCGACTATCACCGTCACGGATCGTTGAACTTCTCCTGTTGGCCTTTGCGCTGTGTGTGCCTTTCTTAGGCATTTATCCAGTCTTTGTGATGAAGCTTTTATGCTTTGGCATTTTTGCGGCGGCGTTTAATTTATTGCTGGGCTTTTCGGGTTTGTTGAGTTTCGGTCATGCCGCCTATTTCGGTATTGCGGCTTACATCACCGCTTGGTTTCGTGTGAAAACCGGATTGTCCACGGAGCTTGCCATTTTAGCCGGTGTGGCGACGAGCGCCTTTGCAGGATTGGTGATCGGAACGCTCGCGATCAGGCGGCAAGGCATTTACTTTGCCATGATCACCTTGGCGCTTGCGCAATGCATGTATTTCTTTTGCCTCGAGGCCTCGTTTACGGGCGGCGAAAACGGTATTCAAGGCGTGCCACGCGGTTCGATTTTAGGCCTTATCGGACTGCAATCCGATGTGACGATGTATTTCTTTGTTTTGACCGTAGCAGTTGCGGTTTATGCGAGCATCAAACAGATTGTGCATTCGCCCTTCGGCCAAGTATTGCGCGCGATTGGCGAGAACGAACCGCGTGCGATTTCGCTGGGCTACAGCGTCAATCGCTACAAGGTTTTGGCCTTTGTGCTTTCCGCGTCGCTTGCCGGTTTGGGTGGATCGCTTAAGGCGCTTGTCTTGGGCCTTGCTACTTTGTCCGATGTTCATCAATCCACATCAGGTGAAGTGATTTTGATGACTTTGCTCGGCGGAACCGGCACGTTTTTAGGCCCGTTTGTCGGCGCGGGCATTGTCGTGACCTTGCAGGAATATTTATCAGACCGCGTCGGCGCATGGGTCACGGTGGTGATTGGAGCCGTCTTCGTTATCTGTGTCTTGGCGTTTCGTGCCGGGATCGTGGGCGAGATTGCAAAACGCTTCGGACGGGGAGCAACTGCACCATCCGCCTAATCGGACGAGCCTTTATTGGCAGTATTGATAGTCCGATTTGAGGCATTGTGCGAAGAGGGCTTCGGCGTGCTCGCGCTGCTCATTTGATAATCCCGCTTCGATTTTTTCGCGAAACTCAGCCGCATCCTTCCAGCCATTATCTTCCGCCAGATGGGCCATAACTGCAGCCATGACAGGATCGCGATCGGCCCCTTTGCCGCGGTAGAGGAGTGTTGCGATTTCATACGCGGCAAAGGCATTTTTTTGCAGCGCGGCCTTGCGATACCATTTTACAGCCTGAAAATAATTTTTCTCAACGCCTTGCCCCCATTCATGCGCATAAGCGAGATGCATTTGGGCGAGCGGATGGCCTTGCTCGGCAGCGGCCGAATACCATTTCACAGCGGCCGCTAAATCTTTATTGAAGGCTTTGCCGCGCTCAAACATAGAAGCCATTTGATATTGCGCCTCGGCATTGCCTTTGCGCGCCAGGGGCTCGACGATAGCCGCCGCACCTGCATAATCGCCTTGATTATAGGCGGCATAAAAATCGTAAAGGCTACTCGCCCGTGCGGTGGTTAGTGCCGTGCCGCAAAGCAATCCAATCCCTAAGGCCGAAACCATCAGCCGCATCCGATAGTGCATAAACCCTGTTCCTGCTCGCCTGAGCGTTCCACCAAAGAAACGTGAGCGTAACCATGCCACGCACAACCTAAGCGTGCAATATTTCGAATATGTTCGATGAATTGGATCAGAACGGGTGGTTCGTGCCGTCCCAGGTTTCAAAGCATCCGGTTGTAGCAAGTCCGAGCGCTTCAAACCGTTTCATCAAGCCAGATGCTGATTGCGCCACTGTAATATCCGCACCCGAGCCGCCCATATCGGTGATCACCCAGCCCGGATGATAAATGCCAACGGCGACGCCGTCCGATTTGAGATCGGAAGCGAGGTTGCGGCCGAGATTAAGGGCGGCGGCTTTCGAAGCGCGGTAAATATAGCTGCCGCCCGGTGCGCGCGTGTCGGAAGCCATTTGCGAGGAAATAATGGCAATCTTGCCCTTGCTTTCCCGAATATTCGGTAAGAGTCCTTGGATCGTCATAAAGACGCCCGTGACATTGACGGCGAATGTGTCGTCCCAAAGGGGCTTGGCATAGCCGCCCTCAAGCGTTTGGCCTTTTTCGAGATAGACGCCCGCATTGCAAACGAGCAGCGAAATCGAACGGCCAGCAAGGCCCTTTGCAAAGGCCTGTTGCGACTGCGGGTTGGACACATCAAGCGCGTGCCATTCAATGCCTGATACATCCGGCTTTTTGTCACCGCGATAGGTTCCGATAACGGAGTGTCCGTTTGACGCGGCCAACTCGGCTAAAGCCAGTCCAACACCCCGATTGGCGCCCGTAATTACGATGGTCATCGCGATATCCTTGGTTCATTTAGGTTCAGCGGTATAAAGCGAGCGAAGCGCTGAATTGACAAGCCCGTCCGGCCACTTATGGCTTCGATTTACGACAGTTCAATGGCCTATCCATAACCAAATTTAATTTGCTTATGGTCTGTCGAGGCGGAATCGTGCATTTTGACACATCGAACAAGCAAGGAATCTTGACCCAATGAGCCATGCCGTCTCTGTTTCAACCATCTCACTTGCGGCGGCGGAAAAACTCGCCGATGTCGCCTTGGCCCATGCCCGCGCAAAGGGCTGGAAGGTCGCGGTTGTCATTGCCGATCATGCAGGCGTGCCTGTCGTGGTCAAACGCATGGATGGTGTCAATGCCATCACCGGCGAAATCGCGCTCGATAAAGCCTATACGGTTGCGCAGTTGCGGCGCACGACCAAAGCCTTGGCCGAGCGCATGACGGGTTCGGCTGATTTGACCATGGGCATGGCCAACCGTCCGCGCTTGATGGCCTGGCAAGGTGGCGTGCCGATTGTCGAAAATGGTACCGTCATTGGCGGCATCGGCGTTTCCGGCGCTGCCGGACATGAGGATGCGGAGTGTGGCGAAGTAGCGCTTGCATCCCTCGGATTGACGTCCGCATAATTTAGGCAATCCCAGTCGCCCTCATCGAGCGAGGGCGGAAAGGCGGAGCACGGCGTGACAAAATCCGATCTAACCGACGACATAAAAACGCGCGCGGCATGGCTCTATTACATGGAGGATATGACGCAGGATCAGATCGCGGTTGCGCTCGGTCTCACCCGCGTCAAAGTTCTCAAAATTCTCACCGCTGCGCGCCAATCGGGCCTTGTTCAAATTCGGGTGACGTCATCGCTCAGCCATTGTGTTGAGCTTGAGCGTTCGATTGAAAAAAAATGGGGCATTGAGCGGGCCATCATCATTCCGAAACCCATGGATGAAACGCGCACGTCTGCTTTGATTGGCTCGATGCTCGGTGCCTATCTGTCCGATGAGCTTGCCGACAATATGACAATCGGGCTTGGCTGGGGCGAAACGTTAAATGCGTGCTTGCCGTCGCTCACCTCCTCTGCGCTGAAGGGCGTAAGCGTCGTCTCGCTGCTGGGCGGATTGTCTAAAGTCGGGACGTATAACCCGACTGAATTTGCCTGGCGGTTTGCCGACAAAGTCGGAGCGCAATGTTATCTCATGGCCGCCCCCATTTTTGCGCCGGATAAGGCGGTTCATGATGGGCTTATGAGTCATCCCGGTATCGTTGAAGTATGCCGTCGTGCTGAAAAATTGGATCTCGCGATTGTGAGCGTTGGCCACCTCAATGCCGACTCAACGCTTGCGGGCCTTGAAGTGCTTGATCAGGAAACGCTTGATGCCTTGCAAAAAGCAGGCGCGGTAGGCGATTTCTTTTGCCGCTTTATTGATAAAGATGGGCAGCCGATCGATCATCCGATTAATGAGCGCGTCATAGCGGTTGATATCGCTTCGGTGCGCGCGGCCAAGAAAAAAATCCTTGCGTCCGGCGGGGCGCAAAAAAGGCTCGGTGTGGCTGCAGCCTTAAAAGTCGTCAAGCCCACCGTTATCATCACCGATGAAACGGTTGCCGAATATCTGATGACAGACGCGGCTTAATTCCGCCTGCGCGTCATGCGGTCCATCAGCAAATAGATGACCGGCGTTGTATACAGCGTCAAGATTTGCGAGAGCAGTAAACCGCCGATGATGGTCACACCCAGTGGACGGCGTAATTCTGCCCCCGGTCCGATGGCTAAGAGCAGTGGCAAGGCACCAAGCATGGATGCCATGGTGGTCATTAAAATCGGACGAAACCGAACGCGGCAGGCTTCCGTCATCGCTGCGAAGGCCGGTATATCGCTTTCACGCCGACGCGATTGTGCGAAGTCGATCAGAATAATCCCGTTCTTCTTCACGATGCCGATCAAAAGAATAATGCCGATAATGGCAATGAGGCTTAATTCCATGCCTGCCGCTTTTAAAGCAAGTAATGCGCCCAATGCTGCCGAGGGTAATGTCGAAAGAATCGTAATCGGATGAATAAGGCTTTCATACAGAATGCCTAAAATCAGATAGACGGCCAAAACGGCGGCTAAAATCAAAAGCGGCTGCGATCCGGCCGAAGCTGCAAAGGCCTTCGCATCGCCGGCAAAATCGGAATTAACCGCATCAGGCAAATGCAAATCGAGGATGGCCCGTTTGACGGCAGCGGTTGCGGCATCCTGCGTGATCCCTTCGGCCATATCATAGGTAATCGTGACGGAAGCGAATTGGCCTTGATGGTTGATCGCCAAAGGTTGAATACCACGCGAGACATGCGCAAGGGTGGCGAGTGGAATTTGGATGCCATTCGAGCCAGGGATATAAATCCCCGATAAATCACCCGGATCCGATTGATTTGCTTTGTTCACCGCTAATACGGTTTTGTATTGGTTGCGCGGCGTATAGAAGGTTGCGATCTGGCGTTGCCCGAAGGCGTCATTGAGTGCGGCATCAATATCGGCGAACTTAACGCCCAGCCGTGCCGCGCGAATGCGGTCGATGGTCAAGTCAAGTTGCAAGCCGCCGCTCGTTTTATCGGTAGAAACATCGGCGAGTTCAGGCGCTGCTTTTAGAGCGGCTTCGGCTTTGGGTCCCCATTCTTGCAAGGCTTTTAAATCTTGGCCCCAAAGTGTGAATTGCAATGGCGATTTTCCGGATCGAGCACCGGCACGAAAATCTTGTGCGGAGGCCATAAATAGACGAATGCCGACAATGCCAGCAGTTGCTTTTCTGAGACGCGCTACAATCGTGGCACTCGATTCCTGACGCTCCGCAAAGGGCTTCAAACTGACCAGAAGCCTGCCTTGGTTAACCGTTGAAAGCCCACCCGACGCGCCAATAAAGGAGGCGACACCGGACACGGATGAATCAGCGCTCACAATATCGCTGATCTTTTGTTGTAACGTGCTCATGCGGGCGAATGAAATATCGGGAGACGCTTCCGTTGAGCCAAAAATAAGGCCGATATCGTCTTGCGGAAAAAAGCCTTTGGGTAGGGTACGAAAAAGATTAACCGTTGCGGCAATCACCAAACAAAACACGACCAGTGTGATCCAGGGATGGCGAAGCACCGGCCTGAGCGACATAGCATAAAGCGACGCTAGACCTTCAAGGGATGTTTCAATCCAGCGGTCGAGCCATAAACGTCTTGTATCGGGCGCACGCTGCCGGAGCAGTTTCGAGCAGATCACGGGTGCGATGGTCAGCGAAACAAAGGTTGAAACCGCAATCGCAAAGACAAGTGTCAGTGCAAATTCGCGGAACAGACGGCCAATAATGCCTTCCATAAAGATCATCGGAATGAAGGCGGCACCGAGCGAAAGACTGATCGAGAGCACGGTAAAGCCTAATTCCTGCGCGCCTTTTAGCGCTGCTGTCAGCGGTGCATCGCCCGCCTCAATATGCCGATGCACATTTTCAACGACAACAATCGCGTCGTCGACAACAAAGCCGACTGCAATCGTAATCGCCATTAAGGAAAGCGTATCAAGCGTAAACCCAGCTACCCACATCGCGGCAAAACTGCCTGCAATTGAAAGCGGGACCGACACGCCAACTGCGATGGTTTGCGCGCGGCTTCGTAGGAAAACCAGTACCACACCCATCACCAACACAATGGCAACGAGCAGCGTTTTCATTAAGTCGCGAATGGAGGAGCGAATGGATTCGGTGCGATCCGTCAGCGTGCTGATCTTGACGCCAGCCGGTATCCAACGACCGAGTTCGGGTAGAAGCGCCTTAACTGCATCAACGGTTTCGATCACATTGGCATCGGGTTGTTTCGTAATTTGCAAAATCACCGCAGGCTTGCCGTTAAACCAGCCCGCAGCGCGAATATTGCGAACCCCTTTGCTGATCGTGGCGATGTCGCCTAATCGAACGGCAGCACCCTTTCGGTTGGCCACAATAATCGATTGGTAATCCTCTGGTGTTTGCAGTTGAGCATTGGATGCCAACATTTCGGTCTGGCTGGTTCCGTCAATGGCACCGAGCGGACCAAGGGCATTGGCATTCACAACGGCGCTTCGAACGGTGTCGAGACCGATGCCAATCGCGGCTAGTCGATTGGGATCGATGCTAATGCGGATAGCCGGCTGCTCGGCTCCGTTAACGCTCACTTCAGCCACACCGGCGACTTGGCTGAGACGCTGTGCAATCACGGTATCGGCGATGTCATAAAGATCACTGTTCGGAATGGTCTCGGACGTCAGCGCCAAAACCAAAACCGGAAATGCGGCAGGGTTGAGTTTTCGCACCAAAGGTAAAGCCGGTAAATCCGAGGGTAAATCATAGGCGGCAGCGTTGATGGCGGCTTGCACGTCGCGCGCTGCTTTATCAACTGGGCGATTAATATCAAATTGAACGGCAATCGCGGTCGCACCCAGCGAGCTGGTCGACGTGATTTCGGTTACACCCGCAATCGAGCCCAATTGCCGTTCAAGCGGTGCCGCCACCGTTGTTGCCATTGTCTCGGGATCAGCGCCGGGTTGTGATGCTGTCACCCGCAACGTGGGCAAATCAACCGAAGGCAGGCTTGCGACGGGTAAGAAAAAAAAGGCCAGCGCGCCTGCAAATAAAATACCCAGAGCCAGCAGGGAGCTTGCGACCGGCCGTCTGATGAACAGGCCGCTAAAGCTCATCATGATGTCGCCCTTTTTCCACCGCGCCATTTTTCCAGAACAAGGAAAATGACTGGCGTTGTATAAAGCGTCAGAATTTGGCTGAGCATTAGCCCGCCAATGATCGTGACGCCAAGGGGGATGCGAAGCTCCGAGCCTGCGCCATGCGCGAAGGCCAAAGGCACAGCACCAAAAAGTGCTGCGAGCGTTGTCATCATGATCGGTC
This sequence comes from uncultured Hyphomicrobiales bacterium, assembly GCA_903877935.1. Lineage (GTDB taxonomy): Bacteria > Pseudomonadota > Alphaproteobacteria > Rhizobiales > Beijerinckiaceae > CAIUPE01. Next base: position 10,489 of record CAIRGA010000204.1, read on the forward strand.
TAAAGCGCAATCGGCAGGCTTCGACAATCGCCTCATAGGCCGTGCGGCCTTCTTCACGTTCCGCCGTGATTGCGAAATCGATCATCATGATCGCGTTTTTCTTCACAATGCCCATCAACAATACAATACCGATGAGCGCGATGACGGATAGGTCATTGCCCGTCAAAGACAAAGCCAACAAAGCGCCAACGCCGGCCGACGGCAGGGTCGATAAGATCGTAATCGGGTGGATATAGCTTTCATACAACATACCGAGCACGAGATAGATCACGATCACGGCGGCCAGGATCAACCAGACTTCGCTCGCAAGCGCGCGTTGAAACTCGGCGGCATCGGCGGTAAAGCCACCCACCAATAAGGACGGCAACTCGATCCGCGCTTGCGCTTCTGCCATCGCCGCCACAGCCTGATCGAGCGAGGCATTGTGTGCTACGTCGAAGCTGAGTGTATAGGCGGGGAATTGTTCCTCATGCGCCAAGACAAGCGGTGCCGTATCCCGCGTTAAAGTCGCAAAGGCCGAGAGGGGAACCTGCGCACCAGCACTTGTCGAGACATAGAGTTTGCTCAAAATTCCGGGGTCGGTCTGGTTGCGCGCAGCCGCTTCCATTACCACGCGGTATTGGTTTGATTGCGCATAGATCGTTGAAATTTGCCTCTGGCCAAAGGAGTCATTCAACGTATCATTAACGAGCTGCATCGATACGCCAAGGCGTCCGGCCTTTTCGCGGTCAATCGTCACATAAGCGCGCAAGCCCCCGCTTGGTGTCTCGGTCGCAACCTTGGTGATGCGCGGATCTTTTGCGAGTTCGGTGAGCAGACGGTCGCCCCATAAAGAGACAAGATCGGCATCGGCACCCGTCAACGTATATTGATAACGGGCCTTACTGGAGCGCGTTGCTATCTCGACATCTTGTACAGGCTCGACATAAAGCCGCACGCCTTTGATCCTTTGCTCAAGGCTTGTTAGGCGTTGGGCGATGGTAGCCGCACTTTCGCTCCGCGTCGTGCTCGCTGTTAGCGCCACCATCAGATGCGCGGCATTCAGCGTCGCGTTTTGGGCACCAACGCCCAACACACCAACAACATGCGTCACCGCAGGATCAGCTTTCAAAGCATGGCTTACTTCATCCTCCAACCGCCGCATCTCGGTGAAGGATGCGTCGGGCGAAGCCTCAAGCACAATGCTGATGAGACCTGTGTCTTGATCGGGTAAAAAACCCTTTGGCATACCGACATATAATGCGGCCGTGAGTGCCATCGTGCCAAGGGTAAGCGACAGCATCAAAAAGGGACGGCTCAGCGCCCATCCCAATGTGTTTTCATAAAGCCGCGCCATGGCGCTTACGGGCCATTCAACCGCGCGACGCCAGCTTCCCGATGAATGCGCCGGTTCGTGACGCAGCCAATAGGCGCACATCATCGGTGTCAGCGTGAGCGATATCACCGCCGATACGATGACGGCGATGGAAAGGGTCAGTGCAAATTCGCGGAACATGCGACCGACAAGGCCGGTCATAAACAAAAGCGGAATAAAGACGGCGATCAGCGATACAGTGAGCGATATCACCGTAAAGCCGATTTCACCTGCGCCCTTCAGCGCGGCCTCAAGCGGACGATCACCTTCCTCAATATGACGCGCGATATTTTCGATCATCACAATCGCGTCATCGACGATAAATCCGGTGCCGATGGTCAGCGCCATCAGCGATAAATTATCGAGGCTGAAACCCGCAAACCACATCACCCCAAAGCTTGCGACGATTGATAAAGGTAGCGTTATGCCGGCGATCAGCGTCGCTCGCGCCGAGCGCAGGAAAATTAAAACAACGCCCACGACAAGGATAATGCTCACGAACAATGTAACGCCCACATCGCGGATGGAGGCGCGGATTGTCTCCGTTCGGTCTTGCACCATATCAAAGGAAACACCTTGCGGCAGCGTGCGCTTCAAGCGTGGCAACGCCGCTTTTACGAGATCAGCCGTTGCAACGACATTCGCCCCCGGTTGGCGTCTGATATCTAAAATAACCGCCGCTTCGGATTGATGGGTGGCACCAACGCGGTCATTTTCCAATCCATCCGCAACGGTCGCAATATCGCGCAAGAGAACATTCGCGCTGTTACGCGATGTGATGACGATGTTCTGATAGGCATCTGCTGTGCTGATTTGATCATTGGCGGCGATCGTGTAGCTTTGCTCCGCCCCGTCAAGCGAGCCTTTCGGTGCCGCGATGTTAGAGCCAGCAATGGCGTTTCGGACATCTTCAACGCCGATCTTGTACGACGCCAATCGATCAATATCGAGTTTGACGCGCACGGCTGGCCTTATGCCGCCTTCAACCGCGACACGGCCAACGCCCGATATTTCGCTCAGCTTCGGCGCAAGAATCGTATCGGCAAAATCCGATAGACCCCTTAGCGATACGGTTGGCGATGATAAAGCCAAGGTAATGATGGGCTGATCCGCAGGATTGATTTTCGAATAGACGGGCGGATAGGGCAGGCTTTTTGGCAAGCTCGCGGCCGCTGCATTAATCGCCGATTGCACATCTTGCGCCGCCGCATCAATGTCGCGTCCGAGATCGAATTGCAGCGTGATCCGGCTCATGCCGAACGAGCTCTGCGAGGACATGCCGGTAAGCGATGGCGTCTGCCCGAATTGCCGTTCAAGCGGAGCGGTAATCAGCGCCGCCATCGTATCTGGATTGGCGCCCGGATATTGCGTGATGATCTCGATCGTCGGAAATTCAATTTGCGGCAGGGCCGCAATCGGTAAACCGCGATAACCCAGCCACCCACCGAGCGCCAAGGCAACGGCGAGCAATGAGGTGGCAACGGGTCGCCTAATAAAGGGCGAGGAGACGCTCATCGTCCGCTTCTCCGTTTCCTCGTCTTCATGGCGTTGCGCCCTGCGCTCCTGCTGCCGCGGGCTTCTTGCCTTTGCCCTGCTGCTTCGCCGGTTGTGCGGGGATCACCGTCGCCGCGTCCACGCGAACTGTCGCGCCATCGGAGAGACGATTAAAGCCACTCGTGACAACCGTCTCGCCCGGTTCAATCCCGCTTGAAAGGGCGGTATCGCTTTCCGTTTGACGCGATGTTTTCACCAAGCGAACGGATACTTTTGACTGGTCATCGACACTATACACAAAGGCTCCCGACGGCCCCCGCTGAATGGCGGGTGTTGGAACAATAATCGTATCTTTCAAAGTGCCGACATGCAGCGTGACATTGATGAATTGCCCGGGCCATAGCGCTAACCGGCTATTTGGAAAACTCGCTTTGAGCTTGATGGTGCCGGTTGTTTGATCAACGAGATTATCCACCACCTCAACCATGCCTTGATCGATGACGGTGCCGAGCTCGCCATCATGCGCATCGACGAGCAATTTGCCTTGTGCCAAAGCACGGTTAATCGCCAGCAAATGCTGTTGGGGTAGCGTTATGATCACCGAAATAGGTGTGACCTGCGCAATCGCAACAAGGCCCGTTTGATCGGACGCATGCACGAGATTGCCTTTATCAACCATGCGGATGCCGGTGCGCCCGTCAATCGGGGCGTGGATCGTGGTGCGGTCGAGATAGGCTTTGGCATTATCAATCGCCGCTTGATCGGCTGCGATTTGTGCGCTGACCTGAGCAACCGTCGAGCGTTGCGTATCCGCTTGCTGTTGGGGTGCGTATTCCGTTTTAGCGAGGTTCAAATAGCGCTCTAAATCGCGCTGTGCATTCGTAAGGATCGCTTCATCTTGTGCCTTTTTGGCCAGTGCTTGATCATATTGGGCTTGATAGATGGTGGGATCAATTTTGGCTAAAATATCACCGGCCTTTACATCCTGTCCGTCGCGAAAGCTCAATTCGATCAATCGTCCATCCACTTCGCTGCGCACGGTCACCGTGTTGAAGGCCTGAACCGTTCCGATGCTGTCGATATCAATCGGCATATCCCGACGCTCGGCCTTAATCGCAAGCACAGGAACGGGACCTTCATCCGCACCATTGCGTCGACCGGTGGCGGGTGGCTGATTTGGTGGCAAGAGAACAAACCATCCAATGCCGGCGATAACGGCACATAAGACCAGCAATGTCAGAAGAGACGAGCGAGGAAATGTCATGGGTTCGATACCGTGGATGTTGGGGTAACCGATCTTTGTCGAAGGGCTGCATCGGGGGCAACTTCAAAGCCCCCGCCGATGGCTTGCACAAAGGAGATGGCCGATTGCAACCGATTAAGACGCGATTGAATAAGCGCTTCTTCGGCCTGAAACAGATTTTGTTGAACGGTTAGGAGCGTCACAATATCAATGGTTCCGGCCCGTAATCGCTCTTCGCTGATCGTGTAAGCGCGACGCGACGCTTCAACGACGGCGCGTTGCAATTCTTCTTGCAGGCGGCTTTGCTTCACCGCGATGAGCGCGTTTTCAACATCGCCATAGGCCGACACGATGGCTTTGCGATAGCCAGCAATCAATTCAGCCCGCCTGCCGCTTTGTTGATTGAAGCTTGCATCCAAGGAGCCACCATCAAAAATCGGCGCCGTAACACCGCCAAGGGCCGAGGCAAAGGCCGCTTCCGGGCGCAGCATATTTTCGAGTGTACGGCTTTCATTGCCGCCTTTAAGGGTCAAATCAAAGCTCGGTAAATAGGCCGCGCGTGCGGCTTCAACATTGGCCTCAGCGGTGCGCAGATCAGCCTCGGCGCGCGCAATGTCGGGGCGGCGCAGCAAGAGCGAGGACGGCATTCCGGCGGCCAATTCCGGCACTGTAATGGGCTTTAGACTTGTCCCTTTGATCGTAAACCCTTCAGGGGGGCGACCAAGCAAGATCGCGAGCTGGTTACGGCCTTGGGCGACTTGTTGCTCCAAGGCAGGTACGGCCGCCTTTTGGCTTGCGACAACGCTTTCTTGCTCGGCAATATCGAGCGCCGAAGCGGTGCCAACCGAAACGCGCGCCTTGATCGCGTCCAGAATATGACTCGCCAGCCTGATATTTTCTTGCTGAAGCGCAATCCGGTCTTTGGCCGCCATCATGCCGAAATAGGTATTTGCGGTCGATGCGGCGATCGAGATCGCGAGCGCATCGCGGTCAAACCGTGCCGCATCCGCGCTGGCCAGGCCCGCCATCTGCAAAGAGCGATAGCGGCCCCAGGTGTCGAGCGTGTAGCTCGCGGTCAACCCGGCGCCAAATTGATTGGAGACAGATGTCGTAAAGGGACCGTTATCGCTGGAAAGCGTGCCGGGGCTCGCTGAGCGCTGCGCGGTTGCCGAGCCATCAACCGTCGGGAACAGGGACGATCGGGCGGCAGCGGCCTGCGCATCGGCTTCGGTGATCCGTGCAACGGCGCCGGCCAGATCCAGATTGTCTGCTATCGAGCCCGTGATCAGCCGGTCGAGCTCTGACGAGCGAAAAAGCTTTGGCCATTGGGCGGTCATCTGAGGCGCGGACGGCGAGCCCTGCTCATAGGTCAGGGGTATTTGGATGGCAATTCGCGAAGGTTCGAGAGCTGGCATACAGGCCGAAAGCGCCGGTAATATCGCCACCATAAGGGCTGCATTGCCTAACCGAGGCGAACGAAATCCGCGCTGTAAGGGGCGATCATTGGCAATCACAGGGCACCTAGTTTGATGGACAGTCGTCGATTGGACCTTCTTACCTCGTGTAAAGCGTTGCGGTGGAAAGCAAAAGTTAAGTTTCAGTCATAAAGCCTAATGTCGGGGCTTATCCCCCGTGGCCTAGGGGAAGGAAACGATCCCTGTGAGGTTTCGTTTCATGCCACACCGGTTCCGGCGGTCGTTGGATGGCGCGCGCGACCAGACGATGATCCGCCCGATTGCATTTTTTGGTTTATTTCGCTTGAAAAGAGGCCTAGTTCAAAGCCAATATAAAAAAATGGGAAAATGAGTAAAACCGTGAAGCAAAAGAAGAAATTGTTAAAACATCTGGCCGAAGAAGTGTTTTGTCGGCTCGGTACGTCGCCCACCCACGGGGTTGGCGTGTTTGCTATCCGCAACATCCCAAAGGGAATTGATCCGCTCCGCAGCCCGATCCCGAGAAAAGAGCTGTCTTTTAAGAAAGAAGAATTAAAGCACCTGCCAAAGGGTGTCCGCAAGCAGATCAAAATGTTCTGCTACTATGACGACGAGGAAGTGCTTATTCCAACCGTCGGGCTCAACACGATGGATTTTTCCATCTTCCTTAATCACTCAAAGACGCCGAATATCCGGATCAAGAAAGCGGGTTATTACGAGACCATCACCAAAATCAAAGCCGGCGAAGAGCTGGTCATGGATTATGACGACAGCTTTGGTGAAGAGCACATCTTCTAAGGGGCAGGATGGCAATCGGCGCTTGACGAGCGCCAATTTTTATCAGCTGACGCGATTAAATTTCTTGATCGGTTCCACGTCCCGATAAACCTGATTCCAATGTTTGACATCAAAATCGGTGTGCAGCGGTGACGTATCATCAAGCGCCAAAGGATGGTCTAGCTCGGTGAGCGCCAAGGAATAAATCGGCTCGTAATCGGTCACGAACAATTCCTTGTAGCCATAATCGCCGACCGGGCCGAGATTGTAATACCGCAGATTGTTCTTGTTGGCCCAGCGAATAGCGAGCAAGCACGCATAGAGGCCAGGGGAGCGGTTTTTAAAGGCACGGTTCCATTGGCAGAAGCTGCCATAGAGCTGGTTGTATTCAGGTAGCAAAATGGAAACATCGGTCAGAACGAGCGTGCCTTCGGCATCGTGAACCTTGATGACAAGCACCTTCAGCTTCTGGCAATAATCGATGAAGCCTTCAATCTCGCGGTCATCAATATAGCAATTCTCGAAATGCTGACCGCCCATTTCCATCATGCGATCAAAGGTTAGCTCGCTGCCGGGGATCACTTCTTCGGAATAGACGAAGTTGCGCCACATCTTGTCGAATTCGCGGAATTTGCGGGTACGACGCTCATCATTCCAGAAGGCTTCCGATTGCGTATCCACAAGCCCGTATTGGTCGCCAATCGGCACGCCATAGGGACCTTCAGGTGGGAGCGCGTAAACAATAAACGGCTTAGGCACGTTTTTGAGCATCTCGTCACTCACGTCCACATAGGGGCAGAGCGCGTCCCACCGCGTCGTGTAATAGAGAATGTCGTTGTGATTGCTCTCGACGCAGAGGTTTTCATCAGTCCAGGTTTGGAAGCCAACACGCTTGATACTCATAGCGGTCCCTGTTGAATTTGTTTTTTTAAGCACGTTACTGCCTCGCCTTTTTAGCCGAACGGGTCGGCAAAGCTGCATGAGGAAGCTTGATCAGTTCAAAGTAGTCAATATCGACAGCGTGATTTTCTACTAAAAAATCACCGTTTGTCGTTTCAAGCTTCAAGATTTTTTCGGTAATCGAGTCCAGATGGGTGGACGCCTCGCTGCCCTTATCGGCCAGTTGCGAGATATAGGTCGGCATCAGCGGGCACTCATTGTCGAAGAAGAATTCGCGCGAATGCGGATTGAAAGAGAGCGGATAGAGGCTGCAGGAAAATGGTTTCTCGTCGCCCAACGAGCAACCCGCGTCGCCCAGATGGGTGCAATTGTCTTCAATGCAGATGCTGCCAAATTTCTTTTGCTCGGTGTCCGTCAACGTTACTTCGAGGGCAGGATGCCCCTCCTCGACATTGCAACATCTGCGGCACTCAGCACAGTACTCAAAAAGCATGCTTACATTTCAATCGTTAGAGCCGATCCGTTCACAGCACGCGAACGACGCACTTCTAACGCATTTGCGCAGAATCGCAATCGCTTCGCAAGATGTAGTTCTGATGTAATTTCATTGGTTTGCAAAGGGCTTTGATGAGATTAGACGAACGGCGATATCAACGAGCCCGTTCAGAGCTCATTGGCGAGGTGCCTTCTTGTCCCTCAAAAGCCTTGTAAGGTGCTGGACCAAGGAGCAGCTTTCATGGCAAAAGAGTTTGGAATCATAGAAAAATTTCATTTCTCGGGTAAGGAAAAAAGACGATGCCGGTGCGGATTGAATTAACACGATCGATGTTTGCCGATCACGAAACATCGCTTGGGATGATGGGCGAATTGAAGGTCTCTACCTTTCGTTATTCGACGGGGATAGAAGGTCTTCGACTCAGCAATCGGCGTGGTCACATCGATGTTCTGCCGTTTAAGGGGCAGCAGATTTGGCGCGCGGTGTTCGATGGTCGTGACCTCACGATGAAGTCGATGTTCGACGAGCCGGTGGCTACCCAAACCTATCTCGAAACCTATGGCGCCTTCTTCATCCATTGCGGCATCAGCGGTATGGGCGCACCCGGACCGGGCGATCGTCATCCGTTGCATGGGGAATTGCCAAACGCACCCTTCCAAAGGGCTTGGCTTGAATGGGATGAGGACGCCCAGACCGTTAAAATTGTTGGTACCTATCAGTATGCGGTCGCTTTCACGGTGAACTATCTTGCAACAGCGAGCATCACGATGGCTGCCCAATCAACGCTCCTCGATATCGAGTTGCAGGTTGATAATCTCAAGCAGACGCCGATGGATCTCATGTATCTGGCGCATGCTAATTTCCGCCCCATCGATCATGGCGAGATGGTGTATTCGGCGCCTTATACGCCGGAAGCGGTGCGCGTTCGCCAAGCGATACCAGGACACATAACGCCGAAGCCCGGTTATAAAGAGTTCATCGCCGAGCTCGCCAAAGAGCCGAAACTGCATCACATTTTGAAGCCCGGCATGGGCTTTGATCCGGAGATTGTTTTTTCGATTGATATGCAAGCCGATCACGACGGCTTTGCGCACGCGTTACAAAAACGACCCGATGGCACCGCCGATTATATCCGCTATCAGCCCTCGCAGGCTTCCAAATGCATCCGCTGGATCTGTCGCACGCCGGATCAAGATGCGGTCGGCATGGCTTTTCCGGCAACGGCTGAAACGGAAGGCTTTACCGCCGAGAAGGCGAAAGGCAACCTCGTTGAACTGGGCGGCGGCAAGCGCTGGACCGTTTCGATGCGGCTTGGCACCTTGGGTCAAAAAGAAACAGCGGAGCTGGTCGCGCGTTTGGCTCAACACTGAGAGGCGCGTCCGGAACGGTAGGCGTCGCACCGAGGCATCTCGTCATCAAGCGCGTCAGACTACCTTCCGTCTAACGATGTAATATCAATGAGGGTGGACCAAATGAAATCGCATGCCAGAGTGGTTGTTGTCGGTGGTGGCGTTATGGGCGTTGGCCTGTTGTATCACCTGGCGCTGGAGGGCTGGTCGGATGTCGTCCTGATCGAGAAGGGCGAGTTGACCTCTGGCTCGACTTGGCACGCGGCGGGTCAGTGCCCGCATTTCAACTCGTCTCTTAATATGACGAAGGTCCATATGTATGGCACCGAGCTTTATCCCAAGCTCGAAGAGCTCACGGGTCATGCGGTGAGCTGGCATGGCTGCGGGGGTTTACGTCTCGCCTGCACGGATGAAGAAGTAAATTGGCTAAAACAAGTCTACGGCGTGTCGAAGCTTGCAGGCTATGAAGCCCACATTATCGGCCCCGAAGAGATCAAGAAGGTTCATCCTTTCTTGAATACCGATGGCGTGAAGGCCGCATTCCACACGATCACCGATGGCCATGTGGCACCCGCCGACATTACCAATGCGATGGCTTCGGGCGCGCGCAAGCTCGGCGCGGAAATCTACCGCCGCACGCTCGTCACCGATATCAAGCTGCTGCCATCGGGCGAATGGGAAGTCATCACCGATCATGGCAATATCATCTGCGAGCATGTCGTGAACTCGGCAGGTTCTTATTGTGATGTGGTCGGCTCGTGGACCGGACATAATGTGCCGATTTCCAATATGCTGCATCATTATCTCATCACCGAGCCGGTTAAAGAGCTTATCGCGCTCGAGCGTGAATTGCCTGTTGTGCGCGATCCATGGTCGCATGCCTATCTTCGCGAGGAAACCAATGGCGTGTTGATCGGTCCCTATGAAACCGGCACCGCGCATGTGTGCTGGGATGGCAAACCGCCGACATGGGATTTTGAGAGCGAGTTGGTAACGCCTGAACTTGATCGCTTGATGCCCTATCTCGAACGCTGCATCGAACGCTTTCCATTGTTTGCCGAAGCCGGCGTCAAGAGCGTTATCTCGGGCGCAATCACGCATACGCCGGATGGGACCTATCTTTCTGGCCCTGCACCGGGCGCAAAAAATTACTGGATGCATTGCGGCGCATCGATTGGCATTTGCCAAGGCGGCGGCGCGGGTAAATATCTCGCGCAATGGATGGTGCATGGTCAGGCCGAGATTAATATGCGGGAGTTTGATCCGCGTCGCTTCGGCAATTGGGCGGACAAGGACTACACCGAGGAAGTCTCCATCGCCGATTATCATCACATGTATTATTGCTATAAGCCCGGCGAGCAACACACGGTCGGTCGCGGGCTTCGCAAATCATCGCTCTATGAGACGCTTAAAAACGAAGGCGCGCAATTCAGCCAAATCTTCGGCTGGGAACGTCCGCGCTGGTATGACAAGAGTGGCAAGGGCGAGGCCTTCTCGTTCAAGCGTTCGAATTGGTGGGATGCGGTGAAGGGCGAATGTGAAGCCGTTCGCAACCGCGTTGGCCTCATGGATCTTTCGACCTTCTCCAAATATGAAGTCTCAGGCCCCGATGCCTATACCTATCTCTCGCGCAT
>CAIRGA010000205.1 GCA_903877935.1 uncultured Hyphomicrobiales bacterium
TACCCGTCCTCCCATCAGCAAGGTGCCGCCAAGAACAGGCCCCAAAAAAGCTGGCAGCAACCAGTCTTGACCAAGATGTCCCGCCATGGATGGAATAGCCGCACCGTTGCGAGCAACCACCATGAGGGCTGCGGCCCCTGCAAGGGCTCCTGAAAGGGCATGGCAGACGACATAGGTCCGATCCACCCTGATGCCTGAGAGTTCCGCAGCTGCGGGATTAGCCCCTGCCGCTAGCATCTGCCGGCCTAACGGCGTGAAGCGGTATAAAACGGATAGTGCAATCGCAAAAGAACAACTGACAATCATCAAGGCGGAGACTGTTCCAAAAAGTCGTAATTTTCCGAATTGGGCAAATTCCGGCACCAAGACACGAAAGGCCTGAGCATGCGTCAAATAAATCATCAAACCAAAAAACACACTCATTGTCGCTAAGGTAATAATAAAACTGTGAAGTCCGGAGCGCACAATCAATAGGCCGTTTATCGCACCGAGCGATGCCCCGAAGGCCAGCGCCAACAGGATCGCTAAGGGATACGGCAAGCCACCCGTTTCGATGAGCCATCCGCATGCCATAGCCGCGCTGACACCAATTGCCCCAACGGATAAAGTAAGCCCGCGGGTTACAATGACGACCATCATCGAGAACCCGATCATAATGTCGATCGACATGATCCGGGTTAGGGAAAAGACATTGAAAATCGATGCAAAGCCGGGCGTGGCTACCGCGAAAAAGGCACCGAATAAAATAATCAGAGCAAAAAGGCCGAATTCATTGGTCTGGTAAAAGCGCACGCCGAAAGCCTCGCCAAAAAAGTATGATAAGTCGAAAAATCGCGGAGGTGCGATAATGCCGAAAGACCGCCGTCGAAACGGCGGCCTTTCTTATTTCATAGCTTATTTGCAAGCCAGATAGGTCGCCTCAAAGGTCTTCATCAAATCTTTGGTGATGGATTGCATCGAAGCAACATAATTGTCGACAGCATCTTTACCAGCGAACACTGTGCCAGAGTCGATGAAGCGGTTGGTAAGCGCGTTGGACTTAAATGGTGCATTTGCCTTAACCGTGCAGCCATTACGGAGCTTATCAGCTACGTAGGAGCCGATGTAACCCTGACCATAGGGGTTTTGAAGCATCGTACCGTGGACGAAACCGTCCTTAATCGCCTTGATAACCACCTCATCATGGTCGATACCGACCATCTTGATGCGCTTATCGCCAATCTTACGGAGCGCATTGGAGGCTACAACGGCAGGCACCCAAGCCGTCGTTACAATACCATCCACCTCACCCGCATGGGCAGCGAGATAGGCGTTGATCTTCTCTTCGGCTGGCTCTGGAGCGTCAATGTCGGCAATGACTTGAACGACCTTCACGCCCTCCCCTGCTTCAGACGCTGCCTTGTTAACCGCGTCTATACGAAGCTGGGTATTCGGGTCGACCAAAAAGCCCGTGAAATGAGCGATACGGCCCTTGCCGCCCATAGCTTTGATCAGCTCTTTCGTACCCAAATAGGCAGAATTACCCGTATCGGTACCAAAGCAGAAAACAGCCTTTGTCGGCTCTTTTAAGCAACCGGCCAGTGCGATAACCGGCGCACCCGAATCAGCCAATTCGGCTGCGGTGCTGTTTGAGCCAACCGGATCGCCTGGGAAGATCAAGAAGGCGTTGTATTTTTGGCTGAGAAGGCTCTCCAACAGTTCATTCTGTTGGCTTAATTCCCATTTTTGCGGGACGCGGTAATCAGCAGCGCCCAATTTGAAGTCTTTGGCAGCGTCCTTGCCAGCCTGTTCCCAGGCCGCAAAATAGGGATGCGGTCCGCCCGGCACCAAGGCAACGCGGGTTGGATCAGCTGCGAATGCGGTTGACGCAATTGCTGCTAAAGCAAGGCCCCCGGCTATAGCTACTTTAAATAATGGCAGTTGAAGCGACATGGTTCAGCTCTCCCTTAACATTTCTGGTGGGCCATCAAGTTTGACCGCCCCGACCACAATTATGAGCGATTTGCTCTCTTGCGTGATCTGTTGATACGCTAGTATACAAGAACTCAACCTGCAACTGACTTGTGCTTAACACATAGAAAAATCTTAAATCTCTGTGTAGGGCCACCTAAATGGCTCAAAAA
>CAIRGA010000206.1 GCA_903877935.1 uncultured Hyphomicrobiales bacterium
AATCATCGACCAGCCAGCAACCTCTTGAAGACGCTCGCCGAATGGGTCAAAGTATAAATACTTAAACCTTATCTATGTCAGCCCCTTGATTTTTTAATTCGATGTCCCGGACGATGGACATAAATTCACGCAGGACGGGGGGCAAGGCGCGGTTACGCAGATGCGCAAATCCGAAATGGGCGCGCAACCCTTGGTGTCGAAATTGGTCCAAGATGACAATATCATGCCGCTCGACCATACGCTGGATGACCCTTCTTGGAGCAAGGCTGATCGCGTCCGAATGGGCCAAAACCTGGAAAATAGCCGAGAGGTTGTAGGTATGAAGTGCCGGCATAATAGTGCCGGTGAGCGGTTCATAACGGCCTAGCGCCCCTAAATTATCGCCAAAAAACGATGCGGCGCGGGGCGGCAATTGTCCGTTGCAGAGCGGAAATTTTTTAAGATCATCCAGAGTCAACGTCTCGAAATGGACCAAAGGATGATCGGGCCGCACGAAAAAGCAGACCTCGGACGTGTTGAGAAGTTCGGTTTGAAATTCGGGATCCGCCTGTGCCAATCCTAAATCGATCACGCCAAGATCAATCTCGTTGGCCAGAATTTCTTTCGAAATGACATGCCAGTCTTTTTGGATAATCTCGATCTGCAGCTTGGGGTAGATTTTACTCATCGCGCCAACGGCTGCGTAAACCGAGCTGTGACCGGCAAAGAGGCCTGTTGCAACCGTTAGCGTGCCGCCGCTGATGCTTTTGATCTGGTCAATCTCGTTGAGGATGCTCGAAAGGCTCGTCGCGATTTTTGTGTAATGCGTCAGGAAGGTTTTTCCCGCTTCCGTTGGCTCAAGCCCGCGTGGGGTGCGGGAAAAAAGCTCCTTGCCGATTTGATCTTCAACGGTCTTGATCGCGCGTGTCAGCGCAGGCTGGGTCATATCCAGCATTGACGCGGCGCGCGTAATGCTTTGGCATTTCGTCACGCTCTCGACCAGCTCAAAATGACGTAGAGTTATATTCATCGATTGACACGTCTCACTATATCACCAACTTATATCGCAATGCATAAAATCTATTATGTCTAGGAAAGGATGGTCGCTATAAAATTGAGTTAGGTCAAGGATTAATAAATACGATGCCTGTAAGTGTTAAGCGCAACCCTTTCAAAGTACTAGAAGGCGGCAATCGAATTCTAACAATAGAAGCTGAAAACGAGCCATCTGGCCCGAAGAATGACCATATGTTTGATGATATCAACGAGGCGCGGGATGAATTTGACCGCGCTGTTTCCAAATATTACTTGCAAAAGTCCGTAGAAAGTGACCCGTCTCTCCTGCCGTTGCTTGATGAAGGGCAGCCAGGCTCTGAAGAATTTGCACAGAACTTGTTGGTAATTCCTTCGCGCCAACCGCGTCATGTCTTGGTCAAGCTTAATATTCTTGAAAATGAGCTGGCGACCGATATGGATTTGGCGGCACCGGTTGACGGCAAACATCTTCGCATGTTTGCGGCACTCAAAGCGGATATGATCGCGTTATTGGCGCAATAAAGGGAAGCCGCGACACAGCGCTCAATCTTCGCTTAGGCGTTGGCGCTCGATCTGTTTGATGCTGTCCACGAATTGTTGGAGCGCTGGCAGAGAGGCCTTTTCGCGCAAATAAACGAGGACGAGATTAATAACGAAGCGCGTGTTTCCGGCAATCTCGAGGGCCACAAGGCTGCCTTCCGCCAGTTCACGCTCGACCGTTGAACGCGGTACAATCGCAAGGCAATCCTGGCTGGTCACAACCGAGATCAGAAAATCGAGCGTTTCGGTCGGCGAGCTGAGCGTTGGCCAGCCCGTGGACATGTCCAACCTACCAAATTCGCCATTTTCTTCATTAAACAGCCGCAAAATAACCGGATAATTAAAATGGCCGGCAAGGGGAAAGGCGCGGAGTTGATCGAGTGTGAGATCGTTTTGTCGCGCAAGCGGATGGGTAGGACGGCATATAAAGATGACCCGCCATTGGCCAAGCGGTTCAATGATGATGCGTTTGGAGGCTTCCGGAATGAGATCGGTCATTGTTACGCCGATATCGACCTCATCACCAATCAGGCGGGAATAGAGCTGCAGAATGTCATTATCGACGTTTAGGTGCAGGTCCGGATTGGAATGGCGCAAGGCGTCAGTGGCGGCATCGACCCAAATTTTACAACTTCGAATACCAGCGCTGACGCGTAAATGGCGCGGTGAAGGTGCGGCTTTTGTCTGTGCCAATTCCAGCTTGGTTTCCGTCAGACCAATCCGGATCGTGTCGATATGATTCAAAAAGGGTCGGGCAAAGCCAGTAGGCTGCAATCCACCCGGGCCGCGGTTGAACAGCGTGATGCCGAGCTCGGCTTCGACCGATTGAAGCCCTTGGGTTAAAGCGGGCTGCGAAATACCCAACGCCTCCGCCGCCGCGCTGACCGAGCCGAGCTTGGCCACGGCTTCGACCATCTCCATTTTCCGAAAGGTCAAACCAGATTTTGCCATGGTCAATCCCGCGTTAACCGCCTGAACCGACGATTACGATGCACTTTTCTGGCGCATCATGATCGAATTGACAAGCGGAGGTTTGATGGCGCGCGGTGACGGTTAACGATCATAATCAACAAAAAAATGTGCATAGTTGAGCTCGGCTGAACGCAACTCTTCAATGAATTGCTCGATATCGGGATCTTTGGACCGGCTTCTATGGTATCCGATGGCGACGGGCAGGTCGGGCAGGCGGCAATCTGACGCATCGAGTAAAACCAATCGTCCTTCGGGGATCAAACGGCTGAAGAGTTCCTTCGGCAAAAAGCCCACAGCTTCGCTGGTTTCAAGCTGCGAAAAAATATCCTCAAGATCGATCGCTTGAACGGCCGGAACAGTCTGCCCTGTTGCATTATCGCGGGTTGCGAATTGGCCCAATTTGCCATGAAATTCGGTCAAGTAACGCCGTGGAACCACATCCCCGCAGAGCGGATAGTTTCGCAGGTCCGCAAAAGTAGGACGACGGATCGAGATTAGCGGATGGTCTGGGCGACATAGGATGCGATTTCTGACGGCAGCAAACGGTTTGAATATGAATTCATCACGCTTTGGAATGGCACTCGGGGGCACAATGGCGAGATCTACCTTTCTATCTAAAAGATTTTCATAAATCGAACGAATGATCGGCACGGTCTCTATCGTGATGTCCTTGTTTTTCTCGGCAAGGGCTTGGATCGCGGGCTTTACCCATAATTCCATCGCGCGGGGGCCCGTTTGTACCGTCAGGCGGCGTCGGGGTAGGGCATCCTTCCCCGATAATTCACGCTTGGCCGCCTGAATTTCGTCCCGCATGGTCTGAATATGGGTAAGGAAAGGCGCCACATAGGGCGTCGGCTCGAGCCCTCGGGGGCCCCGCGTGAAGAGCAAAACCCCGAGTTGAAGCTCGATGGATTGCAATCCTTGCGTAAGCGCAGGCTGGGAAAGTCCTAGAATTTTTGAGGCTGCACTGACTGAGCCGGTTAAGGCGACGGCCTCAACCATTTCAATTTTTCGGAAGGGTAGGTTGGATTTTAAGGCCATTTTTATTGAGGCGATCTCTCATAACTTACTGAAAACATTTCACACTATCGTTACCTCAAAGTGGACGGCGTTAAAATGTATCGCGAAATATTGCGGCCAAATGAGAACCGGTCGATTGAATTTTGATCCGGCGCGCCGGGCGTGCGATGATGTGAATCAATTTTCAACCTCAGGACGGCAGAATGCTCAATAAACCGGTCAAAAGCGGCGATCATGTATTTCTCGTGGACGGATCGGGCTATATTTTCCGCGCTTTTCACGCGCTTCCGGCGCTTACGCGGAAATCCGACGGACTGCCGATTGGAGCGGTGGCAGGCTTTTGCAACATGTTGTGGAAGCTCATGCGTGATTCGGTTGCGGGTGAGCGGCCAACCCATTTGGCGGTGATTTTCGACCATTCCTCGGAAACTTTCCGGAACCGGCTTTACAGTGAATACAAAGCCAACCGCACCGAGCCGCCGGAAGATTTGCGGCCGCAATTCAAGCTGATCCGCGATGCGGTGCGCGCCTTCGACATTCCCTCGATCGAGCAAAAGGATTACGAGGCGGATGATTTGATCGCCACCTATGCAAGGTTGGCGTCGGAAGCGGGGGCTACCACCACCATCGTCTCGTCCGACAAGGATTTGATGCAGCTCGTCGGCAATGGCGTGTCGCTTTATGATACGATGAAGGACAAGCGCATCGGGCGCGAGGAAGTGATTGAGAAATTCGGCGTCGGGCCAGAGCGTGTGATCGACGTGCAATCTTTGGCCGGCGACAGCGTCGACAATGTCCCCGGCGTACCGGGCATTGGCATCAAGACGGCGGCGCAGCTCATCGAGGAATATGGCGACCTCGATACGTTGTTGGCACGCGCGGGCGAGATTAAACAGCCCAAGCGCCGCGAAGCACTGATTGAGCATGCGGACAAAGCCCGCATTTCGCGCGATCTCGTTCGGCTCGAAACCCATGTGCCGCTCGATGTGCCGCTCGAAGATTTGGCCGTGCATGATCCTGATCCGCGTTTGCTGATCGCCTTTCTAAAGGCGATGGAATTTAATTCGGTGACGCGCCGCGTTGTGGAGGCGTATGATGCGGAAGCCTCGCTGATTGAGGCTGATCCTGAGCTTGCCAAACCCGGTGCTGGTACATCTTGGCAAAGTGGGGCGACAAAACCTGTCACGGCGGATGATAGGCCTGCGCGTAATGCCGCGGTGTCTGGGGTTGAAACGGTTGCTGATGCGCCTGATGCAGGCCTCTGGACGCCGCAAGCGCTCGTGGCTGAACGCGCGGCAGAAGCTGTTGCGCACGCCATTGATCGCTCCGGCTATCTCACGATTACCGATCTCGCAGCGCTCGACGCTTTCATTGCGGAAGCGCGTGAGGAGGGCGTGGTTGCCGTTGATACGGAAACCAGTGCGCTTGATGCGATGGCAGCCGATTTGGTGGGTGTGTCGTTAGCCGTTCGCCCGGGCCGCGCGTGCTATATTCCGCTTGGCCATCGCAGCGAAGGGTCGGCGGATTTATTTGGCGGCAATGAAGTGTTGGCGGGGCAAATTCCGATCCGCGAGGCGATCGCGCATTTAAAGCCTTTGTTGGAGGATCGCGCCGTTCTGAAAATTGGCCAGAACCTCAAATATGATTGGAACGTGTTAAAGCGCCACGGCATTGAAGTGGCGCCCTTCGACGACACGATGCTGCTGTCTTACGTGCTTGATGCCGGACGCGGCAGCCATGGCATGGATGAGCTCTCGAAACGCCATTTAGGCCATGAGACGATTCCGTTTGCCGAAGTCGCGGGCTCGGGTAAAAATTTTATCGGCTTTGCGCGGGTGCCGCTTGATAAAGCGACAGCCTATGCGGCGGAAGATGCCGATGTGACGCTGCGCTTATGGCGTGTGTTGAAGCCGCGCCTTGTGGCAGAACATATGACCAATGCCTATGAGACCTTGGAGCGGCCTTTGGTTGATGTGCTCGCGCGCATGGAGCGGCGCGGTATATCGATTGACCGACAGATTCTCTCACGCCTTTCGGGTGAGTTCGCGCAAATCATGGCGCGCCTCGAGAGCGAGATTCACGAGCTTGCGGGCGAGAGTTTCAACCTCGGATCGCCTAAACAATTGGGTGATATTTTATTCGGTAAAATGGGTTTGCCGGGAGCGAAGAAAACCGCAACCGGGGCTTGGGCAACCGGCGCGCAAATTTTGGAAGAACTCGCTGACCAAGGCTATGAATTACCCAAACAGATTCTGAATTGGCGGCAGCTTTCCAAATTAAAATCGACCTATACGGATGCGTTGCCGAATTTTGTGAATAAGGAAACAGGGCGCGTGCATACCTCGTTTTCGCTCGCGGCCACAACGACGGGGCGCTTGGCATCCTCAGAACCGAATATTCAAAATATTCCGGTGCGCACCGAGGAAGGCCGCAAAATCCGTGCGGCTTTTATTGCCACACCGGGACATAAACTTATCTCGGCCGATTACTCGCAAATCGAATTACGCGTGCTGGCGCATATGGCGCATATTCCGCAACTCACCAAAGCCTTCGCCGATGGCATTGATATTCATGCGATGACGGCTTCCGAAATGTTCGGCGTGCCGGTGGAAGGCATGGACCCGATGGTGCGACGTCGTGCGAAGGCGATTAATTTCGGAATCATCTATGGCATTTCGGCGTTCGGTCTGGCCAATCAACTCGGCATTGGGCGCGAGGAAGCGGGCGCTTACATCAAGAAATATTTCGAGCGCTTTCCGGGTATCAAAGACTATATGGAAGCGACGAAAAAATTCGCGCGCGAACATGGCTATGTTGCAACCGTGTTTGGCAGGCATTGCCATTATCCGCAGATTGCCTCGTCTAATCCGAGCGAGCGGGCGTTTAATGAACGCGCGGCCATTAACGCGCCTATTCAAGGCACCGCCGCCGATATTATCCGCCGCGCGATGATTCGCATGGAAGACGCGCTGGAGGCGGCTAAACTGAAAGCGGGTATGCTGTTGCAAGTGCATGACGAATTGATTTTCGAAGTGCCGGACGACGAGATTGAGGCAACGATCAAAGTCGTCACCCGCGTCATGGTGGACGCGCCGCACCCGGCGGTGCAACTGACGGTACCGCTACAAGTCGATGCGCGTGCAGCTTCGAATTGGGATGAGGCGCATTGAGGGTTTTAGCTTTTAACGATGTTTGAAGACTAATTTCCCTCTCCACTTGGGGAGAGGGTGGCCCCCGAAGGGGGGCGGGTGAGGGTCTTATGGTAGCCGTTAAGTGCAGCACCGATTCAGCTCAAAAACAACCTCCATTCCCTCATCCGTCATGCTACGCATGACACCTTCTCCCGGACGGGAGAAGGAAACCTAACCTAAACCCGCCTCTAATGCTTCACGCCCGATATCCGATCCGTCCACGCACGCAAACGCTCCGAGACCACAAACGTGCTATGGATACCGATATACACGGCACGTTCGCGGTCGGTGACGGTGTGGATGGCCATTGAGCGTGCCCTTACGCCGCCGCCACCGGTAGGCTAATCGGGCAGCTGACGCCTGTGCCGCCCAAACCGCAATAGCCGTTCGGATTTTTGGCGAGATATTGCTGGTGATAGGTTTCGGCAAAATAGAAGGTTTCGGCGGGGATGATCTCGGTCGTGATCGCGCTATACCCCGCTTGGGTGAGCTTTTGCTGATACATCGCTTTCGAAGCCTCGGCAGCGGCCTGCTGGGCGGCAGAATAGGTGTAGATGCCCGAGCGATAGGTCGTGCCGACATCATTGCCTTGCCGCATGCCTTGGGTCGGGTCGTGCGATTCCCAAAACAGCTTCAAAAGCTCGTCAAAGGTCACGACGGACGGATCAAACACCACAAGCACGACCTCATTATGCCCCGTGAGGCCGGTGCAGGTTTCCTCATAGGTCGGGTTGGGCGTAATACCGGCAGAATAGCCCGCGGCGGTCACAAAAACGCCCGGCATCTGCCAGAATTTGCGCTCGGCGCCCCAGAAACAGCCTAAACCGAACATCGCCGTCTCACTTCCGGCTGGATAGGGGCCTTTGAGCGGGTTTCCGTTCACAAAATGCGTCGATGCCGTCGGAAGCGGCGTCGAGCGGCCCGGCAAAGCCTCATCCCTCGTCGGCATTTGGGGTGATTTACGGAAGCTGAACATGCGGATTCTCCAGTTCTGAACGAGGCGCAGACCCTATGTAAGCATGGATTGGCCCCGATGCCAGATCCCTTGTGAGCCGAAATGGTTGCAAGCCGTGCAGTTCTGTCTATAAGAGCGCAAGTTTTCCGCGGTGTGCTTAGGCGCACCAACGACGGAGGGGTGGCCGAGTGGTTTAAGGCGCACTAGGTCGCCTTTGGCGACCGTTATTGACTAAGGTTTCGCGTGCGCCTTAATGCACCAACGACGGAGGGGTGGCCGAGTGGTTTAAGGCGCACGCCTGGAAAGTGTGTATACGGGAAACCGTATCGCGGGTTCGAATCCCGCCTCCTCCGCCAGTCTAAACGACCAACCACCTGATAACCGAGCTATGACAGGGACATAGCGGGTTAATAGGCTTGGCCTGCGGTTCGTCGCCCGTCTGTTGATGAGTAAAAACCATGGTAGCGTTATCGATCCTTGATCTTGTGCCGGTTGTTGAAGGCAAAACGCCTGCGGATGCGTTTGCCAATACCAGAGACCTTGCTCAACATGCAGAGCGATGGGGCTATCAGCGATATTGGGTGGCGGAGCATCACAATATGGTTGGTATTGCGAGTGCCGCGACCTCGGTTGTGATTGGTTTTATTGCCGCGCATACATCGACAATCCGGGTCGGGGCAGGTGGCATTATGTTGCCTAACCATTCCCCTCTTATCATTGCCGAACAATTTGGGACGCTTGAATCGCTTTATCCCGGGCGTATCGATTTAGGATTAGGTCGTGCGCCGGGCACGGATCGCGCAACCTCGCAAGCGATGCGGCGCGATAGCATGGCGTCGGATCATTTCCCTGATGATGTGCTTGAATTGCAGTCCTATTTTGGACCGTCGGAGCCTGATCAAGCCATTCAAGCCGTTCCGGGTGCGGGCTTAAAAGTTCCGCTTTGGATTTTGGGTTCGAGCCTTTATGGCGCGCAATTGGCAGCGGCCTTCGGATTGCCTTATGCGTTCGCATCGCATTTTGCGCCTGACGCGCTTGACCATGCGCTCGCTCTTTATAAGGCGCAATTTAGGCCTTCAGAGCAAATGGCCAAGCCTCACGCAATGGCTGGTGTGAATGTGGTGCTGGCCGATAGCGATGCCGAAGCCAATTATCATTTCAGCTCCATTCAGCAGCGCTTCACCGATATGGTGCGGGGTAAACGAGGCTATCTGAAGCCGCCCATTGACGATATTGAGAGCTATTGGTCAAGGGAAGAAAAAATTCACGCCTCGCGCATGTTGGCTTGTTCGTTTGTCGGCTCGCCCAATACCGTGAAACGAAAGCTTGATGCGTTTGTGGCCTCGACAGGCGTTGACGAGCTTATGGTCGCATCCGCCCTTTTTGATCATCAGGCACGCTTGCGGTCTTACGAGCTCTTGGCCGAATTGAACGAGCACGCCATACTCGGCAAGGCGGCATAGGGTTAGGGAAATCCGGCCTGGTTTTTCATCATCCGTTTTCGTTATGGGGGATGGACGACAGGCTTTGGCCGCGTAAAGCTGCGGCGCCCGCTTTTATAACCGAACAGCGGTTGGGCAAGTTCGGCAATGGCGGATGCCTTGTCGTCTGTATCGAGTGCGATGAATGTTGCGGGGTTGCCAATGGCTACGCCGTAAGGGCTGATGTTCATCAAGGATGCGGGGCGCGTTGAGACCAAATCAAAACAATCTTCAAGCCCTGCATGATCGCCAATCTGCGCGATATTGGCGTAGAGATTGGCCATGCGGATCAGCGAGCAATCGCCAAAGGGTGTGAAGGGATTAAGCACATTATTGGTCGCGAGCGAGCCATTGACGCCGTGCTTTAACATAAGATGCACCAAGGCGACGCCGCGCGGCACGAGATGGGTGGCGTCGCGGCCCATCAAAAAAAGATCGGTCGCGGGCAGCACGGTGAGGGCTATGCCGGCATCGGCCAAGCGACGGGTAATGGCTTCAAATTCCGATGGCGGTTGTGCGGATAGTTGGGTGACATGTCCGACCGCCACGCGCCCGCTATATCCGTGATTTATGGTGTGTTGGCATATTTCTGCTAAATCGCTTTTTGATGGGTCGAGATTAAAGTCGAGATGGAAATCGATATCGATATCGAAATGGCGCGCGATGTCGAAGATGCGTGCGATCTGCTTTTTAGGGTCTGTGTCGGTATAGGGACAGCCGCCAATCAGATCAGCGCCGGTCGTGCAGGCCTGCCATAAAAGCTCATCCGTACCCGGATCGTTCAAGAGCCCCTCTTGCGGAAAGACGCAAATTTGCAGATCAATCGCCCACGCATAATCGCGCTTTAAGTGCTGGATGGCATGAAAGCCTTTCAGGCCAATCCTTGGATCCAATTCAACATGCGTGCGCATGGCGGTGGTACCTTGAAGAATGGCCTTCTCAAGCGTGCTTTTGCCGCGGGCATAAATATCGTCTTCGGTGAAATTCTGTTTGGCTTTTGCGGTTTCCGATATCGCTTCTTGCAACGTGCCTGTGACGCAGGCGCAGCGTCCTGAGATGCAGGATTTATCAAGATGGACATGGCTATCGACAAAGCCACCTGTCAGCCATTTGCCGTCCAGAAATTCGGTTGGGCAGTCGCATTCAATCGTGGGTGCGATATCGACAATGATACCATCTTTGACACCGATATCGAGGCGCCGCGTCGGATCGCTTGAAAGGCGCGCGCTTTTAAAGAGCAGATCGAGGCTCATCCGCGTGGCGCGAAATTGGCAAAGGATCCGAGATAGGTTTTAGGCCGCGGTTGTGCGTAGGAGCTGATCTTGGACGTCATGAGACCTAACGTGCCAAAGCCTTCCGCAAGCTTCACGGCGCACGCAACGCCATCGACAACTGGAACGCCATGTCTGAGCGTCAGGCGTGCGGCGAGATCCGCCATGCCCGCGCAGCCGAGAACGATCACCTCGGCATGGTCTTGCGCTTTCGCGCGTTCAATCTCGGCGCTGATTTGGGCGGAGGCGTTAGAGGCGGGGTTATCCAATTCGAGCACCGGAATTTCGCACGCACGGACTTTCGCGCATTTGGCGGCGAGGCCATATTTCATGAGGTTGGTTTCAATCGCCGCAATCGAGCGTGAAAGAGTCGTGACAACCGAGAAGCGATGGCCGAGCATCGAGGCAAAATGGAAGGCTGCTTCACCAATACCGATTACAGGCGCTTTGGCGATGCTGCGGGCCGCTTCTAGTCCCGTGTCGTCAAAACAGGCAATGATATGGGCAGCGACCCCTTGGTCCTCACCTTTGGCGATTTCTGCCAAGAGACCGGGCACGGAAAAAACTTCGTCGTAATAGCCTTCGATGGAAACGGGTCCGTCAGTTGGATTGACCGCGATGATCTCGGTGTCGTGCGCTGCAACGGTGCGGGCAGCGGCACCAATCTTCTCGGTCATGGATGCCGTGGTGTTGGGATTAACGACGAGGATACGCATTAGACGAGGCCTTTTCCAGCATCAGAGCCATAGCGCTTTTGCCGCGCTTGAAGGGCTTGAATAATAAAGAGCGCGAGGAAGATCACAAGAAACGACACCGCACTTGTGATGGTACCAAGCGCGTAAATGTCAGGCTTTGTTACCGTCGTGGTCAGGCCCTGCAATTCGAGCGGCAATGTGTTGACCGAGCCGATGGCTTGGCTGGAACGGGCGAGCTCGTCCCATGAGAGCGTAAAGCCGAAAAGGCCAATGCCGACCACCGATGGCAAGATGATGGGCAAGACCACATAGCGAAACGTCTGCCAAGGCGTTGCGCCCAAATCGCGCGCGGCTTCTTCTAGGCGGCCATCGAAGCGATTGAAAATGGCGAACATGATGAGCAAGCCGAAGGGCAGCGTCCAAGTGAGATGCGCGCCTAGGCCTGAGGTGAAAAGCCCCATGGCGGTTGTCCAGCCCTCGGCAAACCAGCCAAGGCCTAAATCATTGGCGTGATTGATCATCACATCATCAAGCAGGCGAAACTCAAGCGCGATGCCGAGCGAGGTGATGATGGAGGGCATGATCAAGGAGGCAATCGCCGTGTAAAATAAAACGACGGCACCCTTAAAGCCTTTGCGGAAGGCCATGCCGGCGGCAACGGAAAGCACAACGGTGATAAGCATCACAACCGTGCCCAAAGCGAGCGAGCGCTTAAACGCCGCGCCGATATTCACGACACCATTGCCCTCAAACACTTTGTAAAACCAATGCAGCGATACGCCGTTCATCGGGAAGGTTAAGCCACCTTCAGGCCCTTGGAAGGACAAAACGAAAATCGCAAACATTGGCCCATAGAGAAACAGAACATAGGCGATGAACACGGCAGCCAGAATATAAAAGCTTTTGCCTCGTCTCGTTTCCATCTCATAGCTCCTTGCGGATATCGACAAGGCGGGTCAGCGCGGAAATGATGACGATCGTAATGCCGAGCAGGATAACCGCATTGGCAGCGGCGGCTGGGAACTGCAGCGCATTCAGACGCGTCTCGATAATCTTACCGGCGGAAGCGATTTGTTGCCCGCCCATCACACCGATGGTGACGAAATCGCCCATCACGATGGTGATTACAAAAATTGATCCGATCACGATGCCGGGCTTGGCGAGGGGAATGATGATGTTGACGAGTGTTTGAAAGCCGGTTGCGCCTGCATCATAGGCCGCTTCGATCAATTTAGGATCGATGCGGATCATCGAGTTGAAAATTGGCACCACCATGAAAAACGTAAACAGGTGCACAAAGGCGAGCACAACGGAGAATTCCGAAAACAGCAGCCATTCCAGAGGCACTTTGATGAGGCCTAAATCAATGAGGCCTTGGTTGACGAGGCCATTGCGACCAAGCAGCGGCACCCAAGCAACCATGCGGATGACGTTCGACGTCCAAAACGGAATCGTACATAAAAGCGAGAGCACGATCTGCCATGTTTTCGAGCGAACATGGAAGGCTAGGAAATAGGCAATGGTAAAGCCGATGGTAAGCGTAATGGCCCAAGTCAGAAAGCACAGCTTCACCGTCTTGGCATAGGTTTTTAAAATCGTGCAGAGATCGGGAAGTTGCGCGATGCAGCCTTCAAACGTGTCGGTATAGCCGCGGAAACTGAGCGCCGGCAGCATTTCATATTCATTATAATCCCATGCGCTAACGATGGTGACAAAGACAAGGGGAAGAAGAAAAAACGCACTAAAGACCAGCATCATCGGTCCGGCCTGGAGCCACGCGATTAGGGAGTTGCGGTCTTTGGTCATGAAGGCGGGAACTCGGTGGGGGTCTGTAAAGGGAGCAAGATGATCCTTCTCCTCTTAGGAGAAGGTGGTCGCGGAGCGACCGGATGAGGTTCTGGTGGTAATTTGATGGGCGCTAAACCTTTTATAGCGTTTTGTTTAGCGCCTCTGCTGCTACCGTTAGAACCTCATCCGTCGCCTTCGGCGACACCTTCTCCCTCAGGGAGAAGGGAGCTTATTTAATCAAGCAGCGATAAACTCGTTCCACTTGCGGACCATGTAGTCGTTCTCGTCCATCACGGCGTTCCAGCATGCGACGCTGCCCATGCGGTCCTCATAGGAGCCGCCGTCACGCACAGCGCCAGCTTTTTCAAGCAATGAGCCGTCGGGAGCCTTGATGTCACCAACCGCTGCCTTGCCTTCCATCCAGTAGCCCCACTCATCGGCCGTCATGTTGGCTTTTGCGGTGGAGAGAACGGCGGAATAATAGCCCTGACGGTTGAGGTAGCCACCAGCCCAGCCCGAGAGGAACCAGTTGACGAATTCATAGGCCCATTCAAGCTTTGGACCCGTCGTGGCCTTCGAGATGCAGAAGCCGGAAGCCCATGAACGATAGCCTTCTTTGAGCGGCTGGAACGTGCACGGAATGCCCATGGAGCGAACCTTCGTCACAGCTGGCGACCACATCGACTGGATGACGGTTTCACCCGACGCCATCAAATTGACGCTCTCGTTGAAGTCCTTCCAGAACGCGCGGAACTGACCTGCCTTTTTGGCTTCGGTCATGATCTTCATTGTGAGGTCGATTTCTTCCTTCGTCATATTGCCCTTATCGGCATATTTATGCTGACCGGTGGCTTCAATGACCATGGCTGCGTCCATGATGCCGATCGACGGGATGTTGAGGATCGAAGCTTTGCCCTTGAATTCAGGGTTTAGCAGTTCAGCCCATGAGGTGATGGGGCGCTTGATGAGGTCCGGACGGATGCCGAGGGTGTCGGCATTGTAAACGGTCGGGATCAGCGTGACGTAATCGGTGGCGGTCTTCGAGAAGTTCTTCGAATTTGCGCCTTCGAGATAGAGCACCTTCCATGGGGCCGTACCTTGATCGCCGATCTTCTTGCCGTTGGGCAGTTGGCCTTTGGTGAAGACGGGAGTGATATTGTTGAATTCTTTGATTTTCTTGGCTTCAAGGCCAAGGATGTTGCCCGATGGAACGAGCTTTTTGAGCGAGAAATATTCGGTATCCAGCACGTCAAACGAGTTTGGCTGGGTAACAACGCGCTTGGTTACGTCGTCGGTGGTTGCCGAAATATATTCGATCTTGATGCCCGTATCTTTGAAGCATTGTTGACCGATCAAATCGCCTTCGTTCACGCCCGTGCCGAGGTAACGCAACACTTTTGGCTCGGCCGAGTGGACATAGGGAAAGCCCGTGATGGCGCCCGAACCTGCGGCAAGGCCTGCAATACCGGCGGCACCTTTAAGCAGCGAGCGACGGCTCACTTTGGCATCTAATTTTACTGAGTCAGTCATTGTCTACTCCAGGTAAAAAGTCACGCCGCGCCAGCGGTCGAGACGGTTGCAAAAGGATGGGCACCCAACGCATGCGCGTTGGCAGCATTCCAGGTGACGAACACGCGGTCACCGACCCCGTAGCCCGTTTGATCGAAATCTGTTTCGGAAAGTTCAGCGGCCAAATCTGTGCCGCCTTCGCCCGCGATTGAGACGCGGATAAAGGTGCCTTGATATTCGACTTCTGTAATGGTGCCCGCGATAAAATCACCCGAAACACCGGCACTTGGGGCGTTTAAAATCAAGCGATCATTGCGTACGGCGAGGGTTTCATCGCCTGCCCTAATAACCGCATGGCCGCCGATGAATTTGGCGACGAATTCTGTTTTGGGATGGTTGAAAATGTCGCGCGGGCTGCCTTGTTGTTCGATCTTTCCGGCATTCATCAGCACAACAAGATCGGCCAACGCCATCGCCTCGTCTTGGCCGTGGGTGACGTGAATAAAGGTAATGCCGAGTTCGCGTTGCAAGCGCTTTAATTCTGCACGCATGCGGAGGCGCAAGAAAGGATCGAGTGCTGAAAGCGGCTCATCAAGCAATAGAATTTGCGGCTTTGTGATGAGTGCGCGTGCGAGTGCCACGCGTTGTTGTTGGCCGCCCGATAATTGCGCCGGTAAGCGCTGCTCATAGGCTTGCATATCGACAAGCGCCAAGAGTTTGCGGGCTTCAGTGTGGCGCTCGTCTTTTTCGACACCGCGCATTTTTAAGGCGAAGGCCACATTGTCGAGCACGCTGAGATGCGGAAACAACGCGTAAGATTGAAACATCATCGCCGTGTTACGACCGGCGGGTGGAAGATCGGTCACATTGTTGGCGCCGACAAGAATATCGCCTGACGTTACCGATTCATGGCCCGCAATCATGCGAAGCGTCGAGGTCTTACCACAACCCGATGGCCCCAAGAGACAGCAATAGGAGCCGGAGGGAATTTTGAGGTCGATACCATCGACCGCGATGGTCGAGCCAAACCGCTTGGTGACACTGACGAGTTCAAGGGTAGCCTTGGAAATCATATGAAACGGGCCTGTTCAAAGTCTTGAGACAGGAAATGCAACGGCTGTGCCATTGCAATTTATTCAATCATTACAAGGCGAGTGCCCATTAAATGCGCTGCGGCGCCGATAGCTAGCGATTAAAAAAAGGTATTGTGATGAATTTTTAGGCTGATTTACTCAGGCGGTAATCCCCTGGCGGGTCAGGAGACGCTCGGCACTGTCGTTCCACACGTCCATTTTCACGATCAGGCCATCGCGAACCACGAACCGATCGACATAGCGGTTGCCCTGAAAGGGTGTCCCGTCGGGCCAAGCGCCATAAAGCGTTCCGATATTATAGACGATGCATTCACCGACCCCTTGTGAGGCGTCCGAACGTTCGCGCTTTTTCTTGACCCATTGATAACGCCCGGCATTAAACGCGGCAGCATCGCGGGGATGTGCAAAGCGTCGGCCGCCGGTGAAGGTGAAGACGAGATCCGGTGAAATATACCGCGCGGCGGTCTCGGGATCGGGTACCATGGATGCATCAAGATAGGCTTCGACGATGCGGATGGCGTCGTTCAGGATCGATGAGGGTTGGGTCGCTCCATCATTCATGCGCAACGCTCCCAAGCTTGATAAAAGTGAAATGCCGCACACGATGACAAGCGACGAGGTTGACCTATTCCATCCGCTTTGCGATCCGTCATGTGTCCCGCCTCTCCCAATCCTGTCTGCATGAAACATGGTTAAAGAAGCCCAGCCCGTCAACTCTTCGGCTTTATTGGATGCAGGATCATCGCCAGGATCCATCACGATTGGCTTGCCCGCTTGCTCACGATGGGGTGCTCAACGCGCATCGGGACGATGATTGGGGGAGGTGGATGCTCGTTTTATTGCATATCACGTCGTTTCAAGGCTGAATTGCCCCGTTAAGCTTCGGGAATGGCGGATTTTAAATTAATTCGTTGTGATTTCCGCCCTACTGGAATATTCAGACGCATCATGAGACGGGGCAGGGCGCTTTTTTTAAGCGAACGCCGTCTCCGCTAAAGTTTTTTGCGCTTCATAAGGCTGCCTTCATTCATGACTTCTGTATCTGAGACTTCGCCCGTGGCCGTGATGGCTGCTATTCATCCTGCTTTGGCTTCCGCATTAGCCAAACAAGGCTATGAGACGCTCACGCCTGTGCAAACTTCGGTGCTGGAGGCGGACGCTGAAGGCCATGATCTTTTGGTGTCAGCGCAAACAGGCTCCGGCAAGACGGTTGCCTTTGGGCTTGCCATTGCGCCGACTTTGTTGGGCAAGGCGCAGAAATTTCCGCCGAAGGGTCGGCCCTTGGGTCTTATTATCGCGCCCACGCGCGAATTGGCGTTGCAGGTTCAGCGCGAGCTGAGCTGGCTCTATGCCGAGGCCGGTGTTGTTACCACCTCCTGCGTCGGCGGCATGGACATGC
The DNA here is from genome assembly GCA_903877935.1 of uncultured Hyphomicrobiales bacterium. GTDB lineage: Bacteria > Pseudomonadota > Alphaproteobacteria > Rhizobiales > Beijerinckiaceae > CAIUPE01. The sequence continues at coordinate 16,930 of CAIRGA010000206.1, forward strand.
AGAAGGAGCGTCGTGCTTTGCAGCAGGGCGCGCATCTTGTGGTTGGAACGCCCGGCCGTTTGCGCGATCACATCACGCGCGGTTCACTCGATTTGACTGATCTCCGCGCCGTCGTGCTCGATGAAGCCGATGAGATGTTGGATCTTGGCTTTCGCGAGGATCTTGAATTCATTCTAGCCGCAACACCCGACGAGCGTCGGACGCTGATGTTTTCGGCAACCGTGCCACGCTCTATTGCCGAGCTTGCCAAAACCTATCAACGTGATGCCATTCGATTAACGGCGAATGCGGCGAGCGAGCGGCACGCTGATATTGAATATCAAATGGTGGTCGCGCAATCGCATGAGCGCGAGAATGCCATTATCAACACGCTGCTCTATTTCGATAGCGGCAGCGCGATTGTGTTTTGTCATACGCGTGAAGCGGTGAAACAACTTACCACGCGCCTTGCGGATCGCGGATTTGCGGTTGTCACTTTATCGGGCGAACTCTCGCAATCAGAGCGTACCAATGCGCTGCAATCGATGCGTGATGGTCGTGCGCGGGTGTGTGTTGCAACCGATGTGGCGGCGCGCGGTATTGATTTGCCTAATCTGGATCTCGTCATTCATGCCGATGTGCCATCCAAGCCAGACACTTTGTTGCATCGGTCTGGGCGCACGGGCCGTGCGGGGCGCAAAGGTGTGTGCGTGTTGATCGTACCAGTGCGGCGCTATGCAGCAGCACTTCGTGTTTTGGATATCGCCAATGTGAACGCAATAACCCGCGGAGCACCAACGGCGAAAGAGATTGACGCACGCAACCGCACGCAGATTTTAGAAACGGCTGCTGCGGCACCGATGCCTGAAAGCGGCGAACAAGAAATGGTTGCGGAATTGCTGTCGCGCATGTCGCCGGAGCAATTGGCGGCAGCCTATTTACGTCAGCAATATCAAACCCGCCCGCCGGCGGAATATATTTCCGATACGCCATTGCCTGACCGCTCAGGCAGGCCGCGCGACAGAGATCGCGATAGCACACGCGCTCCACGCGAGCGGAACGGCAATGACAGACCGCGTGAGCGCGATAGCAGTGAGCGGCCACGTGAGCGTGATCGTGAGCGTGATCGTGATCGCGAGGATATGGCGGGTGCAGGCTGGTTTACGCTATCGCTGGGCCGTAAACATCGTGCCGATCCGAAATGGCTCTTGCCGATGATTTGCAAGGCTGGCGGCGTGACCAAACGCGACGTCGGCTCGATTAAAATTTCCGACAACGAAACGCGGTTCGAAATCGTAGCTCAAATGGTGGATGAGTTTGCCGCCAAAGTGGCACGCGATGGCAGTGGCGAGAAGGGCGTAACCATTGCGCTTGCGAGTGGACGGCCAACCGAACAGCGCGCATCGTCGCCCGGCAATTATCCGCCACGCCCGCCACGGCCGCCGCGTCAACGCTCCGCAGAACCAAGACGCTCGGAAGATGCTCCGGTCGATACACGGCCGGTTGAGGCAAGACCCACATCACCACAGCCTCACGCCGAAAGGGGCCCGCGCCTAAAAATTCGGTCCGATCGCGGCGAAAAGCTTGAGCAGGCGCCGGAAGCAGCGCCTCCAAAAGCACGTCCGCATCAGCCTGCGCGCCTGACAAGGCCGTGGAACAAGGACAAGCCGAAGGCCGGTGCCGAAGCTCGCACGCAAGAAGGTCGCGAGCGCCGCTCCAATACCACCGAGACGCGCACGCCCGGTGTGAAGCCCTGGAAGGGTTCGGCACCGAAGCGCGGGGGGAAGTAGGCCTTACCCCTTCGCCAAAATTTCCCGCACCATGGGCGCGACTTTGGTGCCGTAAAGTTCGATGGAGCGCATGGCCGCTTCATGGGGCATGGTGCCCATGGAGTACTTCATATCGAAACGCATCAGACCGAGAGCTTGCATGGTCGCTGCGATTTTTTTCGCAACCGTTTCTGGCGTACCGACATACATTGAGCCATTGGTAACTTCGTTATCAAATTCAGCGCGCGACGTTGGCCCCCAACCGCGTTCGCGTCCGATCCGGTCGCGTAAGGTTTTATAGCCTTGATAGGCTTCATCCCGCGCGCGCTCGTCCGTATCCGCAACATGGCCGGGAGAATGCACACCAAGCGGCTTAGGCGCGCGTTCCGTTTGTGCATAGGCGCGTTGATACAAATCGACATAGGGTCGAAAGCGCTTCGGGTCGCCGCCAATAATTGCAAGCATCATCGGCATATCGTAGCGCACTGCCCGCACAACGGATTCGGGTGACCCACCGACGCCGATCCAGGTCTTCAAGCCACCAGCAGCGAGGGGAGGGAAGATTTTTTGGTGCTTGAGGGGCGCGCGGGTTTTGCCTTCCCAATTGATCTCTTTATCGCGCAGCAAAGCGGCGAAAAGATCGAGCTTGTCCTCAAACAGGATTTCATAATCATGCAGCTCATAGCCGAACAGGGGGAAGGATTCGGTAAACGAACCACGGCCTAAAATCACTTCCGCGCGGCCGCTTGAAACCGCGTTCAGTGTTGAAAAGCGTTGAAACAGACGAACCGGATCATCCGAACTCAAGACGGTAACGGCGGAGCCTAATCGAATATGGCTCGTTTGGCTGGCGATGGCCGCTAAAACAATTTCCGGCGACGAGACAGCAAAGTCGTCGCGGTGGTGCTCGCCGATCCCGATAAAATCGATACCAACGGAGTCCGCCAATACACCTTCGGCCACAACATGCCGCAAGACTTCATCATGCGGTAAAAGCTTACCATCAGAACCGACAGTGACGTCGCCGAATGTGTCCAGACCCAGTTCAATGTGCGGTTCCAAAGGGGAAGCCTTTTTAAGGATTGCAGATTGCTTATCTTCTGCCACGACTTGGCAAGGCTGAAAAGAGCCCGGCGCATGAAAGGGATAGGCTTGAACTAGGCTCGCAAATTCCTTATCAACCCGGATGCTTCTGATTGTGTATGATGGCGACTGTCCTCTGTGTAGCCTTTATGTGACCCGTCTGCGGTTACAGGCGCATTGCGGCGAGGTGCGCCTTCTGAATGCGCGGCTCAAGGATAGAACGGTCGAATCCTATTGGCAGCAAGGCTTTGATCTCGATGAAGGCATGCTCGCTGTTTGGGATGGTCAAGCCTATTATGGTGCGGACGCGGTGAGCCTGTTGGCGCGGCTGGCTGACCCGAGTGATGTGTTTAATCGCTTGCACCAATGGCTTAACGCGCGACCTATGATGGCTCGATTGCTTTATCCCGTCTTCAAGCGCGCGCGCCGGGTGGCCTTAGCGCTGAAAGGGTGCGGACCTTTGGTACGTTCGTGATTTAAGCCAGCTGGATGGCCGCGAAAAGTAAGGCCGGATAGGTCGCAGCCCATGCAAAGAAAAAGCGATTAAGGCCGAAAAACCAAAAGACCAAAAAGTGAAACATCAATCCAATGCCGCAATAGATCACCATCAAACGCGGATCGATAAAGGCCAGAGGAATAGTAATTTCCCAGAGAATAAAGGCCCACGAACAGACAATGGCGACGGTATGTTTCCAAAACATACTATCCCGAGGTAGAGGGCCATAAATGCCAGCGTCTAAAAACAAGGGGAGCGCTTTACCCGAACGCCAATCGCCATTGAAGAGCTTGACGCCGCCCGACAAAAAATAAGAGGAGGCAGAATGGATCGCAATATACATCAAGCCGGCTTGCCAAGCGATTTCGTGGTTATCAAGCGCGGTACCCAGCGAGCCGGTCAGAAGGCCAGTGAGCACAACAATTGTCATAAAATCACTGCCGCCATTAAACGCACCGCGCCAGCGGGCGAGAATGAGGATGGTTCCCAAAAACAGAAATACAAGAAGCGCTAAAGAAGAGCCAAAGGCGATGAGAATAAAGCAGGCTATCAAACGAAGGATGAGATGCGCTTGGGCGACTGTTTCCCGAGCCATAAAGGCAAAAAAATCTTTGATCGGTTGCGAGGCATGCGAAACATCTCCGCCTTGAATGGCAAAAGCCCAAACGCCTTTATCGCTCATCGCCTGCGTTAAGCGCATAAATTCCAACGTTTGAATCACGAGGCTGATGCCACAGGCTATTTCGGTTCCACGAATGGCTAATCGCAAAATCTCATTCATGGTTCAGGCTCAAAATGGACGATTGCAGCGCAATGTCCGTTGTAAAGTCGACGGGCTTTGTCATGTGGGGCAAGCACAGGCAAAATTGAATGGCGGATGGCGTGGGCATTTGCTCAAGGATTTTTTCACGTACCAACCGTTCGACCATGCGATAGGATACCCATTCGTGTAGCTTTTCGGTGTCAGAGCGGTCGGCGAGATCATTGGCCAATTGATCAATTAAAGTTTGCTGTGCATGCGCAAGATTGACCACGGGGTTATGGACGAGATGGATCAAACGCCGTTGATGGGGCGACAATAAAGGCTGCCAATCGGGTTTATCGTTTTCAAGGCCGCCTATAGGAGCCGGCCGCCAATAGATCCGCGGTGTATGGCCAAGCCCGTGATAAAATTGCCAATTCGGGAAAAAGCTCCGCAGCAGAAAAAGCCATGGATGGCTCACTGAGCGGCTGCCTACCAGCAATGCGCCGAGGAGAAATCCAAAATAGAGCCAAAATGGAACGGAACTGAATGACACTTACACTACCTACGCCTATTGTGTCGCCCGATGAAGCGACACCTCACAGGAGTAGGGCAAGGCCCGTCAAAGGAAAAGGGGCTGACATTAAATTTGCGCCAGATCAAAGAGAGCGGGCTCGTTTCGATTTTCAATCGCCTCATGAAAACATCTTGGCTGACCCATCTGGATGCGCGGGTACCGCGCTATACGAGTTATCCGACCGCTCCGCATTTCCACGCCGGTATTACGGGCAAGGATGTGGATGAGTGGCAAAGTAGCCTCGATCTCGCAAAGCCTTTGTCGCTTTACATCCACGTGCCGTTTTGCGCGAAGCTTTGCTGGTATTGCGGATGTAATGCGGAGATTGTGAAATCAGACGCCCCTGTTGCCGAGTATCTCGATTTACTGCTCGGCGAGATGGCAAGAACGGCGGCGCTATTGCCGGGGCGCATGAAGGTTTCGCATCTGCATTTTGGCGGCGGCTCGCCCAATATGCTGTCATTGCCGGCGTTTCATCGGGTCATGGATGCCGTTGAGGCGAGTTTCGACTTTTTGCCGGATGCGGAGCGCGCGATTGAACTTGATCCGCGCGGGCTCGATCTTGATCGGGTGAAGGCCTATGCGACACGCGGCATTGATCGCGCCAGCATCGGCGTGCAGGATCTAGATCCCGAAGTACAAAAGGCCATTCACCGGATCCAGCCGCTTGCGACGGTGGCCCGCGCCGTTGATCGGCTGAGGGGCAATGGCATTGATGCGATTAATTTCGATCTGCTCTACGGCTTGCCGCTGCAAACTGTCGCCACCATCGAGCGGACGGTCGAAGCGTCGTTGGCGCTTTATCCGGCCCGGATTGCCCTTTTCGGGTATGCGCATGTGCCTTGGATGAAAAAATATCAAAAGGCACTTGAGCGTTATACCTTGCCCGGGCAAGCGGAGAGGGCGGCCTTGGCGCAAGCGGCGCGGACGTCACTTGAGGCCCGTTATACCCCGATCGGCATCGATCATTTCGCCAGACCCGATGATTCAATGGCGATTGCGGCGCAAAACGGGACGTTGCGGCGGAATTTTCAGGGATATACGACGGATCGGGCTGAGACCTTGATCGCCTTCGGCCCGAGCGCCATTTCGGAGATGCCACAAGGCTATGCGCAGAATGAACCGGATCTCGCGCTATGGTCAAAGCAGGCGGCGGCGGGGCAATCGAGCGTCCATCGCGGCATTGCGCTGACCGATGAAGACCGGCTCAGGCGCGCCGTCATCGAGCGGCTGATGTGCGATCTGGCTGTGGATTTGGAAGAGGTCGCCGATCGCTTCAAGGTTCATCCGGTGGTCTTTTTATTGGCCCTTGATCGGCTGGAAGACTACGCCGAAGACGGCATGGTGGCGATTGACGGCTGGAAAATCCGCGTTCCGGACGAGGCTCGCATTGCGGTTCGCTCGATCGCGTCCGCCTTTGATGAGTGGCTCAAAACCGACCATGCACGGCACGCTGCGGCGGTTTGACGCGCCATAAGATCCGCTTTTAGCGCCTTAATCGGACCCCGGATGTGTGGGCCGGCGACGCTTTTCGATGCGCCCCTTGCGGCGTGGACACTGTCAAAAAGCCGCGTGTTTTTTATGGATCGGGCTTCCCGCCCTTATGGGTTAACGATCCCATATACGCCAATTTTCTGGCATCGGACGATGATGAGCGTCTTCCCGAAGATTTTTTAAGCCATTGATTTTTAAATCTAATTTTCATTTTTATCGGATCTAGGCGAACAATTTTCTTCCCGTTGCGCCAAGCGGCACGCCTTTTGCTAATTCCCGCGGTGAGCAGCGGCAAAGCTTAACGGCCCGCCACCCGGGATCCTACGCCATCACAGGCGTGTCATCGCGGGTGCAACGGGTCGGATGGTTTTGCTGATCGGCTTATTGATGTGGGGTGCGGCCGGTGGGGCTGCGCGTAGTTATAGGGAACTCGATCCAGAATGGTCGGTGCAATCACTGGATCAAATTCAGCCGCCCTTTATCAGGCATGGCTGACTGGAAATCGCACCGTTACGGGGCAGGGCGGAGGTGCGCCTGCCGCACCAGACGCAACCGTATTGCTCTCCTGGCAGGCTTTGGCCAATGCCAATATGCCAACCACATTACCAACCGATATCGCCAAGCTATCCACCGATGCGATCGCGGCTTTGCATGCTGACGTTATTAGTTCGCTGACACCGAGCCAGGTCGCGGCTTTTACGACAGCGCAGATTAGCAGCCTAAGCACGACACAGGTGCAAGCGCTGCCCGCTACCGGTATCGGCGCTTTGAACGGGCGGCAAGCCTTAGCGATTTCGACCGATGGTATTGCCCTCTTATCCGGCGTACAGATTTCAGGGTTCACGGCCTCAAGCTTCGGCTCCTTGTCGACCGACCAAATTCAGGCGATCAGCACGGATCAAATCTCTGGCATTTCAACCCGCCAATTGCAGGCTTTGACCAGCGCGCAAGCGCGCGCGTTAAAGACGGCGCAGATTGACAGCATTACCGCTCAACAAATCAGCGCTATTCCGGTCACCGCAATCACCGCGCTCAGCACAGGGCAAATTGTTGCGCTTGGCACGGATAGTGTCTCCGCCTTAAGTTTCAAACAGTCGAGCAGCCTTACGACCGAACAGGTTATGGCGTTGACGACCCAAGAAATTTCGGTGCTTTCGTCGCAAACGTTGGCCTATCTTAAGACGCCGCAAGTGGCCGCGCTGACGACCCGTCAAATTAATGCCCTTAGCACCTCGCAAATTATCGGACTATCGGGCGCGGCACTCCTGACGCTTTCGTCCGATCAAATTCAGGCCATCAAGACCGATGCGGTTAGCGCTCTAAAGGCCTCGCAAGTCACGCAATTTGGAAGTCAGCAGATCAATGCGCTGGCGACCTCACAAGTGGCAGCATTAACGACCGCTCAAGCGATCGTATTGAAGGCAACAGCATTATCCGCCCTCTCAACCGCACAACTCGCCTCCTTATCGACAGGTGATGTTGCCGCTTTAACGCTTCGCCAAGTTATTGCCTTTACCACGACGCAATTGGCAGGCCTTACCTCTGCGGCGGTTACTGCTTTGGGCGCAGCGCAACTGTCAAGCTTCAGCACGGATCAAGTTGTTGCGCTTGGCTCGACGGCACTCTCTGAATTATCAACGGGCCAAATTTTAGGGTTATCCGCGGCAGGCTTTGGTGCGCTAACCACGGATCAGATTAAAGCCATATCGACGCAAGATTTCGCCGCTGTTAGCTTTAGACAATTACAAGCGCTGACAACGGCACAAATACGCGTCATCTCGACGGCTCAAATTACGACGTTAAATGCTGGGCAATTGAATGTTCTGACGTCCGCGCAAACGAATGCTTTGACCGCCGGACAGGTCAGCAGTTTAACCAGCGGGCAGATTACCGGGTTAACGGTTGGCGTTATCAATAGCCTGATCGCCACGCAGATTGCAGCGGTGTCGACGACCGCTTTTGCTGCGCTGACCTTGCAACAAATTACGGGTATTCGGGCAGACCAAGCAACCGCACTTACGACCGATCAGATTGTAGCTCTGAACGCCAATCAATTTGCGCTGCTCTCGACAGCCGATATTGCAGCGCTATCGTCGAGCCAAATTAAGGCAATCGAGACGACCGATCTTGCCGCGCTTGCGGTGAAGCAAATCCAAGCCATGTCGACGCAGCAGCTGACGCAATTGATAAATGCGCAACTGAGCGCGCTGACAGTGAGCCAAATTCGCGGGATGGGTGGTAATCAGCTTGCCGGCTTTACGACAGCGCAGATCCCCAATTTTGCAAGCACCCAGGTTGCCGCACTCTATGGCAATCAATTTGCGTCCTTTAGCAATGACCAAATTGGAGCGCTGAATTCAACCCAGTTTTCCGCGATATCCGGCACCCAATTATCAGCACTATCGAGTTCACAAGCCGCCTCCATATCGCTAACCGATACGCAACTCTTGACGTCGGCGCAAATAACCGGATTCCGGGCGACATCGGTTCAAGGATTTCTAACAAGCCAAATTGCGCTTTTGGGTACGGACCAATTACGATCCTTTTCCGCGGCCCAGATGGCGGCTTTCTCATCGGCGGAACTCAATGCGATTTCGACCGATCATATCTCGTCGCTAAAGGCGTCGCAAATTGGCACCATGGGTTCAACTCAGATTTCATCGCTTGCAACGGGGCAAATTCAGGCTTTAACCACTCAACAAATCATCGCCATTTCGACCAATGCCATTTCGCAATTATCAACAACGGCGATCGCGAGCATTAGTACCGATGATTTTGCCGTTCTGACGAATGGTCAAATTTCGGCGATCACGACCGCTTCGATCAAAGCGATTACAACCGATCAGGTGCAGGCGATATCGGCGGGGCAGGTCCGTGGCCTGACGTCGGACCAGCTTAATGTTTTGAGCAGCGATCGAATTGCCGCATTCACCTCGAGCGCGATCAATGCGCTTTCTATTGGACAGATTAGCACCCTATCAACAACCCAAATTCGAGCCTTTACCACCGACGATATTCGCGCGCTTAATCTCACGCAGATCCATTCTTTATCGAGTGATCAACTCAGGGCATTATCAACCGATCAAATTGTTGCGGTTGCCGCGAACCAGATTGCCGGTTTCTCCGGTGATCAAATCGGCGTTTTGACGACCCGCCAGATACCTGCCTTCGGTACAAGTCAGATTAGCGCGTTTAGCAATACGCAATTACTGGCGATGGGAACCGCTCAAATATCGATTCTAACATCGGATCAGGCGGTAAGCTTAAGCGCTACACAGATCAATGGTTGGGCTGGTGGGCAGATAACCGCCTTATCAACGGATGCGATTGCTTCTCTTACGACCACGCAGGCTCAGGGGCTCTCGCGTCCCGCTTTGGGGGCCTTCAATACCGCGCAGGTTCAGGCCTTCCAAAGCAGCGATATCCAGGTCGTGGCCGCCAAGCAATTATCTGTTCTTTCGGCAGCCCAAGCTGGCGCGTTGACGACGGATCTGCTGTTGGCGCTGAACACTCAACAGCTTATCAATCTGACATCGTCCGCCATTAGCGGCCTAACGACAGACCTTTTATCGGCCATCAGAACCAGCGACATCAGCGCGCTAACGCCATTGCAATTGCTTGGTCTTCGGACCGGCCAGATTTCTGGACTGTTAGCGACGCAAGTGAGTGCTTTGACGTCGACCCAAATTACAAGTTTGTCGTCGGCGCAGACGCGCGCGATGACCACCGAACAGATTGGCGCGCTTACAAGTGGACAGGTCGCGGCTTTAACAACGTCGTCGCTATCCACGCTATTGACCGCGCAGATTGCTAGCCTTTCAAGTGCAGCCGTACCGGCCTTATCAGCAAGGCAATTTGCCAAGATTACCTCGGTCCAAATTCCGGCTCTGACGACCGATCAGATTAGTGTTCTCACCACGACCCAGATTGCTGCAATAAGCGGCACGCAATCCGCCGTACTAACGACGGATCAAATTGTGGCGCTTACCACGCAACTCATGCCGGCATTGACAGCGAATGCGCTGTCCGCTCTTTCGACGGGTCAAATCGTAGCCTTCGAAGTGGCTGATTTTGCAGCCCTAACAGGCTTACAATTCAAGGCCGTCACAACTGACCAGATTTCGGCCCTTACAACCGATCAGTTTTCGGGCCTATCGACGATTGAAATAGCCAGTATGGCTGCTTCACAGGCAACAGTTCTCCGGACAGACCAAATTGCATCCCTTACATCGGATGAGACGGTTGCGATTACCGCGAGCGCGCTTGCAACGCTATCGTCGACACAATTCAATCAATTGAGCAGTAGTGATTTTGCGGTCTTAACGACAGGCCAGATTTCGGCGCTGACTACAGTTGAGGCGGTTGGATTAAATTCGGACCAGATTAGTGCCTTTAATACCTCGCAAGTTGTGGCGCTGACGACCGTTAACCTATCGGTTCTCCCGCCTGCTAAATTAGCACTTTTATCGACCGACAATGTGGCAGCTTTAACGGCTCGCCAGATTTCCTCGCTCACATCAGCGCAGACGGCTACGCTTACCACCGATCAAGTCGTAGCCTTAACATCCGTTCAAATCGCGGCGCTGAGGACCGATCAAATTACCTCGCTGACGACCGATCAGATCGTCGCTTTGGGTACGACACAGGTTCAGGCGCTCGCCGCTAAGGAAATTTCAGCCTTTACCACGTCCCAGATTCAGGCCTTCGAAACCACTGATTTTGCTGCGATCACGACAAAGCAAATTCAGTCGATCACGACCGATCAGGCCGCAGCTCTGACAACGGACGAGATTGTTGCGTTAACAACGGCTCAGGCGAGCGCTCTGACGACCATTGATGTTGCTGCGCTGCTAACGGGTCAAATCGCTGCATTACAAACCGATGATCTATCCTCCCTAACGCCTAAGCAGATTAGCGCTCTATCGTCCGATCAGATAGCGGCGCTCACGACGGATCAGGTTCCCGCTCTGACGACGTTGCAAATGGTAACATTTAATACGGCGCAGATTATTGCGCTAACGTCCGATCAGATCATCGCCCTTAATAGCCAGCAATTGGGTGCCATTTCGGCTTCTGTTCTTCCGTCGATGCGATCGTCGCAGATTGCTGCGATTGAACCGGGTGATATTGTCGGCTTTAGTGCCAAGCAGATAGCGGCGCTGACGAATTATCAGATTATGGCGCTGACAACCGATCAGATTCCGAGTTTGGCCGTTTCCCAGATTAGCGTGTTGAATTCAACACAGGCGTCGGTTTTGAAGACGGCTCAAATTGCAGCCCTGACAACCGATCAAATTCCTGCTTTCTCGGCGGCCGATGTAACTGCGCTGACCACAGCGCAATTGGACGCCATGACAACGGATGATTTCCAAGCGCTGACGATCCGCCAGATCGGCGCATTGACGGCGAACCAGGTCTCTCAGCTGACAACGGATGAAATTGTTGCCCTCACAACGGCGCAAACTTTGGCCTTGTCGACCAGCAATGTCGTGGCGTTGACGACGGCCCAAATCGGTGTGTTGGGTACCGCCAATTTGTCGGCAATGGCTAACCGCCAGATCCTGTCGATGACGACGTCGCAGGTGGCTGTGTTATCTGGCGACCAAGCATCCTCGCTTGGAACGCGGCAAATTTCTGTTTTGAGTGCTACACAAGCCAGCGTTCTTAAAACGGATGCGGTTAATGCGCTTAACGGCTCGCAAGTAGCGGCGTTCTCGGTTTCGGCGATTGCATCGTTCCGGACCGACGAGATTGCCGCGATTACGACGACGGATGTCCCTTCGATAACCGTGAGGCAGGTAGGCGCATTGAATGCAGGCCAGATTGCTGCCTTTAGCACCGATCAGATTGTTGCGTTGAATACGACGCAGATCGCGAAACTCAGTGCGGGACAAGCGATCGGCTTGAGCACGGATCAGATGGCGGCGTTGTTGCCAGGCCAGGCGAGCGCGATAACGGTTTCAACCCTTGCTTCGCTCTCAACCGATCAATTTGTCGCCATTTCGACGCAAGATATTGCTGTATTGACGGCTAATCAAATTCAAGCGGTCAATACCCAGCAAATCGCAGCACTGACCTCCGATCAGACGGTTGCGCTAACAACCGCACAAGTGAGCTTGATCAGAGATTATCAAGCGCCATCGTTCACGCCGTCGAATATTGCGGTCATGAGCGGATCGCAGATCGCGGCATTGATGCCGTCGGCTGTTACCTCGCTCTCGACGGCACAACTTGTTGCCATTACAACGGATGATGTTCCGTCGATCACGACCAAGCAATTGATTGCATTGGGTGCGCCACAAATCAGCAGCCTGACGACGGATCAAATTGTCGCACTCACCACGGGGCAGGTGGTCGCGTTGCCGGGCGGACTTGTTACAGCGCTGACGACCGCGCAGATCTCCAATATGACGACCGTCGATTTGGCCGCGCTTAAAACCTCGCAAGTAACAGTCTTAACCACGGCGCAATTGGCGTCGATCACAACCGATCAAATTCAGGATTTGACGACAGCCCAGATTGGTGCGCTGGCAGGCTTCCAAGCCGCGGCCTTGACGACAGACCAAGTTGCCGCGCTTTTGACGAAGGAAGTTGCTGCGATTTCGGTTGGCGCTGTACCAAGCCTGACAACGGCACAAATTATTGCCCTTGGCGATCAGAGCTTCCCGGCCCTTACAACGCGGCAAATATCGGTGTTGACGGCCTCGCAATTCCCGGCCGTTACGACCGATCAAATCATCGCGATGCGGACGGACCAAGTCGCGGCAATTTCTCTGAGCGCATTGCCAGCCTTAGGCATCGATCAGCTGGCCGCGTTCTCAACAACCGATATTTCGATCCTGTCGGCCAATCAGATTGGCGTTTTGACAACCACGCAGGTGGCTTCGCTCTCAACCGATGATATCGTGGCCCTTACTACGCAACAGGTAACGGCATTGTCGATCGGACAAGCGGATGTGCTATCGACCGATCAGATTAGCACGCTCTCAACGGCACAAATTCGCGCGGTTTCTGTCGGTGCTTTGTCTTCCTTGAACGAAGATCAGACGGCAGCGATAACAACTGCTGATATTCATGTGTTGACGACGTCGCAGGCTACATCGCTCACAACGCTTCAAATTTCCGTGCTCACTTCGGACCAAGCCGTTGCGCTGACGACACAAAATATCGCATTGATGGGCACGTCGCAAACGACGGCAATTTCAGTCACCGATATCGCGGCGCTGAAGACAGACCAAATCGTTGCTTTGACGACATCGTCGGTAGCGGCTCTCACGCAAGACCAGATGATAGCCATCCGGACGGATCAAATTCAGGCCTTGGGTACCGGCCAGATGGCTGCTCTCACCAGCGATCAGGCGACCGTCTTGACCACCGATCAGATTGTTGCGATCACAACGGGCCAGGTCAGTGCGTTGACCACTTCGGCATTGAGCGTCTTCTCGGCCGATCAGATTGCCGCTGTCGAAAACATCGATCTTGCAAAAATGACCACTGGTCAAATTGCATCGCTCTCGACGGTTCAGGTCGGTGCATTGCTGACGGGACAAGTAGCGTCGCTGACAACGCGCGAAATTATTACGCTCTCGACGGACCAATTGCTCGCTATGTCGGGCAATGATATCAGTGCCATGACGACGGATCAGATCGCGGCGATTGGCACCAATCAGGTATCGGGCTTCCGCCTCGACGAGGTTTCGGCGTTCACGACGCTGCAAGCCCCAGCCTTAAAGTCGGCGACACTTGCGGCCATGAGCACCGCGCAAATTCAGGCCTTCGATCCTGAAAATATAACGCAGCTCACGACCACACAGGTATCCGCACTGACAACGGATCAGATTGTTGCGCTGACACAGGAGCAAGTTCAGTCGCTGACAACGGGTCAGTTGAAGAATTTGGGCTCCGCTCAGATCGTTGCCTTGACGACGACCCAAATCGGCGAATTGACGGTGGATCAGGTGCCGGGTCTAACAACGACTGCGGTTGCCTTGTTGTCGAATGATCAATTGGGTGCGGTCACACCAGATGATATGGCGGTTCTGAGTACTGGTCAGGTCGTGGCCATCACGACGTCGCAATTGGCGTCGATATCTGTCACGCAGCTTAATGCGCTGACATCGGTTCAATTTGGTGCGTTGACCAATCTCCAGATACCGGCGATTACGACGGATCGGGTTTCGGCTTTGGCAACGTCGCAAATCAACATTCTTTCCAGTGGCCAAGCCTTAGCGCTTCAGACGTCGCAGGTGGCAGCGCTCAGTGGTGATCAATTAGCCGTCCTGACGACGGCGGCGTTTGGTGCGCTCAACACGGCTCAGATTGTTGCTATGGGTCCGGCTAATGTTCCAGCTCTGACGTCCGCGCAGATCGCTGTCCTTAGCAGTGCGCAGGCGCGCGCTATGGATAATGATCAGATTGCGGCATTGACGGCCGATCAGGCGCCATCCTTGGCCACAACAACGCTATCGAACCTATTCACGACCCAGCTGGTGCAGCTGACGACGTCGGCGGTGGCCGTGCTGACAACGCAGCAAATAGCCAAGCTCACAACCGACGAGGCCGCGGCGCTTACCACGGCTCAGGTTGCGTCGTTGACGACCCAACAAATTGGGGCGCTGACGACCCGCGAATTAGCCGCGATCAATGTCGATTCGATCCAAGCGATCGGCTCGGATCAATTGGCCGTGATTGATACAACCCATATCGCATCTCTGACAACGCTGCAGGTATCGTCGTTGACGAGCTATCAGGTTGCAAGCCTAAGCACGGCCCAGATTGCTTCGTTGACGGCTGCCCAAGTACCGACGGTGACACCGGCCGATATTACAGCCTTGTCAACCGGTCAGCTCGGCGCCTTGAAGATATCGCAAGTGACGGTTCTCACCACGGATCAAATTCTTGCGATCAATGCGCCTTCGATCGCAGCCCTTTCGACCGGCGGTATACAGGCCATGTCGACAAGCCAGATCCAAGTCCTGACGACGGATGCAATCGCCGCACTGACAACGGGACAAGTTGGCGTCTTGTCGGGTGCTAAGGTTGTTGTGTGGAGCGTTGATCAAATCGCAGCCTTCTCCGATACACAAATGGCGGCTCTGACAACGGCGGCTGTAGCTGCGCTGAGCGATGTGCAGGTTGCCGCGTTAACGACGCTTGAGGTCTCGGCCCTCACTTCGGGACAGATGGCGTCGATGGCCACGCATCAGATTGCTTCGATCACGGGCGATCAGATCCAAGTTGTGACGCCTGCTGCGCTTGCAGCGATGAAGACGAGCCAGATAGCCGCCCTTAATGCGGATATTATGAACGTCTTGAGCCAGGATCAGATCACGGCTCTTAAAACGTCACAGGTTGTTGCCTTGACGGCCGGACAAATTGCCTCGTTGACCACGACCCAGTTCACCGAATTCACGCCAAGCCAGTTCGCGGTGTTGAATATTGCCCAGTTCACCGCGCTTTCCGATGCGGATATTACGGCGATGACGGGTGATCAGGCTGCGGTGATGACAACATCGCAATTTAATACAATGACGCCTGAAAAGATTGGTGCGTTGGCCTATGGCCAGCTAGCCGTTCTTTCGACCGCTGTGATGGGCGTGATGACGTCTGATCAACTATCCGTTATTGATCCGGCCTCAATTGCAACCCTATCGGCTTCGCAAGTTGCCGCGATCCGTCCGGCGGCCATGGCGGTACTTTCAGGCGATCAGGCAGGCTACATCAATGCGAACCAAATTCTCAGCATGACGACGGCGCAGATCACGGCCTTGTCGAATGATGCGATTGGCGCGCTTGTGCCGGATACGGTTAGCCTGATGGGTGCGGATCTTGTCGGCGCGATCAAAGTAAGTCAGATTCCTTATGTGAGAGCCGATGCGATTGCCGCGTTTGGCCCAGATCAGATGGCTGCGATAAAAGCTAACCAGTTTGGCGCGATGACGGTTGATCAGATTGCGGCGCTCGATCCGACGCAAATTCCAAGCCTTACAACGGCAGCGATTGCGGTGTTGAGCAGCGCGCTTCTGCCATCGCTCAGCCCGGCCTCAGTTGCGTCCTTGTCGCATGATCAGGTTCAGGCCCTTGGTGGTCCGGCCGTGGCCTCGTTGACCGATGCCCAGATTGGACAGTTGGGCGATAGCCAGATTGCTGCGCTCACAACGCGTCAAATCGGTTCGCTGTCAGCTGCACAATTCGCGGTCTTCTCGGTTGATCAGGTTGCGGATTTAACCAATGCACAATTGACCGTCATGACGACCGATCAGATTTCCGGATTTAGCCCGGAAGATGTTATGGCCCTGTCGGCAGCGCAAATTCCGGGCTTAACAGAAGCGCAGATTGGTTCGTTGTCGTCCGATCGTGTGGCCGTATTCTCCGGCCCACAACTATCGGCGATGCGAAATACCCAGCTCCAAGCCTTGCCATTGAGCGGCGTGGCGCTGTTGACGCCTGATGCGGTTGCGGCTCTTTCGAACGGACAGGTGGCGTCGCTCTCGGCTGGACAGATTGGTGCCCTTCAACCGCAGAGCCTGACGGCATTCTCGCCAACCCAGTTCTCCGCCTTGACGCAATCGCAGATTGGCGCGTTAACGCCGGATCAAATTTCGGGTATGACCGATAGTCAGGTCAGTGCTCTAAACGAGACGCGGTTAGGCTCTATCAGCGCTACGCAGATTATCGCGTTTACGCCAAGCAGCCTTTCGGGCATGAGGGATCTTCAGTTGAGTGCTCTGCCATCGGGTGCAACCGCGTCGATAACGTCTGCGCAGAGAGCGTTGCTCTCCGATCATCAGCTCTCGATCCTCTTTCCAAACGGGTGATTTCCGATGCTTGGGCGTTTAAGGGTGGGCTGACGCTGCCCCCTTTCGAATTGGATCGGTCACTTCGCGGATGATATCGGCGATTTGAACAAGCTGTTGAGTGAGCGGGCTTGTTTTGCGCCATATCATGCCAATGGTTCGGGATGGTTTAGGGTCGTTAAATCGCGTGATTGAAACGGCGGCCGACCGGGTTTCAACCCCAATGGCCATTTCGGGAATCAGGGTAACGCCGATGCCAGAGCCTACCATTTGAACAAGGGTCGACAGCGAACTACCATCCAGCAATTCACGCGGCAGGGACGCGTGCATCTGGCAGAAGGATAGGGCTTGCTCGCGAAAGCAGTGACCTTCTTCGAGGAGTAAAAGGCGCATCTCCCGAAGCGTCTCAATATTCGGAACCGGCTTTCCAGCGTCATCGCTTGGCCGCACCAGCACGAAATCTTCCTGAAAAAGGGCAATCTCGGTGAAAGCCGATTCGGAAATGGGCAGCGCCACGATGGCGGTATCGATTTTGCCGGCCGATAATTCGTGCAAAAGCTTGGGGGTCAGCGTTTCGCGAATGTGAATGTCTAAATCGGGGTAAAGCCGGGTGAGTTGTCCGATAATATTGGGTAATAGATAGGGTGCAATGGTCGGAATTACGCCGATACGTAGGCGTCCGACTGGTCGATCATGGGACGCGCGGGCTAAATCGCCCAGTTCATCAACCGAACGAAGAATTTCACGGACACGGGGCGCAAATTCCTCGCCAAAACTGGTAAGATCAATGCGGCGTGTTCCTCGTTCGAACAGCGCGGAGCCAAGAACACCCTCTAATTCCTTGATCTGTTGAGACAGTGCCGATTGAGAAATGGCGCAGGCCTCGGCCGCTCGCCCGAAATGGCCGTGCTGGGCCAAGGCTTCAAAATAGCGAAGCTGTTTGAAGGTGAGATTGTTCATAAGTTTAACTTATCGCTTTAATCAGAAAATACAACTTAAACTAATGGCAACTGTGTGCTAGGGCTCTAGCATCATAGCCAAAATTGGAGAGACAGATGAGCGGAAATGACGCGCAAAAGGCCGGTGGATGCCCCGTTGCACACGGAAGCGCCAAGCAAGTTACCCTTGGAGCCAAGTCGAATCGCGACTGGTGGCCCAATCAGCTGAATCTCAAAATTCTGCATCAGCATTCTGCGCTCTCTAATCCTTTAGGCGCCAGCTTCAATTATGCGGAGGCCTTCAAGACGCTCGATCTGGAGGCGCTTAAGAACGATATTGTCGCATTGATGAAGACGTCTCAGGATTGGTGGCCAGCCGATTATGGCCATTACGGCCCGTTCTTCATCCGCATGGCCTGGCACAGCGCCGGCACCTATCGGACGGGCGATGGCCGTGGCGGCGCGTCCTCCGGTACCCAGCGCTTTGCGCCGCTCAACAGCTGGCCGGATAACGGCAATCTCGACAAGGCACGTCGTCTGCTTTGGCCAATCAAGCAGAAATATGGCAATGCCATTTCCTGGGCCGATTTGATGGTGTTCGCGGGCAATTGCGCGCTTGAATCCATGGGCTTCAAGACTTTCGGCTTTGCCGGTGGCCGCGCCGATGTGTGGGAGCCTGAAGAAGATATTTATTGGGGTCTTGAAGGCAAGTGGCTGGAAGATCGCCGTTATAGCGGTGATCGAGAGCTCGAAAATCCGCTCGCTGCAGTCCAGATGGGTTTGATTTACGTGAACCCAGAAGGCCCGAATGGCAAGCCCGATCCATTGGCAGCTGCCAAAGACATTCGCGAAACCTTCGCGCGTATGGCGATGAACGACGAGGAAACGATTGCGCTCATCGCTGGGGGCCACACCTTCGGTAAAGCGCATGGCGCGGCTGATCCGCAGCAATATGTCGGACCGGAGCCAGAAGGGGCGAGCATCGAAGAGCAAGGCCTTGGCTGGAAAAACACCTATCGCACCGGCAAGGGTGTTGATACCATCACCAGCGGTCTCGAAGGGGCTTGGACCACGAACCCTGTGATGTGGGACAATAATTATTTCGACAATCTGTTTAACTATGATTGGGAACTTACGAAGAGCCCTGCGGGTGCTTTTCAGTGGACGCCTAAGAATGGGGCAGGGCAGGGCACGGTGCCAGATGCGCATGATCCTTCAAAGCGCCATGCGCCGGTGATGTTCACGACCGATCTCGCGCTGAAAATGGATCCAATCTACGGTCCAATTTCCAAGCGCTTCCATGAAAACCCAGCCGAGCTTGCAGATGTTTTTGCGAAAGCTTGGTATAAGCTGACCCATCGCGACATGGGGCCTGTGACACGCCTCCTTGGTGATTTAGTGCCTGAGCCACAGCTTTGGCAGGATCCGATTCCAGAAGTTGCGCATCCTTTGATCCATGATGCCGAAATTGCCGAGCTTAAAGCCAAGATTTTGGCTTCGGGTCTCACCATCTCGCAATTGGTAACAACGGCTTGGGCTTCGGCTTCAACCTTCCGTGGATCGGATAAGCGGGGTGGTGCGAATGGGGCGCGTATTCGCTTGGCACCGCAGAAGGATTGGGAAGTCAATCAGCCGCAGCAATTGGCGGTGGTCCTCGAAACGTTGGAGGGTATCCGCAAGGCTTTCAACAGTGTTCAAAAGAATGGCCAAATGGTATCGATGGCCGATCTGATTGTATTGGGCGGCGCGGCGGCAATTGAGCAAGCCGCGAAGAAGGCCGGACATGATGTGAAAGTTCCGTTCACGTCCGGCCGCGCCGATGCATCGCAAGCCCACACCGATGTCGAGAGCTTTGCCGTTCTTGAGCCAATGGCGGACGGGTTCCGCAATTATCTCAAGCAGGAATATTCTGTCTCGGCTGAGGAATTGCTCATCGATAAGGCGCAATTGCTAACCCTTACCGCGCCGGAAATGACGGCACTTATCGGCGGCCTTCGTGTGTTGAATGCGAATGTGGGACAAGCCAAGCACGGCGTGTTTACACATAAGCCTGAAACGCTGACCAATGACTTTTTTGTCCATCTGCTCGATATCAATACCGAATGGAAGCCAATGTCGGAGGCGGGCGATGTGTTTGAAGGTCATGATCGCGCAACAGGCGCGGTGAAGTGGACGGGTACCCGGGTCGATCTCGTCTTCGGTTCAAACTCGCAATTGCGTGCGATTGCTGAAGTCTATGCGCAAAGCGATTCAAATGCCGCCTTCGTGCATGATTTCGTTGCGGCTTGGAACAAGGTTATGAATGCGGATCGGTTTGATCTCGCATAAACCAATCAGCACACGACACTTCTTGTTCTAAATAGATCGGGCGGCGTTTCATCAATCGAAGCGCCGCCCGAAAATTTATGGTCGACGATGCTCCGCAGATTTATGTCCTTCTTGTGGCTTATTGCCATGGGATTGCGATGATGTTCTTCCAAAGTCAGAACCTGATCCCGGCGTTTTGCTTGGATCGGTCATCGTGGTCTTCATCTCTTTGTGCGGTGTGTTGCCGCTTTTCTGCGAGCCTTGTTGGCCTTTGCTGGGTGTATTTGGCATTGTCGTCTCCTGTTGTGTGACGCGCGCATAAACCGCTTGCGGTATGGGCCGACGAAGAAACGGAAAGAGATCGGTGGCCATACCGTTTGATGGTTAGGCAACGCCGCCCTAAACTAGGGTTGAAAGAGGGGCGGTATAAGCGCCTAAACTACGTATTGACGCGCGACGCGATTGAGCGGTCAGCAACGACGTTGAAAACGATAGCTTGGCCACACTCTCCTTTAGTGAAGACTGAAATTTTGATCCATCAAAAATAAAAGTTTGTGAATTTCATCTTTTTTGAACAGGCTTACGTTTTTTGCGTTGCATGCCAGAATTGCATCCCAAGCCTATTGTGTTTTTTACGGATTGCGACTTAAGTGTGGAACTAAGAATTCCTGCACGGGAATGCCGCACCGTGCTGGGACGAAAATGCGGCAACATATACGGGGAGTGAAACCTATGTTTATCAATAAGTTCGTGCTGCCATTGGCAGCAGGGGCAGCCATGTTGGCTGCCACTTCGGCCTTTGCAGGACCGAAGATTGTTTCAGGACCAGGCGCAGAGCCAGCTTGCTTTAAGCCATGGACCGACCAAACGAAATATTTCCAGTGGGACAAGAAGCCAGGTCCATATCGCATCGCGATCGTGAACGGCTTCGTTGGTAACACTTGGCGCATTCAGATGATCAAGACGGCCAAGGCCTTCGCTGAACAGCCTGGCGTTAAGGGTGACATCAAGGAATTGAAGGTTATTTCCACGGGTACCGACGTTGCAGCTCAGCTCGGTGCGATGGAAGACTTTATCAACCAAGGCTACGACGCGATTGTTACCATCGCTGTTTCCCCTGAAGGTTTTGATCGTGTGATCAAGCTTGCCGACAAGAACAATGTCGTTGTTGTTCCTTTCGACAACGTGCTCGACACGGACAAGGTCATGATGGTCAATGAGAATCAGACCGATCTCGGCCGTATTCCTGCAGAATTCTTGATGAAAGAAATCGGCAAGAAGGAAGGCAAAATCCTCGAAGTGCGTGGCTTGCCAGGCAACTCGGTTGACCGTGATCGCCACGTTGGTTTCCGGAAAGTTATGGAAGCTGATGGCAACAAGTTCCAGATCGTTGAAGTTGTTGGAAACTGGGATGACGGTACGGCTCAGAAGGTTACCGCTGACGCGATTGCCGTTCATGGCAAGTTCGACGGCATCTTCGTTCAGGGCGGATCGACCGGCGTTGTCCGCGCTATGATGGATGCGAAGCACCCCTTCGTTCCAGTCGCTGGCGAATCCGAGAACGGTTTCCGCAAATTGATCGTCGAGCATCAGAAGGACGGCCTCAAGGGTCTTTCGCTTGGTCAGTCACCAGGCCTTGTTGCTATCTCGATGAAGGCTGCGATTTCGGCGCTTAAGGGCAACCCAATGCCACAGCTGATCTCGATCCCGATCCCAGGCGGTGACTACACCACCTTGAAGGACGGCGTGAATTATTGGTCTAACCTGACCGATAACTTCTTCACGACGAACGAGTTCGGCCCATGCGGCGTGAACATTTCTGCGCCAGAAATTATGGCGAAGGACGAGAAGAACTCGCAGTAAGCGAACGAAAAAAAGGCCCGGATCGCTACGATTGGCGGTCCGGGTTTCTTTATCGCCTTATTCCTTGCATCGATTACCCAGTGGTTTGCCATGACGATTCGTGACGCCGATGATTTGCTCGTTCTAAAAGGCATCTCCAAACGCTATGGTGGTGTAAAAGCCCTTCAAGATGTCAGTTTCAGCTGCGGCCGTGGTCGAGTGCATGCGGTGCTCGGCGAAAATGGTGCCGGTAAATCGACGCTGATCAAGATTATTTCGGGTGTCGTTCAACCCGATGAAGGCTCCATGACACTTGATGGAGCCGCCGTTCACTTCCGGTCGCCGGCGGCGGCCAATGAAGCGGGCATTGTTTGTATTTTCCAAGAATTGTCGTTGATGCCGGACCTTACCGTTTCCGACAATATTTCGATTTCATCGCCACCGCGTAAATTTGGCCTCATCGATGCCAAGGCTCAGCGGCTTCGTGCGGAAGAGCTCTTGGCGACCATCGGATGTGAAGACGTCAATCCGATGATGCGTATTCGTGACCTGCCGCTTTCACGCCGCCAGATGGTCGAGATTGCAAAAGCACTCGGCAAGAAACCAAAGATTTTGATTCTCGATGAAGCAACGTCTGCTTTAACAAGTTCGGACGTTGAAAAAGTATATGCGATGCTCGCACGGCTGAAAGCCGAGGGTGTTGCAATTCTTTATATTTCCCATCGCATGCATGAAATTGAGGCGCTGGCGGATGACGCCTCGGTGTTCCGTAATGGTCGGCACATTGAAACCTTTATGAAGGGCGCTCGCAGCAATGACGAGATTGTCCAATTGATGATTGGACGCGAAATTTCGGCGCATTTCCCGCCAAAGCCAGCGTACGAAATTCGCAAACCTTTGCTCGAGATTCGAAATCTGTCGTGGGAAAATCGCTTGCATGATGTTTCGCTCTCTATTGGACGTGGCGAAATTGTTGGTCTTGGTGGTCTCGATGGTCAAGGTCAGAAGGAACTTCTCCTTTCGCTGTTTGGTGTTTTGAAACAGGTCAAGGGCGATGTTCTGATTGATGGCGTCGTCCAAAAGCTGAATTCACCGATTGCCGCCAAATCGGCAGGCGGCGGCATTGCCTTGGTGCCGGAAGACCGGAAGACCGAAGGCTTGATGCTGCCGATGTCGATTGCAGAAAATCTGGTGATTGCGTCGCTTGATGAATTATCGTCGGGCATTTTTGTTGATGAAACGAAAGTATCCGCCTCCGTCGCCGATGCGATCAAGCGCTTGAAAATCAAGATTGGTAGCCCTGATGATGCCGTTTCAACCTTGTCGGGTGGCAACCAGCAAAAAGTTGTCATTGCGAAATGGCTGATGACGCGACCAGACGTGATTCTACTCAATGATCCGACGCGCGGTATCGATGTCGGGACGAAACAAGAAATTTATCGCCTGCTGCGCGAATTGGCGGACGAGGGTGCGGCGATCCTGTTTTATTCAACCGATTATGATGAATTGATCGGCTCGTGTGATCGCGTTTCGATTCTCTATGACGGACGCATCATTTCCGAGCTTCAGGGCGACGCGATTAATGAAAAAAATATCGTTGCCGCTTCGCTCAATATAGCGGGCCAAAAAACTGAAGGAGGCGCGCATGTCGGCCACTAAGCATTCCGATTGGGGTCTCCGGATCCGTCAGAATATGGGGTTCTTTATCTCCGTTATTCTGTTTGTCATCGTGTATTTCCTTTATCATTTAGCCCATCCAAAGGGCTTCTCATCGCAAGTTTTGGTGCAAAACTCGAACGAGGTTTTCTCACTCGCGATGTTGGCAATGGCCCAGACGGTACCCGTCTTATTAGGTGGACTTGATCTGTCGGTTGGCGCCGTGATGACCTTGGTCGATTGCTTGGCGAGCCATCTTTTGGAAGGAACGGGACCAAGCGTCGGCTTCGGCATTATCGCCTGTTTGCTGGCGGGTGCCTTGGCGGGTTTCGTCAATGGCTGTGTTGTTGTGTTCGGTCGCATTCAACCGATCATTGCAACGCTTGCAACGGGTGCCGTTTATATGGGACTGGCTTTGTTTTTAAGGCCTATTCCGGGCGGAAAAATTAACGAAGATATCAACTGGGCGATGACAAATGCGCTTGGTGACTTCGCCGAGACCGTGGGCATCTTTGACGATGGCAAGGCCGCGTGGTTCCAACCGATTGCGGGTGTGCCTACGGCGCTGGTGCTCTTGGTCCTTGTCGCCCTTGTGACATGGGTCCCGTTCCGGCGTTCGGTGACGGGGCGTACCGTCTATGCCATCGGCTCGGCGGAGGGTGCAGCCTATATGTCAGGCTTGAACATTGCAGGCGGCAAGCTTGCGGCCTTTACAATGGCGGGATTGTTCGCGGGTATTGGCGGTATCTTTATGGCCATTCAAACCTCATCGGGTAATGCGGATATTCCGATGGCAGGGGCCTATACGCTGTCGTCGATTGCATCCGTCGTGATTGGTGGAACGTCCTTGTTGGGCGGCACCGGCGGTGCGATCGGATCAATCTTTGGTACGTTGATTTTGAAAGTGATCTCTTTCAATTTCCGCGTGTTCGATATTGCCCCCCTGCTGCAACCGCTTTTTGAAGGCCTCGTTCTTCTTGCCGCCGTCAGCCTTGGTGCCCTGAGCATCCTCCGCGTTAAAAACCAGCTGGAGTTGTTCCGGTGATTGATATGATCAAAAGTTTCTCGCTCTCACGGCTATCGCGTGATGATAAACCTATCGCGATTGCTGCGACGTTTATTCTGGTTATTTTGCTGGCCGGAACGGTCTATACGCTTGAGCGTTTTGGTTCGGCTCCGTTATTCTCACCGACCTATCTGATCCAGCAGCTTCAAATCGGATCTTTCCTTGGCATTGTTGCTGCCGGCATGATGTTGGTGATCCTGATCTCGCAGATCGACCTTTCGGTGCCTTGGACCTTGGCGGCCGGCGCCATGACCGCAACGGCGGTTGGTGGCGAGTGGGCCTTGCCGGCGGCCCTTGCGGTTGGCCTGTTGGTCGGCACGGTGAATGGCCTTGGTGTGGCCTATTTGCGAATTCCATCGATGATTTTCACGCTTGGTGTGAATGCCGTGATGCGCGGACTAATGGTGGCGCAGACCGGGGGCTTTGCACCTCAGACAAAAGCGACGGATCTGATGCGCTATATTGCGGCCGAGCGTACCTTTGGTATTCCGCACGCGATTTTTGTTTGGCTCGCTGTCTCGATTCTCATCGTGATCATGCTTCGGCGGACGTCCTTCGGAAGATCCATTTATGCGATCGGCAATAAAGAAGCCGCCGCCTATCTCTCCGGCGTGCCAACAAAGCGCGTGACGATCATCGCCTTTATTTTATGCTCGGTGCTGGCGAGCTTGGCAGGTGTTCTCTTGGCGGGATATTCTACGAAGGCCTATCAAGGCATGGGCGACGCCTATGTGCTGCCCGCGATTGCTGCCGTGGTCATCGGGGGCACGAATATTCTAGGCGGCCGTGGCCGCTATCTGGGCACCGTTGTTGGCGTCATCCTGATTGTTCTTTTGAACAGCGTGCTTTCCATTATGGAAATGCCGGAAGCGGGTCGTCAGATCATTTATGGCTTGGTAATTATCTCCATGCTCCTGGTCTATGGGCGCGGCGAAACGGCAACCTCCTGATGTGAACCATAGCCGATCGCTGCCTGAAGCGACGGCAGCCCCTACACAAGGTGCGGACCCCGAATAAGAGGGACCGATACCGTTACGCCCTGGCTGCCCATGAGGATGGCGTGGAGAGCGACCTGTCCCGTTGAAGGACGATCGACGATCTTTTTCCCGCCATGACCAAGATTTGGATGACCAAGATTTGGATGACCAAGATTTGGATGACCAAGATTTGAATATGATCGTTTTATTGGCGCGCCAGTGGAGATGAAGCAGATAACGTTTATGTCATTGAAATTATGAGGTAATTCGTCTTCGTCTGAGAACTTTTCCTCTTATTTGGATCCATCTACCTGTTCAAGCCATTCGCATCGCTTCTGCCCAATCATCGGCGTTTTCTGAGGTAGCGGGGATAATTATCTCACTTCACGGGGCCCTCGCCTCAAATATAGCCATGTTAAGTTTTAACATGAGCCCCTCAGCCAGACATTGAAATCATCATTAGCACTCTCCTCAATTGAGTGCTAATGACATGCACTCGTATATTTTTAGAAGTACGCATTATTTAGTGACAAAGGAATAATCATATGAAATTTCGCCCACTGCATGACCGCGTGGTCGTCCGCCGCCTCGAGTCTGATGAGAAGACCAAGGGTGGTATTATCATCCCTGATAGCGCGAAGGAGAAGCCACAAGAAGGCGAAATCGCCGCTGTTGGGTCAGGCTCTCGTGATGAACACGGCAATCTCGTCCCTCTTGATGTTAAGAAAGGTGATAAGATCCTATTCGGCAAATGGTCTGGCACCGAAGTCAAGATTGACGGCGTCGACCTGCTGATCATGAAAGAGTCCGATATTATGGGCGTAATCGGCAAATAAGCCTCACTTTATATAGTTTTTCTCATTCTTTTTACGCTCAAAGGAGCAGATTACTATGGCTGCCAAACAGGTTCACTTCGGCTCTGATGCCCGCGACCGCATGCTGCGCGGTGTCGACATCCTTGCTAATGCCGTAAAAGTAACACTCGGTCCAAAAGGCCGTAACGTTGTTATTGATAAGTCCTATGGTTCCCCGCGCATCACAAAGGATGGTGTGACGGTTGCCAAGGACATCGAGCTTGAAGATAAGTTCGAAAACATGGGCGCACAGATGCTGCGCGAAGTCGCTTCTAAGACCAATGATAAAGCAGGGGACGGCACGACCACCGCAACAATTCTCGCGCAGGCCATCGTTCGCGAAGGTGTAAAATATGTTACCGCTGGAATGAACCCGATGGATTTGAAGCGCGGCGTCGACATGGCTGTCGAAGTAGCGGTTAAGGACATCACGGCTCGCGCCAAGAAGGTAAAGTCTTCCGATGAAGTCGCCCAAGTCGGGACGATCTCATCGAATGGCGATGCACTTATTGGTAATATGATTGCGAAAGCAATGCAGAAGGTTGGAAATGAAGGCGTGATCACAGTTGAAGAAGCCAAGACGGCTGAAACAGAGATCGATATCGTTGAGGGCATGCAGTTCGACCGTGGCTATCTCTCGCCATACTTCATCACCAATGCCGACAAGATGACCGTCGAGCTCGACGATCCCTACATCCTCATTCACGAAAAGAAGCTTTCCTCGCTTCAGGCTATGCTGCCCGTGCTTGAAGCGGTCGTTCAGACCGGCAAGCCTTTACTGATCATAGCTGAAGACGTTGAAGGCGAAGCGCTTGCTACCCTCGTTGTCAACAAGCTCCGTGGAGGCCTAAAGGTTGCTGCCGTTAAGGCTCCAGGGTTTGGCGATCGCCGCAAGGCTATGCTGGAGGACATCGCAACCCTTACCGCCGGTGAGTTGATTGCAGAAGACCTCGGCATCAAGCTCGAAAGCGTGACCCTTGCCATGCTCGGCCGCGCCAAGAAGGTGCGTATCGACAAGGAAAACACTACCATCATTGATGGTTCGGGCAAGAAAAAAGACATCGAAGGCCGCGTGAACCAGATTAAGGCTCAGATCGAAGATACCACCTCTGATTATGATCGCGAGAAGCTCCAAGAGCGTCTTGCCAAGCTTGGCGGTGGCGTTGCTGTGATCCGCGTCGGCGGTGTGACGGAAGTCGAAGTCAAGGAAAAGAAGGATCGCGTTGATGATGCGCTCAATGCAACCCGAGCAGCGGTTGAAGAAGGCATCGTTCCGGGCGGCGGCATTGCACTTTTACGTGCAAAGATTGCTGTTGCGAAGTTAAAGTCTGAAAATCCAGACGTTCAGGCCGGCATTAACATCGTGATGAAGGCGCTTGAAGCCCCCATTCGTCAGATCGTTGAAAACGCTGGTGTCGAAGGCTCGATCGTCGTTAACAGGATCCACGAGAATAAGTCACAGACCTTCGGTTTCAACGCTCAGACCGAAGAATATGTCGACATGCTAGACGCTGGAATCGTTGATCCAGCAAAGGTTGTTCGTACCGCGCTTCAGGATGCAGCATCCGTTGCTGGTCTCTTAATCACGACCGAAGCTATGATCGCTGAAACGCCAAAGGACAAGCCAGCAATGCCAATGGGCGGCGGCATGGGCGGTATGGATTACTGATAAGCAACCCATTAGATCTATCTCACGCTATAAGGCTAATGTCAGGAAGTTTCAGACATTAGCCTTATTTTTTAGATTGTTGGGTCCTAGGCTCAAGACCCATTAAAGGGATTCACAAA